>AGAU01000050.1 GCA_000224765.2 SAR324 cluster bacterium JCVI-SC AAA005 | reverse complement strand
AAATAAGCTACAGCAAATGCTCCAATTGGACCCTCAAAAATGATCAAGGTTCCAATCAATCCTTGCCTATTTAGACCCACAAACTGGACCCTCAGCACTAGCCTGTTCTTGTAAATTTTTGTTTTTATTTAGTATTTTTTGTTGAAGACAAGGAGGACCGAACTCCTGACTTCATACAGTTACTATCAATCCTTAACGGTTGTACGTGGGCGTATACGTGGGCAGCGTTCCAAAACAAAACCGTTATAGGTATTGGTAGTTGTGAGAAAAATCTGGCAGATTTTATCGTATGAATCGAACAAAATTTCTAAAAAATAATAACCGCCCCAAGATATGGAACTGTTGCAGATCCATTATATTTCGTAGATTCTACTACTCCATTTCTTTTGATATCAGAATCACTGGCATCAATTACACCGATTCCTCCCAGTAACAATACTGGCCCAAGTAATGGTGGGGTTACGAAACTAATAGAGTAAGCAATAGAATCTGCGTCATCTACTGAATATTCTGGTTCATCAGGAGAAACCGAAACAGTGCCCACTCCAAGACCGATTCCCATACCAAATTCTCCAATTGGTACTCGAATTAGAATTTCGTAAACACTATGCTCTTCTGTTCCCTTCAAAGAGGTTGTAGTACTTTCGTTATAGTCAGCTGTAAAATTAGAATATGCTACTCCGACAGGTAGAAATCCAGGAGATAAAATCAACTTGTAACCCCCATAGGAGTCAGGGTCTGCACTGGTACTCGACGCAGTTGAGTCAAACCCTACAGGAAAACCAAGTCCCAATGCTAAGATGACTCCACCGGCTTGATGATTAGCAAATGCCATCGGTACAAATGATATTTTGATTATAATCAGTGCAAACAAAATGTAGTATTTCATCTTACTTCCTAAAGATTGCGAATGAATTGATCTCAATCATCAATGAGCAAGAATCAACTAGAGTTTTGAAATGCTTCCTTTCTACAAACCAGTAGTAAAATTTACTCAAACAGTTGATGCAAATCACATACTAGTAGGTAAACAAAGTTCCAGCAGGCCATATTAGGGGAGGTATGACATCAAGTTTATACTATCTCTGGGTGTCAATTCAATTGACCACTACAGTAATCTATCAATTATGAAATTAAACACTTGTATTTATCTAAAGAATACCGAGGTTAGATATTATTAACTAAATTAACACATTAGTTTAAATCAGCATAAGGAATTCCTTATTCACGACGAATGCACCCTACCCTCCAGAGCTAAAAATATTAATATAATACCCCCATGATTAGAATATGCTTTCTAATCAAAGTGTTTCGGAATGATTTAACCAAAATATAGTTATTTTAAGGTTCTTTCAACCTGAATTACCAACTACGTGATAGATTGATAGTTTTGTATAATGGTCTCTTATTCTTTGTGATCTGAAGGATGGTGGCATGCCCGATTATAGCAAGGGTATGGGCAATCTGATTTTTTAAATGAGTCATTTATTGAGTCACCTAGATGATTGGCGCAATGTAGCTCCAGATACCGAAATCCATTGTCATTAAGAAAAGCGTGCAGGGTACAACGCTCACGCTTGGAATCAGCTTTCCATACTACCCCACTTTGAACTATGAATCTCTAAAAATGATCCAGAGCATTTGAAATTTTACACTTCATCCTTATCTGACCTTTGATTTCGATTTCAAATGCCGAAAAGTTAAGTATTCCTTTTCAATATAAATTTTCTGCATTAAATTGATTAATTAAAGGTTTATTATTTAAAAAATTTTCAAGATTGTGACAAAAGAGATGAGTAATTCGTTTATTTTCACCAAAAGTAGTACTTGCTGAATGCGGAAATAATATCAAATTTTTTAAGGTCCATAATTCACTATCACGAG
>AGAU01000051.1 GCA_000224765.2 SAR324 cluster bacterium JCVI-SC AAA005 | reverse complement strand
CCCCCCATGGAGCCGAATAATTTCGTTTCCTGATTGGCTCTGCAATCATTTTCAATTGGCTTAGAGATTGAGGCAATCCTTGCTCTTCTAATTCCAATGCCAACATTGATGCATATATGGAGAATTTTATTTCCTTATCCTTCAACAGTTCAGGCATCAACGATCGCATGTGCAACATGATCAACTCAAGTGGTACGGTACCTTTTTCAAGTTGTTGTTTAAAATTTCGAATTTCACCGGCTCTATTTAAAACAGATTCTGAAGTTGTCCCACTATAAGTTGTGGACACCTGGTAAATATCACGAAGGTCCTCTTCAGTGTATGATTGAATCTTACCATTGTCCGTGAAAGTAAGCTGTTTGCGAGTAAAGACTTTCCCATCAGGTTTAATGTTGGCATTTTGCTCCACCCATTGTTTTTTCTCATCTAGGTAAATTTGGAGAAAAATACTGTAACCTGTTACTTCTTTGCGTTCTAGGTTCCAATGTTCGTATCGTAAAGTGGAACCCTCTTGAAACAGAGACAGGTAATTATTTGCCAATAAATCCTTTGAAAATAAACTAAAACAGATAAATGACAGAGTGATGAAACATAACTGCTTTATCTGACAAACTGATTGACTATTCCGGCAAACCATCTAATCCTTACACATTAATTTAATATTCTGTTTCATTAAATTCTTTACTTGTAGTCTTAGAAACTCAGGGACAATTTGAAGGCAAACTATGGCTGTTTACGGTTATATTAGGATCAATTATCAACGCACTCAGCCCAAGGGTTTTACTCTGGAAGAACAAGAGTCACAAATCAGACACTTTGCAGTTGCAAGGAATCTTACTCTCAAGAGAATTATCCAGGATGAGGCAGAGACTAGTGCCACGCTTGATTTATCAGGCCTTGAAGAAGTTTTGCAGCTTGCTGAATCGGGAGAAATCACCACTTTGATTGTTCCACGTCTAGATCGCTTGGTGCGAGTACTTCACCTTCATCAGCAAGTTTTACAAAAAATATGTCATGAAAGCGGTGTCAACTTGATCTCGATTGAGGAGAACGTTGAGACAGCCACAGCCTGTGGGCAACGCATTTTAAACATCATCGGCATTTTGTCGAAGTGGGAATCAAGAAGAATTTCTGATCGAACTCGCGAATTGATCGAGAGAAAGCGGCGCATTGGGGAGCGTGTAGGCCATGCTCCTTACGGCTTTGTTTATCAGAATAAAAAATTAATCCCAGCCGAGGAGGAGGTAGAAATTGTTAAGCTGATCCGCCAGAAACGAGAAATTGAGCAACTCAGTTACAGCAAAATCGCAAAATATTTAAATCAGAATCTCATTCCAGCAAAACGTGGCGGCAATTGGTATACAGAAACAGTCAAAACAGTTTGTACCAACCCTGTTTACGGAGAGCCAATACGGATTAGAGGCCGTATGCGTCGTCCTGACTGATGGTTTTCTTTTCCCTGTGTCTAATCAAATATCCTAAAGCTAGGAAATTAAGTATACTGTAGAACCAGATTAACCATCCTGATTTATCCCGGTACCAGGAATTGTATGTGGTTAATGCCATCACCGCACTCAAATGTCCTTCCTCAAAGAGTTTCATCCTTTTGGTAAGTACTTGCCCAGCGGCATCCCAGTACAAGCTGTAGCCGCTATTCGTAGCAAAAACCACAGGCACACGGTTCTCAAGACTTCGCCAACGCGTTATCATTTCGAGATAGTCACTGGCATTGGATCTTCCAAACCAGGCTAAATTCCCACTCAACACAATCAGGTTAGCGCCGTTAATAACCATTCTCTGAATAATCTTTGGTGAGAATCCGTCAAAGCAAATGGGCGCCGAAATTTTGGCATCCCCAATTGGCATTGCTGTGAATTCCTGACCAGCCTCAAATTCGGAGATGTTTGGAATCATTTCCCTTAACCAAGCTGCCCAACTTGGAAACCAAGTTGAACCGGGAATACTTTCTCCAAATGGGATCAGAAAGATTTTGTTGTAGCGTCCGGCAATCTCTCCATCAGAGTTGACCAAAACGGATATACCAAAAAATCGATAACTACCGTTCGCCTGCATTTCCCAGTCCACAGTACTTAGTAGAATGTGAACGTTCTTCTTTGGCAAAATTTGAGACCAGTTTTTTAGCGGAGGCATCTTTAAAAATTGGAGCTGGGAAAGTAGATTCTGGCCAAACTAGCATTCTCTCTAGATCAGGATTTTTTTTATCAGTTGCAGCTAGAGCCCTCCTTGAGTCATCTAGCAAAGAATCAATGTTTCGAGTGCGTTCGGAGAACGCTAGGTCAGGATTAGAAGCTAGTTGTGCTAAGGAGAAGTTAGGTTGTAAAGAGACGACCTCAATCTGTGCTTCTGATTTGAAATCCCGCAAATCCATTGTACGCCACCCACCATAGAACCCGGCAAGCAAATGCACTTTTATCAATAGTAATGTTGCGAACTTGACGTTGAACCACTCATGTTTTTTTTGCTTAATACAACGCCAGACCAAGACAAATGTAAAATTACAGCCTACACTCAATAAGCTAAGACCTGAAGAGCCAATTATATCAGCGAACTGCTCAATATATGGTACTTTGTAGTAGGCGAATCCCCCAAAACTCCATTCGAATAGACGAGGGTATTTGAGTTCCAGAGCGAGAATCCAAAGAATACGGACAGGAAGGTCAGCCCAAGAATGTTTAGGTAAAAATGGAAGCAAACACCCAAAATAGAAGAAGAAAATCAGGCCAACCTCTAGGCCATATCCAAAAGCAGTAACCAAGACGGCTAGTGGAAGTGGCAGATGGCCATAGACGTGCGCACTGTTGGTTATGCAATAGCCCCCAATCACAGCACTGATAGATCCTGCAACGAAACTGTAACTTAGAATTTTGAAAAATGATTTGCGCCTCTTTTGCGGAATTGAGAGGATTTCTTCGTTAAGAATCAATAATGGAACTAATGCCACAAGCCCCAGCAATGAAAATCCGAACCCTGGGGTGCTTAAACCAAACATCACACCACTGCTTGCAGCCACCAAAAGTCTACGCCAACGATTGCATAATGCCTTCCTGGTCCAATGAGCATCAGTCATGATCAACCTTACGCCACATTCTATTGAAAACCCTATCTTTGTTGATGACGAGGAATACTATCAATTGGTGTATCGTAAGGAAAAAGGCTGGAGCCACTGCAAGAGCCGAAAAGAATGCTTAGCGAAGCTTCACTATCTCCGAGATGGATTTGCTCTCGGCAAGATCGATGAAACTTCTTTTCTAAAAAGGGAAGCAAAAATAGTGCTGACGTGGTGGATGCAAGGGCTTTGAAAAATTACTCCTTTGTTTCGCCCTGCAAATGTTATTGTGCACCTGCAGACTCTCTTCTACTAACGATATGTTATAGTCTATTCAGGAAATAAATGAAGTATTGCAGTACACGTGGAGGAGTTAGTGATCTCAATTTTGATGATGCAGCTCTTGTATGGGCCTTGCCGAAGATGGCGGACTATTAATTCCCCAAGAATTGCCTTGTATTAAAGACAAACTCAAACAGTGGCGTTCGTTGAATTATCAAGAACTATGTCTTGAAGTACTAGATTTGTTTGTAGGTGAGTCTTTTGATAGATCAGAACTGAAAGCAATCATTCATCAAAGTTACAGAAGTTTTCGAACATCAAGTATCGCTCCAGTTGTTCCAGTATCTTCCATACATGTACTAGAATTATTCCACGGCTCCACCTTCGCCTTTAAGGATGTGGCACTTCAGTTGTTGGGGAACCTCTTTGAGTCACTACTTTATAGAAGGGGAGAACGGTTACGAATTCTGGGTGCGACTTCTGGAGATACTGGTAGCGCTGCCATTCATGGTATGCGACACCGGAAAAATCTTGAGATCTTTATGTTGCATCCATTTGGTCGAGTTAGCCCCATACAAGAGCTGCAGATGGTTACAGTGACTGATGAAAATGTACACAACCTTGCTGTAGACGGAACATTTGACGACGCTCAAAACATTGTCAAATACCTTTTCAAAGATGTGGAATTTAAAAAAACCCAGCGATTGGGGGCTGTCAATTCAATCAATTGGGCTAGAGTTCTAGCCCAAATTGTCTACTACATATATGCCCACTGTCGAGTAGCGCGAAGTGCTGAAATCCCAGTTGTTTTCTCAGTTCCAACCGGGAACTTCGGAAATGTCCTGGCAGGGTACTATGCAGAGCAAATAGGCCTACCTGTTGAGAAATTAATTGTAGCCACCAATTCAAATGATATTCTCCATCGCCTATTCAGCAAGGGTGAATACCACCAAGAAGGTGTTCAAGAAACGCTAAGCCCGTCAATGGATATTCAAATTTCAAGTAATTTAGAGCGCTATCTGTACGACTTGTGCGATAAAGATCCTAAAATTTTACAAAATTGGATGACGGAATTTCAGGCTTCAGGGAAATTAACTCTCGTTGGGGACTACCTGAAAACGGCACAAATCCAGTTTGAGTCAGTTCGGGTGGATGATGAGGAGACTGTGGCAACTATCAGTGAGGTGCATTCAAAGCATGGTTACCTGCTAGATCCACATTCTGCGGTTGGGTATGCTGCAGCGCGTAAGATTTCGCCAGCTAGTCCGGTAATAAGCTTAGCATGCGCTCACCCTGCAAAGTTTGCTACTGCTATCAAACAAGCCACAGGCAATCCTCCTCCTGAACCTTCTGAATTGGCTAGTCTACGCAACCGGGACACAAGATGTCATCGTTTACCAGCAACTCCTGAGTCAGTCCGAGATTTCCTGGAAAAGACCATTCCGAAGCATGACTGATTCAATTTCTTACTCTCAGTTTCGCAAAGACCAACGGGCTTCCTGGATAATTAGACTAAGTCGAAATCTACAATTTCAACTCTTCAAATTTGGTTTGTGGTTGGGAGATCGACTCACGCTGAGCCAACTTCAAAAGATTGGTCGTGGAATTGGTAAACTTGCTTATTGGTTACTTTCCAAAGAGAGAGCAATCGCGAGGGCTCAACTGGAGCGAGTCTTTCCAGAAGTGTCAGAATTCACTCGTTCACAGTGGGTTCATGAATGTTTCAGGCACTTTGGGATGCTATTAATGGAATTCTTTGCCCTAAACCACTTGATGAAAAACCATCAAGAACATGTGATTGTTGAAGGCTATCTTCTTGTAGAGCAGGCACTAGGAAAAGGAAAAGGTGTGATCTTCGTGGGGCTTCACATGGGGAACTGGGAGATGCTCCTGCCTTTTGCAGCCGAAAAAGGACACTATGCTGCCTTAGTGACAACCAACGTTCCAGATGATCGCCTAAATGAATTGATCCGACAACATAGGCAGAGGGGTAATCTGGAATTGATCCCCAGGGGCGATCCTCAGACGCTGCGCAAAATTCTCCACTGTTTCAAACGAAATGGAATTCTGTTTCTGGCTATAGATCAGGATACAAATGTCCCAAGTATTTGGGTTCCATTTTTTGGGATGCTGGCCAAGACACCTGCAAGTGTTGCTAGGATTGCAATGAAAACCGGGGCTCCAGTATTAGGATTTACCACATTGCGGCAACCCGATGGTAACTTTGAGGTAAAGATTTATGACTGGGGTAGCTTTCATTCAGAATCCAAAGTCTTGGAGGAAGATCTCTACAGAATTACTCGTTGGCTCAATCAAAGGATTGAGGAGTTGATCCGCATTGACCCTCCACAATGGGCCTGGTTTCATCGACGCTGGCGTCATCAGGCCTCTACGGAAGATGAGGCTTTCTCCAAGAAGATGGAGCAAAAGCTTGGGGGAGGATCGAACTAACGATGGCATTTGTAGTCTCGAGGCAACGAAAAATCTTTTACGATCTTGATGGTTCACGAGGACCATACCTTTTATTGTATCCTTCCCTGTGGATGGATCTGCAATCTTGGGAAGAAGCAGGATATCTTGATGTGTTGCAACAGGAGTATCGTGTTTTGAGAATGGATCCTCTTGGACAGGGAAGAAGTGATGACTCTGACGATATCTCAGATTATTTGCCAGAAGCACGGATGCAGGATCTGTGTTGTTTATTGACCGCACTTGAATTGGACAACGTCCACTTTCTTGGAATCGGTGAAGGTGCACGTATGGGGTATTTGCTCTCAGCCCGGGAACCCCATCGTCTTAGGTCAATGGCGGTTCTGAACGGGCACCCCTACATTCCTGAAGAATATGAAAAGAAGACTTGGCAACAGTATTTAGACTGGGTTAAAGCGCAGGATTGGGATAAGCTTCGTCGGGAGCCTGTTTTAAAAGAATTATCAGATTGTCAATGGGATAGAATTCAGAAAGTAAAAGGCAGCAATCGAGTTGCTGCCTTGCGAGCAGAAATACAATGGCCAGGCGTAGATCAAGATCTTCCACCTGCCCCAGGTGCCCCAGGCATGCTCTTTACTGGTACCCGTGAGCCTAGCTTCATGAAGATGCGTGAAGCGGGAAGAAACTGTGCCTATTGGCGATATCATATTTTCCCCCAACTCGAATATCGTAAGGGACTTCTAGATTCGGAGATTTTGCTTCCAGCCTACTTGGATTTTGTAAGGCGACAACGATGGGTTCCTAGGAATTATGAGGGAGGCTAGGGTTGATAAAATAGTATGCGAATCACTTAGGAACGTGAAGGGATATCACATTACGAAAGAGATCTAGTCCGTACAGGAATCGAGTTTAAAGCAACGATTCTCTTTCGTGATACTTCAGAGATTCGGCTATTTGAAAACACAGAATTTCAAATTCAAGAAGCTTCTGAGTAGGGTACCGACGGGTGTGCTTTTCGGAGACAACTATTGCTGCGATTTGGAGCACTCTTGAGCAATTTTTTCGGCAAGAAGGATCATATAGTGACTGAAACTCCCCACTTTGAATTGAAATCTGAGGAAACTTCTTTTCATGTGCAAGTGTCGAAAGAGCTAGGATATAAATCTCTTTTCTCAGGGAGGCTACTTGGTCAATCCTTTCGAGGAAAGGCACTTCTTGAACTGGGCGAGACAGTCCATGGTGTGGACCAGAGTGACACTTTCTCAGACCGAATTGAAAATTTGACTCAACAACTACAGCTTCAGGCTGAGCCAAGAGAACGCGTAAGTAGACGCAGTTCACAAAAGCAACGACTTCGAACTCGGGCTTATACCCGAGCAGTTAAAGCCAATGGTGCTGGATTATTACTTCGCATTTTGATGGATGGTGAAGGAGTCTGCATTTCCGAAGAAGTGAACTTGGGTGAAGATGTGAAGGCAGAGGTTGAAGCTCAGTTGCTTGCCCTAGATCGACTGTACCAGAAGGGTCTTTTACATTTTGCAGTGATGGTCGATGGTCCTCCTGGTTTAAGAATCCCGGGTTCTAATCTTGAAATTCCAATGCCAGGTGCTGTCAAACTCTTCGAGATTGATGCAGATACCGGTCAAATTCTGCCGGGGAAATGACCTTGTGGTTGTTATTTTGGACTATCGGGGCCTTGAGCCTCGGTTGGCTAGCTGAGCGATGGTGGTGCCAAATACTTAAAGAGGCTGAAGTCCCACAGTTAATTCAGCGTTGTTCTTCCTGTCTCGAAATGCAGACAGGCTGGCGTAAGTCACTCCTTTTAGATGCCCTGAAAAACAGAGGAAGATGTCTGAAATGTGGTGCGCGCTCCCCATGGCTAGCTTTGGGTTTCCCGCTCGGAATTTGGTTAGGATTTTGGCCTGATAGACCACAAGAGCCTTGGCAACTTTGTCAGGAATTGCTACTTCTCTGGTCTTTGCTGCTCATCGCTACAATTGACTGGCATACGATGTGGATTGATTACCGCATTGTCACCCTGACATTGGCCCTACAATTTACGATTTTGTTGTTGAATGACCTTGGCTCAGTCCGTGAGGCAGTTTTTGGTGCTCTACTCGGAGCTGGTGGACTGTACTTGCTAGGGGTGCTGTATGAGGCTCTCCGTGGTAGAGCGGGACTTGGAGATGGAGATCCTGCGGTCATGGCATTGATTGGAACCTGGACTGGCCCTGAGGGACTGGTTTTTGTCGCCTTTGCTGCAGCGATCAGTGGAACGCTATTTGGGGGG
>AGAU01000052.1 GCA_000224765.2 SAR324 cluster bacterium JCVI-SC AAA005 | reverse complement strand
GGGCCTCAACAAGAGAAGGGATGATCTAACCCTGTTTGGTTTTGCTGTTTGAAGCTGAACCATTTAACGGTGATACGTGGTGTCTGAAAACTGTCTAGCGTGATAGCAAAAATGCAACAGACATTGGGATGGATACAGATCAAGTCTAGCCAACTATATTTATTCTTAATTCGAATGGAATAATGACTAAAATCTTTCGTTTTTTGGTCGTAATTCAATCTCCCAACTCCATGTTGATTTATGATGACGATGAAATTCCAAATAAATTTTGGAAATTTCGTCTGGATCTAACTGTTGTTCGTTGTCTTCTGAATTATCTTTATCGCTGTCAATCTTATCCCTGTGATTAAGCGTTAGAATTTGTCCATCAATTACGAAATGACCAATATGAACATTTGACGGATGTAGTTCCCTTGCTAAAGACTGAGCAAGCCCTCGCAATGCGAATTTTCCCATTGCGAAAATGGAAGATCTAGGAAACCCTTTGATACTTGCCGAAGCACCCGTGAATAGAATTGTCCCTTTACCTGCCTGTTTCATTCTTTTCGCTGCTTGTCTTGCGACAAGAAATGCACCAAAAGAAGTTGTCTCTATTGCCTTCTTTGCTACTACGGGATCTATCTCAGTTATAGAACCTGGAACTCTGACAGAGGGGTTATAGACAACTAAATCAATATGATCGTGAAGTTCATCAATTTGTTCAAACATTTGTTCGACTTGATTAGTGTCACTTGCATCACACTTGATAAGTGTAGCATTAACTGCACTCGCAATAGTTTTGAGTTTTTCTACATTTCTGGCAGCTAGGATAACCTTCATACCATCAGTGTAAAATGTCCTTGCTAAGGATGCACTCAATCCTTTTCCTGCGCCAACAACCAAAGCGATTTCATTTGACATGTTAAGCTTTCTAAAAGTTTAATTGAATTTATCTTTGTGGTTGATCAGTAAGTGAGAACCTGAGATTAGGTTCCACAAACTCTTAACCAGTTGAGGCTAAAAGGCCTTCATTGTAGCCACAAATCTCTGGGAATCATCAAGGATATTCAAATCCTGCCCCCACCAACATACTTTTCCTCAGTAAAATCAATATTTAAACCAGCCTACCACCTTTCTGGTCTTTACCTAGATTTCGATTTACCCAACCACATACCCGACCAATTGGTGGGATTTTCTGTCCCAGTTTGACCACAATTTGACCGACGATCGATTGTTTATTTTTAAATTTATCTTTAAAACTCAAGAGCGAACTTTGACGAAGGTGGGTTTACTTAATGAACACAAATCTGTAGTATGCTACTAATAGTAATCATATAATATAATTGCAAAAAAGTGGATAAGGAAGTATGCAAAATGTAAAATTCAGTGTGATGTCGGTCACAGATTATTTTTGGGGATACATTGTTGGATCTAAAATAATTCTCACAATCTGTTTCATACTTGTCTTTAATAGTTCCACTTCTCTATTAAAAGCTGCTCCAGAGGCTAACCTATGGACAAGATGGACAAAACACCAATCTAATTCAGTGCAGAAAATCGATCACAATCAATGGGCAACATTTCTCGACCGGAA
>AGAU01000053.1 GCA_000224765.2 SAR324 cluster bacterium JCVI-SC AAA005 | reverse complement strand
AAAAAAAATGAATATTTAGTAAAAATGCCAAACACCCAATTCACTACCGCCAAAGGAGTACACTCGGTTCCACTAGCCGAATTCTGTATGATGTCAATTTTAATGTGGTCAAGAAACTATTTCCAAGTACAGCAATTGAAAGCCGAAAAAGTTTGGGAGCGTTTTTCAGTTAACGATCTTTCGAATAAAACTGTTGGTATCGTAGGGGTAGGCAATATTGGGAAAGAGATAGCAAATCATTGCAAGTTTTTTAAGATGAAGGTTTTTGGCATAAAGAATAATTTATCAAACCTATCTTCTTATAGGAATATTGATAAATTTTTTGATAAGACTGATTTAAAAGAGATGGCTAAATTGGTTGACTTTCTAATTTTAGTGGCCCCACAAACCACCAAAACCAATGAAATCGTTAATTCAGAAATTTTTAACGTTATGAAGCCAAATTCTTACCTAATAAACATTGGCAGGGGCTCATTAGTCAACGAACGCCATCTAATTGAGGCATTAAAAAAAACACTATATCTGGTGCAGCCCTTGATGTTTTTTAAATGAACCTCTCCCACGTGAAAGCGAATTTTGGAATTTGAGTAATGTTATTTTATTCCCTCACTCCGCAAGTACTACCTTTGATGAAAATAAACGAATCACTGAGCTATTTTGTCACAACATTGAATTGTTCTTGAACAAGAAGCCTCTTGTTAACCAATTTAAATTACAAAATGCATACTGAAATGGATAACTATAAACATTGTTTTATCGACGTTGAGGGAATTAAAACCCATTACATTGAAGCTGGGACAGGTCATCCACTCATTTTAATTCATGGTGGTGGCGCTTTGTCATGTGCGGAGCTCAATTACGGGAGTTGCACAAAACACCTTATGCGCAATTTCCGTGTAATTGCACCAGATGTCGTCAATTTTGGGGAAACATTTGACAAAAGTTCCAAAATATATACTGCTGTGGAGCAAGGTGAATTTCTGATTAAGTTTCTTAAGTCAATGAAGCTCGATTCTATATTTATAGGTGGCAATTCACATGGTGGATGGCTGGTACAGTACATCGCACACAAAATTCCATCTGTAGTGAAAAGATTAATCATTATTAACAGTCTTAATGGAACCAAAGGTATACCTGACTATCCTGAAGGAGCAAAGTATATTTATGGGCCTCAGGGTCATGCACATCCATTCCCAACTTACGACAGTGTAAAAGACCAACTAAGTAATTTATATTTTGATCAATCACTAGTTGAAGAGAATCGTATTAAAATGTCTTTAAAGATCGTTCAATCTACACATAAAATAGCCAAAGAGAGAGCAACAACTATTAATAAATCAATAGAATCTACAAATGCTGATTTGATGTTTAATGGAAAACACATTTCTGAATTTGCCCATAAATTGGAAATGCCAATTTTAATGCCTTGGGGAAGAGACGATACGTCTATGAAACCTGATGATGGATACTTTTGTGAATATGGTTGGAGTTTTTTTATAAGTTGCAAAATGCAGAGATGTATGTCATTCCAAGAGCTAAACACCATGTTTTTACTGATAGAGCAGAACGTTGGCCTGGATAGTGACAAGCTTTCTAAAGCATTAATAATACAATTCTATATTTTTAGATTTCCTCATTTTTATTTACAATCAATGTCAAGAACCTTATTTTGAGAAAAAAA
>AGAU01000054.1 GCA_000224765.2 SAR324 cluster bacterium JCVI-SC AAA005 | reverse complement strand
GCTACTAAATGGTCTTCAACTCGGCATATTCCTGTTTCTCTTGTCTGCTGGGTTAACGTTGATTTTTGGAATCATGGGAGTGATCAATCTCGCCCATGGTTCCCTGTATATGGTTGGAGCCTACGCTGCTGCACTTGGAATGCAGTGGACAGGCTCTTTTTGGTGGGGCCTGTTGCTGGCTTTGCCTGCTTCTGCTTTCACTGGGTTGCTCGTAGAGTTGGTAATAATTCGCCAACTCTACCGTCGAGATCATCTGGACCAGGTTCTGGCAACCTTTGGATTGATTCTCTTTCTGAATGAATCAACGACGATATGGTTTGGGCGAGCCCCTCTCTTCCTCAGTTTGCCAGAGACGCTGAGCGTCTCTGTAGAAATTCTACCCGGCCTACCCTACCCGCTCTATCGACTGCTGATCATTGGGGTTGGACTGCTCCTCGCTTTTTTTCTGTATTTGTTGATTACCCACACTCGCGCAGGAATGCTACTCCGTGCGGGGACTACCCATCAGGAAATGGTGGAGGCGCTGGGGGTCAATTTGACCCTACTTAATACGGGGCTTTTTATGTTGGGGGCTCTTTTGGCAGGTTTTGCAGGAGCGCTAGCAGGTCCGTTGATCTCAGTGGAGGTCGGAATGGGAGAAAATGTTCTGATTCTCTGCTTTGTTTGTATAGTGATTGGTGGATTAGGCTCCATTCGTGGTGCTCTCGTTGGAGCCCTGTTAATTGGTATGGTGGATACTCTGGGGAGGGCATTTTTGTCAAGCGGCTTACGGCTGATACTACAGCCCGATTTTGCAGACAGCATTGGTGCCGCTCTTTCTTCAATGTCTGTGTACCTGTTGATGGCGTTGGTCTTGATCTTTCGACCACAGGGAATTCTCCCTGTGGTGATTCGGGCTCGATGATGCTTTCTGAAAATTTTGAAGCAAAACTGGCGCTGGGGGTTGGTCTGCTTCTCATTGGTTTTCCATGGTTAGTGAATTGGCTGGAGGAACCTTACTTAGTTTCAACAGCCTCACGCATCTGGATCTATGCGCTTGCCGCATTGAGTCTAAATTTGCTTTTGGGCTATGCTGGACTTGTTAGCTTTGGCCATGCGGCCTACATGGGGGTGGGCGCTTACGTAGTGGGAATACTGGCTTGGCATCAATATGAGGAAACAAATTTTTTAGGGTTGCCTGGAACCCTCGAGGGATTAATCGCCATCCCGGTCTCAATGATAGTTTCTGGGATCGTGGCGCTTGGCATCGGTGCTTTGTGTCTCAGAACCAGAGGAATCTACTTCATCATGATCACTTTGGCTTTTGCCCAAATGCTCTTTTACTTCTTCGTTTCCTTGGAACGATATGGAGGAGATGACGGACTGATGATGATGGATGGCCGTAACAAAATCCCTGGCCTTGATTTGGGCGAAGATCAGCAAATGTATTGGATCTGTCTAATTGTCCTTGGGCTAGCTACTTGGTTTCTGCGAAGACTTTCCTTGTCTCGATTTGGAATGGTTTTGCAGGCACTGCGGCAGAATGAAACTCGCCTGACAGCCATCGGGGTTCCACCTTACCCCTACATGCTAGTGGCCTTTGTAGTTTCTGGTGCTTTGGCAGGTCTTTCAGGGGCTCTGTTGACAAATCACATGGAGTTTGTGAGTCCTGATTTTCTGCATTGGACTCGCTCAGGCGACCTGCTGATCATGGTGATCCTCGGAGGAATTGGAACATGGACTGGGCCAATTCTGGGCGCCATTGTTTTCCTACTACTCGAGGAATTTCTGCCTCTACTGTTTCATGGAATGGGTCTCTATCTGCTGAGTGAACACTGGAGGTTGGTTTTTGGTCCCGCACTCATCTGCATTGTGCTGTTTGCTAAAGGCGGCCTGCATGCTTTGCTTTTTCAGAAGATGAAGGGTGTTGATGACACTTTTGCGAATTGAAAACCTTCACAAGCAATTTGGCGCACTTGCTGCCACGGATAACCTGAGTCTGGAAGTCAATCATGGTGAACTCCACGCTTTGATTGGACCAAACGGAGCTGGCAAGACAACTTTGATTTCGCAGTTAAGCGGATCCTTACGACCAGATTCAGGTCAAATTCAGTTTGATGGAAGAAATCTATTGCAGGTTCCAGAGGCAACTCGTCCGAGCTTGGGTCTGGTTCGGTCATTTCAAATCACATCGATTTTTCCAGAGTTCAGTGCCTTAGAAAATGTTGCTTTGGTTTTACAAAGCCAACAAGGACACAGCTTTCGATTTTGGAAAGCAGTTCGTGATGATTTTGAATTAAGAACAAGAGCTGAAGAATATTTGAAGTGGGCTGGCCTTGATCGAGAAATGGCAATTCCGGCTTATGCTTTGGCTTATGGACAACAACGTCAACTGGAACTAGCAATGGCTCTGGCGTTGGAACCGAAATTATTGCTACTGGACGAACCAATGGCAGGGATAGGAGCTGAGGAAAGTTTGCAAGTGGTGAAGTTGCTTCAGCAATTGAAGGGCAAAATTACCATGCTTTTGATTGAACATGATATGGATGCAGTATTTGCGGTTGCAGATCGTGTTTCCGTTCTGGTCTATGGGCGCATCATTGCTACTGATACGCCGAGTGAAATTCGTGAAAATGCTGAAGTCCGTCAGGCTTATTTGGGTGAGCATGAAATCTCTGTTGCAAATTGAAGATCTGCAAGCAGCCTATGGAAGATCCCAGGTTCTCTTTGGAGTAAATCTGGAAGTCCAGTCTGGGACGGTAGTATCCCTCCTTGGTCGCAACGGAATGGGCAAAACTACTACAATTCGCTCCATTCTAGGAATGACACCAGCAAGTTCAGGTAAAGTCCGATTCTCTGGTCAGGAAGTTCAGCAATGGCCCACTTATCGAATCAGTCGGCTGGGGATAGGACTGGTCCCGGAGGGACGTCAGATTTTCCCATTGCTCACTGTCCGAGAAAATTTATTCGCAACTGCAGCTAATCGGCACAACTTAAGCGGGGTATGGGATCTTGAAAAAGTTTACGAATTATTTCCAATTCTTGAGGAGAGGAAAAATCAATTGGGCTTGTCTCTCTCCGGGGGAGAACAACAGATGCTGGCGATTGGTCGAGCCTTGATGACAAATCCTAAGTTATTGATCTTGGACGAAGCCACTGAAGGACTGGCGCCGCTTATTCGAGAAGAAATATGGCGAGTGCTTGAAGCTTTGAAGAAGAGTGGTCAGTCAATTTTCTTAATCGATAAAAATCTGGAACAGTTGATGAGATTGGTGGATCAACATTTTCTGATGGAGCGTGGTCGGATTGTTTGGAAGGGAACAAGCAATGAACTTCGGCAGAAACCTGAATTAATCTACCGTTATTTGGGAGTTTAGTGAGCGGTGGCTGCTTTGCGCAGTAAAGCCAGATTCTTTTTATAATTAGCGGGAGTTCCACCCTTAAAGATGGCCGAACCTGCCACAACTACATTGGCACCTGCCTCAACAACTTTCCCTATATTTTCTGGCTTGATCCCACCATCTACCTCAAGAGCAACAGAGTGATCACCAATCATCTCTCGAATTCTTCGAATTTTCCTCAATTGGGAGTCCAGAAAAGTTTGTCCTCCAAATCCTGGATTGACACTCATTACCAGAATTAGATCAAGCTTTTCTATTAGATATTCCAATGAACTTTCAGGAGTGGATGGATTGAGAGAGACTCCAGCTTTCTTACCCATGGACCGGATCTGTTGAAGAGCACGATCTATATGATTTCCAGCCTCAGCATGAACAGTAATGATGTCTGCTCCCGAGGCGGCAAAGGCTTCTAAGTAAGGCTCGTATGGCTCAATCATAAGATGTATATCAAATGGCTTATCGGTGTAGGGGCGAATTGCTTTGACAACATCCGGACCAATGGTCAGATTTGGGACGTAGTGCCCATCCATCACATCCACATGGATCCAATCGGCGCCAGCATCTGAGACAGCCTGAATTTCTGCACCAAGCCGGGCAAAATCAGCAGATAGAATCGAAGGAGATAAAGTAATTTCAGTCATTTCGGAATTCTCTGAGGGAGTATGTCTGGAGAGAAATCTTTAAAATACTTATTTTGTCTTAATGCTTTTTTAGATTCTTTGAAGCCAAGTTCCTTCTCGTGATGATTCTTCATAAATTTTTGTGAGAAAGTAGTTGTAATCTAGTGATAATCTGCTCAGGCGTCAGTATCTCACGAGTTGCACTTAATTCTACAGCAACTCTAGGCATACCGTAAACAACACAACTGCTTTCTTCTTGGGCAATCGTCCAGGCGCCTTTTTGTCTCATCCGGAGTAACCCTCTTGCTCCATCACTTCCCATACCCGTAAGCAAGATTCCCATAGAATCTATACCTGCATACTGTGCAACTGAATCAAACAGCACATCGATTGATGGTCTATGCCGATTGACGAGTGAGCCAGAATTTAATTCAACGAAATAACCATATGCATCACTTCTCAGTTCCAGGTGTTGATCACCTGGGGAGAGAAGGGCCAACCCAGGTTCTAATCGATCTCCCGAGACTGCTTCCTTGACTCTGATCTTAGATACTCGATCCAGATTTTTTGCAAAGGAGGTGGTAAACGCCTTGGGCATATGCTGGACAATCAAGATCCCAGGTGTTTCAAGAGACAATTCAGCAAGAATTTCCCTGAGACTATCAGTTCCTCCCGTAGAAGCTCCAAAAGCAACGACCTTGGGTTTATTGGTAATCTGGGGTAGGTTTGCAGCAGGTGAACAAATTCGCGCGCCTGGGCTGACTTGCTGATGAAAGCGTTGTTGAGGAGTTTTGATTTTTGCTTGAGCGGCAGCTTTGACCTTGTCAGTAATTTGCAAAGCAAGGTCTTGAAGGCCGGTACTGACATCAATGCGTGGCTTTTCGATGATTTCTAGTGCCCCCAATTCCAAGGCTTTCATGGCTGTCTCGGAACCCTCTGTTGTATATGCACTTACCATCACAACAGGCATTGGTTTAGAAGACATCAGACGATCCAAGAAGGTAAGTCCGTCCATTTTGGGCATCTCAACGTCCAATGTCAGAACATCAGGCAAGCACTCATTAATCTTTCTTAATCCAATCAAGGCGTCTGGAGCAGTACCAACAACTTGAATTTCCGGGTCAGATTCCAAGATCCTGCTGAGTGTATTTCGTGCGATAGCTGAGTCATCTATAATCAGAACGCGAATTTTGGAAGGTAACAATGCTTTAACCTGGATTTCAACGGAGCATACTGATTTGCTCTAATTCATCAGGTGCTAGTAATTGTTCCAAATCAAGGAGGATGACCATTTCTCCCCGAAGATTGGCAAGCCCCTTAACGAACTTGGAGTCCAATTCAGTTGATTCTTCTGGGGCTTCTAAAAGATTGTCTTGCTGTAAATTCACAACATCCACAACAGAATCTACTACCACGCCAATCACCTTGCTTTTGATTTGAACAATGATGATGACGGTGAAAGGGCCGGTCTCATATTCAGCCATTTCAAAGCGTTTCCGTAGATCCATAATCGGGAGTACCATCCCTCGCAGGTTTATCATTCCTAGCAGAAACAATGGCAATCTTGGTACCCTAGTGATGCTTTCTGGATAACTGATGAGCTCGCGCACCTGCAGAATTTCGAGCCCATAGGTCTCCTTGCCCAACCGGAAAGTTAGCCATTGTTCCCCATTGTGATGAAGTAGTTGATAATCAAAGTTTTCATCTTCCTCATCCAGAAGATTGAAATGCCCCAGCACGTGATGCGGTTGGAAATCCATCTAGCCTCTTTCAATTCAAAATAGCTGCTACATCAAGAATTAAACACACCGAACCGTCCCCCAGAATTGTTGCACCAGCAATTCCTGGTATATGAATAAAGTGCTCTTCTAGACTCTTGATCACAACGGGCAACTGATCTTCAATGTTATCGACCAATAGACAATATTTTTGTGTCCCCTGTTGAACGACAATCAACAAACCCTCCTCTGGTTTTTCAACGGCCTCCTCAATTTTTAGGTGCTGGTGAAGCCTTACTAGTGGAAGGTATTGTCCTCGAATATCAATCAATTCACCTCGAGTTTTGAAGCGTTTCTGTTGGTTGGGAAGTGGTCGAAGAGTCTCGGTGACCAACAGTAATGGCAACACAAATATTTCTTTACCAATGCGGACTAACATCCCTTCAATAATTGCTAGAGAGAGAGGCAACTTCAGTTTGAGAGCAGTCCCTTTTCCAAGTTGGCTGCTGACTTCAATATTTCCAAGCAATGCTTCAATATCTCTCTTTACAGCATCCATGCCCACACCACGGCCAGAAGTCTCTGAGACTTCTGTAGCAGTCGTAAAACCTGGTTGGAAGATCAATTGAAGAACTTCTTGTTTGTTGGGTTGATGATCTATGGCAACCATTCCAAGTCTATGGCCTGCTTCTAGGATCTTATGCGGGTCTAGCCCCCGCCCGTCATCGGTGATTTCAACTATTACAAATCCTTGTTGCTGAGAAGCCCTCAAAGTAATTGTGCCAATCGAACTCTTACCCGCAACGGTTCGGTCTGATGGAGTCTCCATCCCATGGTCCATTGCATTCCTTAGCAAATGCATCAGTGGTCCCTGGATCTGCTCAGTGATTGTTTTATCCAGTTCAGTTTCAGCTCCGAATATATCTAATTTGATCTGCTTTTGATGACGGTTGGCAAAATCACGTACAACCCTCTTCATCGGAGAAAAGATTGTCCCAACTGGAATCATGCGAACTTGCTGGATCTGATCCTGTAACTCTCTGACTGCTTGCTCATTATCTTCAACAAATTGCAGAAACTGCTCGCCTAATTGATCATCAGTGGCTTGGATCGCATCATTAAGGCGTAGTAGCCTAGCCTGGCGAATTACGGTTTCACTGACCAGATTTTGTAACCGATCTAATCTTGAAACTGGAACTCTTATCGTCTGGCTGGGTTTTGGGAGTTCTGTAACATCAGTTTCCATTAATTCAGCACCTTTGCTTGGTTCAGAGTCTACGAATTGGGCTTCTTGATCAGAGATTTGTGCAAGCATGTTTTGGTGAGCTTGTTGAACTTCTTGTTCCTCCTCAGCAGGTGTTTCTATGGCCTCAATAAGCAGTTCTGATTGTTCTCCACGATAAAATTCAAGTAGTTGATCAACTTCTTCAAATGGTTTATCGCTGCATAATTTAATACTCCACCAAAGATACAATCTTGTGGGATCAAAATCGGGCCAGCTTGGAAAATCACTTGTGTGAGCAATCATTGTTAATGCACCAAATTGTTCTAGTTGCTTCAACAACATCATGGGCTCTTGTCCAACCTGCAAGCAAAGTGGATCAAATTTGAGATGAATTAGATAAGCGTAGTCTTGTGGCAGGGAAGAGCTATTCAGAGGTGTCAATTCTTCGTCCGTCGTCTGTGCTCTGGTACTTTGTTCAGGTAAGTGACGGTCCGTGGAACTTTTTTGGACTTTGCTTGAGGAACTGCTTGGCAAACTACTTAATAGAGGATTCAGGAGAGAAAGCAAATTATCTCTCCCCTCTAATAGATTAGAAATAACTTGGGGAGAACTTTTCAGGGTGCCCGATCTTAGCTTGGATAGAATTGCCTCAAATTCGTGTGCTCCATTAGCCAAATTATTGAGTCCAACCATTGCGGCCCCACCTTTGAGGGTATGGGCAGAACGAAATAATCGTTGAATCACTTCATAATTGTTTGGTTCATCTTCTAATAGTAGTAGGCCATTCTCAATCTCCTGTAAAAGCTCTTGAGCTTCATCTAAAAATTCATCTGCAGGTAAGGATTCAAAATTCATTTTTGATTGAACATCTGAACACCATCCCAGTCGGCTGGTGGTGAGTTCTGTTTCATTTCTTGACATCTTTCAGCATAAATAGTGGGAAGCGAATCTAGAGGATGATTTACAGCAAGTTCAAGAAAAATTTGCTCAGCTTCATTCCATTTTTGATTTCTGTACAAGCTTACTGGTTCTTCAAAATTTTCCATCACAGCCTTCTTTGCCGACTGCACATCAGCTCTATCGCTATTGAACAATTCAAAGATAGTAACCGCTTGCTTTCGTCCTTTAACCATTACACGGTCAATTTCTCGAAACAGCAGATTATCGTGTTGACCTCCAAGAGTTGTCAGGGTCTGATCAGAAAAGAGCAAAGAAGCTCCATAATATTTGGTCAGCCCCTCTAGCCTTGAGGCTAAATTGACTGCATCTCCCAATACAGTGGAATCCATCCTTTCTTCGAATCCAAGTGTCCCGAAAACAACAGGACCAGTGTGTATCCCAATTCCAATCGAGATTGGAACTTGCCCTTGCCGCTGACGTTTTTGGTTCATAGTTCCCAGCACTTGTAGCATTCCCATTCCGGCATTAAGAGCATTCCTCGCATCGTTTGTTGATTGTTCCGTCTTGTCAAAAATAGCCATGACTGCATCCCCAATGAACTTATCAACGAAACCATGATTTACCATGATCGACATGTTCATCATCTTCAGGTAATCGTTTAAAAAATCCATCAACTCTTGTGGAGAAAGTGGTTCTGATAAATCTGTAAACGATCGAATGTCACTGAACAATATTGTCGCCTCATCGCTCTCAGCTGTTCCAAAACGTAATGACTCCAGCCCGTCCGGAGCTATTCTCTCTAAAAAACCTTTGGGCACAAACTTTTCGAACAATCTTGTCAACCGATTGGCGGCCTCTGTTTCTGCAAGCTTAAGCTTTGTGGTCTTCAACTCTTGATAAGCCAAGACCTGTTGATCAAAAGCACTCTGCAGTTGTCTATTTAAATCTCTCGATTGATCCTCGGCTCTTTTCATGCGAAGTAAAACCTGAATCCTAGCGATCAACTCATCTGCAGCGAATGGTTTGGGTAAGTAGTCGTCTGCAGAAAGTTGAACGAGACCTTGGACAAGGTTCTCTGTGGAGACCTGGGCAGTTAGAAAAAGAACAGGAATGTGTTTCCAGTGAGAATCAGCCTTGAGGATCCGGATGCATTCATCTCCGGTGACATGAGGCATGTTCCGGTCGAGAAGAATTAAGTCAGGAAGTTCTTTAGGTGATAGTTTGCTGAGCCAGTGGAGAACCTGCAGTCCATCTTCGTGCTCGATTACCCTAAAGGTTTCTGGAGCAGATTCGAGGACACGACGAATGTGTCCTCGAATACTCCGGGAATCATCAACAATGACAACTGATGAAGTCATTTTTTATGAACCTGATTCAGCTTCGGGATAGTAACTAAGCCAAGTCCTTCTTTCGAATTGGGAGTCTCCTGACACGTTTGCCTGTTGCAGCGAACACAGCGTTTGCAACAGCGGGTCCAATAAGCGGCGTTCCAGCTTCACCAATGCCCCTTGATTTTTCATTGTTTTTAATAATGTGAATGTTGATTTCAGGGGTGTCTTTGAGCCTCATCATCTTGTAGTCGTCAAATTTACTCTGAACAATTTTACCATTCTTTACATTGATTTCTCCCATCAATGTTGATGTGAGACCAAACACTATTGCACCCTCTAGTTGTTGATGAACAATATGTGGATTCACAATCTGTCCACAATCAATTACACACGTGACCTTGTCGATCTTGATTTCCCCCATTGAACTGACCGAAAGCTCGACTGCTTGTGCTTGTAGAGTATTCAAGTAATCACTGTAAGAAATTCCTTGAAAATTGCCTTCTTTAGGACAAACCCATTTGGAATGTTCTTCAATAGCCCCAAGTACTTTTATCGCCCAGTCATATCCATTTTGTTGTATCCATGGAGGAAGGTATCCGCCTAAAGCCTCCGCAAAATGTCAGCTAGCAGAAGGAGCAACAACTTTTGCTTTTTATTCCAATGGGTAGATTGTCTGCATCTAACCCCGCTTTTAATTTTACCAAGGTAGGGGGTCTGTAAACTCCTCCTCGCATGTCGGCTTCTCTGCTCCAGGTTACCTTGACAGAACGATTCATTAATTTAGAGGCAACTATGAGTGCAATCACATAATCAGCTTCAACTTTCCGCCCAAATCCCCCTCCTAGATATGTCATGTGTACTTTAACTTTTTCTGGCTTTGAACCTGCTGCCTGCATTGCTACTAATACCGGTACATCCTGTGACTGAATTGGCACCCAAAATTCACAGCTATCTTCCACAACATTGGCAGTGGCTGTTAGGGGTTCCATGCATGCGTGGGCTTGGATGGGTAGTGTGTATTCATACTCAATTACTGTTGATGCATTTTTGAATGCTTCCTCAACATTTCCCAATCTATTCCCAGCAGCAACTCCCTCTTTTTATGCATCATCTTGTAGTTTTTTTGAGATTATCTCATCACTGAGTGAAGGGAAACCTCCTTCAGTTTCTATAGTTAGCATCTCCGTACTTTTGAAGGCTGACCAAGTAGAATTAGCAAAAACAACGACCTGATCGTGAAACGGAATAGCTGCTAAATATCCTGGGAATGCTTTTGCTTTTGCATCATCTACCTTAGTAATCTTACTTCCAAGGATAGGAGCATGAACGACAGTTCCATAAAGAAGATTTGGTAACTCAACATCAGCCCCATAAGTGGCTGAGCCATTGATTTTTTCACCAGTGTCCCAGCGTTGAACTGGTTTACCAATGAGATAAAATTTATCTTGTTTGATAGTCGGATTTTCAGGCAGTGGTAAATTAGAAGCCTTGGATACTAAATCGCCAAAGCTAATTCTATTATTACTAACAGGGTGCAATACGAAACCCTCTCTCAATCGTAATCGCCTAGTCGGTAAATTCCAGTAACTGGATGCAGTAAGGATCAGCAGTTCTCTGGCTATGGCTCCAATTTCTGGAATTCTTTACTCCAGCCTTTCATTGATGAACTACCGCCTGTTATTTGGAAAGAGAAAACGCCATTCGTAAAGTTCGATAAGACAGAATTTTTGAAAGTTGAATTGTGAAGTGTTTCAATGTGTTCCACAGAATTCATACTCAATTCAAGCTCTTCAAGAACGCACATTGCTAAAGATGTATAAACACCTTGGCCCATCTCCACTACTGGCACACCTAGTCGAATTTTCCCTTCATTAGTCATTTGGAGGAATGGGCCGAGTTGTAAAAAAGAGCCGTGGGCTTGTGCTTCAAGAGGTGTCTCAAAGCTCAATAAAATGCCACCTGTAGTTAGCGCAGTATTTTTTAGGAAATCACTACGGTTGAGTCTGATAATTTACATGCTTCCTCTTTTTGAATCTCTGCAGCTCTGTGAATGGCACCCCGCACCGGATTGTAGGTTCCACAACGGCATATATTTGTAAGGAGTCGGTCGATCATCTGGTCTTCAGGCTCTGGCACCATCTTCAGAACAGCGGCAGTTGCCATGATGAATCTTGGTTGCCAGTAACCGTATTGAGGAACATCAATCTCAGCCCAAACCCGCTGAACAGGATGTTGATTATCCTCAGAGAGTCCCTCGATTGTAATGATATTCTTCCCAGCCATTTTCTCTAAGGTTTCGCCACAGGACCGGACAGCTCTACCATTGACGTGAACCGTGCAGGAACCGCAGTTTTGAATACCGCAACCATACTTGGTGCCCGTGAGCTTGAGATGTTCTCTGAGGACCCAGAGCAGTGGAGTTTTTGGGTCTACATCCAACTGTTGAATTTTGCCATTTACAGTCAATTCGATCATGCTTCCTCCCCTTTAGATTTGTCCTCAGGTGGACAAAAAATTGAACTCGTTAAAGGACACAGTTTGGACTACTCAAAAAAATCCTCTTCAGTGTTCGATTGATTTGTAAAGCGTGATTTCTTGTAGTTGGGTTCTGGTAGTGATTTGGAACCTTTTAGGTTGTGATCTCCTTCAATTGTCTTTTTTGAGGTAGAGTTTTTCTGATAGTTTCGGCGTTGTCCTGGGACAAAGAGTTGGCGCAAGCGTTCTGCTTGTGAAGCCATTTGTTCGCTAGCTGCGGCGCTCTGTTCGACCATCATTGCGTTTTCTTGAGTCAGTCGGTCCATGTCCATAATCGCCTTGTTGACCTGATTGATCCCGTTAGCATGCTCCGCAGAGGCGACTTCAATGCTCTCCATCACTTCTGAAAATTCAATCACTGCTCGAAGAATTGCCTCTAGATTCTCACTACTTTGTTGATGGAGACCTTCCAGAGTCTCTTGGGATTCCGTTCGCATTTCACCGAGTGATTCATCACTGTCTTTGACGTACTCTCGACCTTGCTGAATACTTTGTTTGCTGGTCTCAATCAAATTCCCAATTTCAGCAGCAGCCCTTGCAGAGCGATGCGCTAGCTTGCGTACCTCTGTGGCAACCACCGCAAATCCTTTTCCATGCTCCCCAGCTCGAGCAGCTTCTACGGAGGCATTTAGGGCTAGTAGATTAGTTTGGAAAGCGATCTCGTTGATCAAGTTGATAATACCTTCAATTTTTTGAGAATTACTAGATATTGCTGACATTGCTCCTACCACACGTTCATTGGTTTCTTGCAACTGTGTCAGAGTTCTTTCATTGGAAGAAATTGCTTGGGTTACAGCAGCCAAGAGATTATCCCGAACTTGATCTGCAGTTTGACGCGTTCCACGCATCAACTGCGCAGCTTTTTTGGATTCTTCAGCATTATTTTCCATAATGCTCGACATCTGTTCCATCGAAGCTGCAGTTTCTTCGAGTGAAGAGCTTTGCCTAAGCGTCCGCTCTGAAAGCTCTATGTTTGAATCGGCAATTTCCCGCGAGTTTGCATCAAGCGAAAGAACCATTTGTCCAACTGGTCTGGTGATAAAAAGATAAACAGCTCCCAGTAAACTCAAACTTGTTCCTAGGAGCATTGCTAAGATCAACCATGCTGATGTAACTATTAATTCTTCGCGCTGATTTTGCAGTTCAAGGCGACTCCAGATCAATCCTACATAGCCAGCAATCTCATCACTTGCTAGTCTAGCTGGTTGAAGAAGAACGAGGTTCGCCTCACTCTGTTCAATTACAATTTGCCCAGTCTGAAGAGTTGGCAAACGATTCAAAATGAGCTGGTTGAGCTGTGTTTCAAAGTCTGCTTTCCCGTACTCATAAATCTGAGAACCATCAAGGTCATATGAGCGCAGTAGGACAAGGTCATCTTTGGCAACACTCAAAAAAGCTTTGATACGTTTCCCAATAATTCTTTCGTCTGAAAGGTGAAGAGCAGGAGCGAGTTCAGTAGATATTAAATCAGAAAGACCCTCATAGCGCTCAACAAAGCGTTGGTCAGCTCTGTTGAGTTCCATCCCGATTAGAACAACCGCCATCAACGTAAGAGCCAGTCCTCCTCCAATCGTAATCAAGAAAAGCAATTTGCTGCCAACAGAGAACCTCATCTATCTACTCCACAGTGATAGTTATAATTTCTGAAAGGATAGGCGGGTCGTGGGGGATATGTGAATAATCTCCCAAGATCAATTGTAGCGTATGTTGGCCGGATGGTAGATTGACCTCCCATTCTGTTTGACCACCACTAAAGTGGATATGGTTTTCACTTTTACTGGGAATAGCCTTGTTTGGATTGGGAGTTGGAGAATTTATTATTAGGTGATGATGTCCGGTATCGGGCCAGTCTACGAGGGCTGGGGCTATTCCCATTTGAGAACTAAGGCCAAACTGGACTATGAACGGAATTTTAAGGACATCACCATCTTGAATATTGACAAAATAAATTTTTGTTCCTTGTACGGAAGGTGTGTCACCAGCGAAGATCAAAGGGGCGACAACGAAGCAAGAAAGTATGAGCAGAAATTTGTTTTTTGCAACTTTGATTAATTTGTTCATTTAGCGTTTCCCAAGTTGAGTTGGCGTTAATGTTCAGAAATAAATTCTAAATTTTTCTTTTTAGCAGGCCGAATGAGATCTACCTATTAACGAAGAGAGAGTCAAACGCAGGAGAAAAAGTTTTCGTAACATAAAGTAAATGTACAATTGATAAAAATAATTTTGATCTATGATATATTCAGGTTTTTGAACATTAGTATGTCAGTAAATAGCGTTTTCTACTTGCACATTCAGGCCTCATAGAATTTTCATCAGGCAAAATTTTTTCATAAAAAATATATTATTTCAGTGGTCCCCGAAAAATTGAGCAGTTCAAAACTTCTTTTTAGTCAATTTGATAGGATTTGCTCAGAGTGAGGGTGAAAAATTTTTTGAAAAAAAATTAAAAAAATTATTAACTTCAAGCATTTGAATAATCCTATTAGATGCCAGATATTAAGTTCATTTCTTTCAAGTTGTGACATCCAAAAAATTATGGTGTAAATTCTAATTTTTATTACTAGTAAAAATCAGAGACTTCGATCATTTAGTGAACCAACACAATGGTCAGAGCCCATCAAATGTTTGTCGGCAATTTAGAACTTTTTGGAGTGAGATATGGCAGAATTGACTATCAATAATATCAAACATCAGGTGGAGGTAGAACTTACTACCCCACTACTCTGGTATTTGCGAGACACACTTAATTTGACCGGAACAAAGTATGGGTGCGGCATCCAGCAATGTGGTGCGTGTACAGTTCTGATCAAGGGGCGGACAGTAAGGTCGTGTGGTGTTTCAATTGAAGAGGTACTAGACGAAGAAATAACAACAATAGAAGGTTTGTCCGAAAACAATAGTCATCCTGTTCAACAGGCCTGGATTAAAGAAGAAGTTCCACAGTGCGGATATTGCCAGTCTGGTCAAATCTTATCTGCTGTGTCTTTATTGAATCGAAAACCCAACCCTACTGATCAGGATATTGATCGAGGGATGCTAAACCTATGTCGATGTGGTACTTACGTCCGAGTTCGCAAAGCGATCCACACTGCGGCCCAATCAATGAAGGAGGCTTAATGTTAAGCTCAAAATTTAACAGAAGAACATTCCTAAAATTATCAAGTTTAGCAGGAAGTGGACTGTTAGTTGGTTGTACATTCTCATCTCCAAAGATACTCAGCAGTCCCAAAGCTATTAACGAAGAACTTGGTCTATGGGTGCGAATCAGCGCTGATAACAAAGTGACCCTGATTCTTCCAGCCTCCGAAATGGGGCAACATGCGCATACAGGTCAAGCAATGCTTCTTGCAGAAGAATTGGAAGCGGATTGGAAAACCATAAATGTTGTAACAGCTCCATTCCACCCGGAATTTATAAATTCACAGGCAGACCCACGAGGTGTTCAGGTTACCGGTGGCAGTAGTAGCATCAGTTTTTTTTGGGAGAAAATTCGGCTTGTGGGTGCTAGTTCTAGAGAGATGCTGAAAATTGCTGCTTCACAAAAATGGGGAGTGCCGCTAAGTGAATGCACTGCGCAGGATGGCAGAGTTTTTCACAAAAAGAACAATCTGGTCGCAAACTATGGTGAATTAGTTTCCTCAGCAGCAAAAATCCAACCTCCAAATAATCCCATCCTCAAAAGCCGTGAACAATTTAAGTTGATCGGAAAATCAATTCCAAAGCTATACACAACTTCCAAAACCAATGGTTCAGCAAAATTTGGAATTGATGTGCGAATTCCTAATATGAAGTTCGCAACAGTCAAGCAATCCCCAGTATTTGGAGGGGACTTAGTCGATTATGATACTAATGCCGCTTTGGCTGTTAAAGGTGTTGAAACGGTGGTGCCAATACCTCATGGTGTTGCAGTTGTTGCTGATTCTACTTGGCATGCCATGCAGGGCCTAGAGGCCTTGGATACAAAATTTCACGGTGGTAAAACCGTTGGATTGGATAGTCAAACAATCTACGAAAAGCTCAATAAGGCTACTAACAGGGATTTTACATCAAATGAGATGGAAGCAAGTAATGTAGTTGAAGCAGAATACGAAATGCCCTATCTACATCATGCTGCTATGGAGCCAGTCAACTGTACCGCACACGTCACTGAGAATTTCTGTGAAATGTGGGCTCCAACACAAAATCAATATGCTTGTATGGAAGTTGCCAAAAAAGTTACTGAACTGCCTGAGGAACAAATTAGAATTAATAGTATAATGATGGGAGGAAGTTTTGGCAGGAAATTAATGGATGATTACATTGAGCAAGCACTGATTGTTTCGAAATCCATAAAGAAACCAGTGCAGGTTGTTTGGAGTCGCGAGGAAGACACAAGACATGGATTTTACCGCCCAGCGAGTGTGAGCAAATTTCGAGTTGAAGTTGATGCAGAGGGTATCCCAACGAAATGGGAAAATCATGTATCACAAGAAAATCTAGCTGCATCCGATTTTTTCATGGGTCCAATGTTTGGAAAACTGAACTTCGACCCCATGACAATTCCGGGTAGAGTTCATGACTACCCAATTATACCAAAACATTTTTACAAAGTAGAAGGTGTAGATGTGAGCCATTCGCCTGTCGAACTAGGTGTGCCAGTGGGTCCTTGGCGAGCACCACCCAACAGTATCAATGTTTTCTATACAGAGAGCATTATGGATGAGCTTGCATACGCTGCAGGAGTCGACCCTCTAGAATACAGGTTAAAATTTTTGCATGAAAATCCGAGGCATAAAAGAATTTTAGAGCAGGTTGCCAACCAATCAAATTGGGGGTCAACACTTTCAAAAGGACACGGCCGTGGTATTGCTATAAATGATTGGTTCCCTCTGGAAGGAGTCACAACTGTGGCAGCACAGGTCGCAGAAGTCTCAATCAACTCCCGAGGTCGGGTCAATGTCCACCGGGTTGATTGCGTCGTAGATTGTGGTTTAGTAGTGAATCCAGATAGCGTTATTGCTCAGATTGAAGGCAGTATTATTATGGGTATGTCAGCTACACTTTTTGAAAAAATTACTCTAAAGGATGGACAAATTATCCAAGGTAATTTTGACGACTATAAGATTGCTCGAATGAGAGACACTCCCGAAATAAATGTAACCATAGTGGAGAGCAATGGATCACCAAGTGGATCAGGAGAACCGGCTTCTTCACCAATTGTACCCGCTATTACGAATGCAATATTTGCTGCAACTGGAACGAGAATACGTAAATTACCATTAGGCAAGCAAAAGCTAGTTTGAATTTGCTGCAATTGTTTTTATCACAATTTCTTGATGAGAGTTTTATGAAACTTTTCTAAGAGAAAAACTGGCCACCTAGAAAATCCAAAACTCAACAGTCTTTTAGATCTTGAACAAGTCAGTTTATGAGTCTTGCTTTTTGAAAGCACCGCGCTGGCGTAACAATTCCCGATACAGCTGAGGATGTTTTTTGAAGGGTTCCCTGCCGTGTGCCCAGAAGTGATTGTTGATTAGTATCATATGACCGATGGGCAGTGGGATAGAGAGTGTTTCTGGAGAATTTTCCATTGAATGAGACATATCCCTCAGGAAAAGAGCTTGCTCAATGGTATGTGGATAAACGAATTGGTCAATAAAACAGAGGCAGGGCCGGCCATTGCGCTGGTAAAATGTTTGACGCTTTACGGAAACCGAAACGTTTTTGCTTGGTGGAGATTTATATTCCATGGGAGTGCGTCCAAGAGGGTGCTCTGCAAAGATTTCCATTTCCTCCCAATCGTCAAGGTGCAGCAGCCTGCTTTCTCCTCCAACAGCTTTTTCTTCTTTGATTTTAAGCATCAAGACCCAGTCGGTTGTCTCGTCCACATAAGTCCCATCAGTGTGCAGGGTAAAGAGTCGATAGGCTTGCCGTAGGTAGGAGTCACTGTGGTCGGTGTCCTTTACATCAAAGCAAGCGTAGTACTTCTCACTCATGGAGTCGAAATTGGGCAAGCCAACCAGGTGACTGACTGCAGTGGAAACCTTGATCAACTCTTCTTTGTCAAGGCCAGAAGGAGTTCTGATTTCCAAAGCTCCCATTGCTCGATTGTGTAGTGTTTCTACGAGAATTTTCTTTAGTGAGCCACCACATTCCTCATCTAGTAGATGGGCCAGAACAAGCCGTTGATATGGAACGTATTCTAGCTCTTGAACACTGATTTCTTTGGTAGATGCAAGAAAGTTTTCAAGAATAACCATCGGAAGATGTAATTCTTGTAATCTCGGATTGAGTGAGTGGGAACGATGGCTCAATTGGGTTGTAGGAAAGCTTTGAAAACTACTCATTGGGTGTAAGTAATTAATTTGATAAAATTTAAGTTTTTGGATGAGCCGCGGCTGAATTCCGAATGTGACTATGAATGACAGTCACTAGAACAAATAAAGCACCAAACATATTCATCAAGAGATCTAACGGCCAGAAAGATAGTATCGCTCCTGCTGAAAGAATTGGCCAATACCAAAAAGCCATCGGTCCCTCTGCAAACCTAGCAATCAGTGCATTGATAGCGTAAATTCCAAATAATGCAAAAAAACCAATCTGCAAAATCTCATGAAAAGATCCGCTAATAAGCGGTGTATATGCAAATAGTAGTGGAACGATGTATAAGCCTTTCGCAGCTTTCCATGATTGAAAACCAGTTGCCATTGGTGGGGATTTTGCGATTCCTGCTGCAGTAAAAGCGGCGAGACATACAGGTGGAGTGACATTACTATCCTGACTCAGCCAGAAAATGATTAGGTGAGCAACAAGTAAAAAGCCCATCAGCATATCTGCATCCACTAGCAATGGTCGCATGGTCATAGCAACCTCAAAAGGTACGTCTGCCATCAGACTGGAGGCCTCGTCTATACTCATGCCAGTTGCAATTTTTGCTACATGTGGGCTCTCTACTAACATGAACAAAGCTGCTTGCATCGGATCGGTTAAGCCTCCCACCAATTTTTCTATTATAATGTTATCTGCTAATATTCCTGCCAAAGCTGGTGCACACAATATTGCTAGGATGATATAAGAGGCTGTGACAGGCAACCCCATTCCCAAAACTAAAGATGCAAGTGCAATCAATCCGATGGCCACGATTGGTGAACCTTGAGACCACTGAGCAATCATCAATGAAAATCCGTTCCCAATCCCACTTGTCACAATAGCATTATTGATTACCCCAATTGAAACGAGAAGGATGGCTGTCAGGATTCCACTTCGCATTCCTAATAAACAAGCCTCAACGATCCGCTTGATGTTCATGACATTGGTTTGTAATTCAATGGTTCCAGTAGCTCTACCGAGGAACCAAGTCAACCATGAAACGATGATCAAAACTGCAATTGAAGTCGATGCTGCAAAGCTTGGAGTTACACCTGACATCAGCAAACCAATCATAACTGTCAGTGGCACAATGAAGGTCAAAGCACCTGCTAAGATTTTTGCTCGACTTACCCTCATATCGATGCCTTCGCCCACGCGGTGTTTGACAGCTTCAATGCGCACTACAAAAGCGACTGACATAAAATAAAGAAAAGCTGGGATGATTGATACCGAAACAATTGTGGAATATGGAATGGCTGTGTAACTTGCCATGACAAATGCTCCAGCTCCCATAATCGGTGGCATCAACTGGCCTCCAGTTGATGCTGCTGCTTCAACTCCTGCAGAAAATCGTCCTCTGAATCCATTTGATTTCATAAGAGGAATCGTGATGACTCCGGTCGAGGCAGTATTCGCTACAGCAGACCCACTAATAGTGCCTGTCAAAGCAGAGGATATGACTGCGACAAATGCTGCTCCTCCCCGAATTCGACCTGCTACAACTTTCGAGACTTCAATTACAAAATCGCTGGCACCAGAGACTACTAGAAAACCGCCAAAGATCATGAAAAGCGTTATATTGGAAGAGGAAATATTCGCAAGAATTCCGAACAATCCTTCATCATTATAAATTGTTCGAAACAGTACATCATCTAAAGGAAGGCTAGCTGCCCGAAATACACCCGGTAGATGCTCACCAAGGAAAAGAATGTAGGAGACTGATAGAATGATCAGAATAGGAATTACCCAACCCGAAACTCTCTTTGAAAAATCTATAACTGCTACAACAAGTAAACCCCCAGCAGTCCAATCAAACATATTGAACTGCCAGGCCTGCCCAGTAAGAGCTAAAGTGTCTTCATAAATGCGGGATTCGGATGCAGCAACCCAGCATGCTGCCCAAGCCACAAGGAAACCATATACCAGGTCAAAGAATAAGTTTTGGCGACCAAGCAATTGAGATGGGTAAATTACTGTTGCTAGGATAGCAAAGCCAGCGAAATGAATTGAGTTTTGCCAGAGGGGGGATTCATTAATCAGGAGATTTGTAGTCACATGCCAGAGAGCGAAACCCACAGCAAAGATTGCAAATGACCACTGAATTATTGTTTTGTTGTGTGAGCCAAGAGTTAGCCACTCATCCCTTGATTGGTACTCTTTAGCATCATTCTTTACTGACGGAACCATAAAACTGCTCATTATGATAAGGCCAGAGGAAGTCTGGCCTTATCATAAGTCTTAATTCGAAACTAAATGTGAAGGGATGGTCATGCCCATTTCTTTGTAATATTTAGCAGCCCCAGGATGAAGCGGAACTGGTAACCCTGCCATTGCATTTTCAATTGCCATGACTTTAGTTGCAGGGTGAATAGCTTGTAGGAAAGGCAAGTTTTCATACATCGTTTTTGTCAATAAATACACATGATTATCATCGACACTAGCGTTTACACCCAGAAAATTTGGCTGTGCAATCGTGTTGATATCTTTATCCTGCCCAGGATAGGTGCCAGCTTTGATAACATATGGGGTCCACAATAATCTGCCGCCATCCATTTTTTTGGCCTCAGTAGACGTGACATCAAGTATTGTGAATTCCCCAGTATTGGCTGCCATCAGTTTTGTGATTGCTCCTGTTGGGGGCCCAGATGGAATGCCAGCGGCGACAATCTGTCCGTTAGCGAGTGCATCTGCGGTAGGTCCGTATCCAGCGTAAACAAGATCAAAGTCTCCATTAATGTCCAAGCCTAAACCGGACAACAAAACTTTGTTAGAGCCTAGTGTTCCAGAATTTTGCTTGCCCATGCCAGCAGCTTGTCCTTTTAGCCCCATCAAATCAGAAACAGTTCCAGATTTTACCTTTTCATTGGCAACCAGGAACTGTTCAACATTTTGCCAAAGCATCGTTACAGAGCGCAGGTTTTTTTGTGGTTCTGATATTGGCCCAGTACCTGTTGCTGCATAAGATCCATACAAACCCTGTAATATTGCAAAATCAGCTGTTTTGGCACCAAGGGCCTGGACGTTCGCTCCAGAGCCTGCTGAGTTAACAGCAGTGAGACTAAATTTTTGCTTTGGCAAAAGTTTGACCTTTGTCAAAGTAGCGATAGCAGTACCAACAGGATGGTATGTCCCACCAGTTGAGGCCGTGTTCAATACATAATCTTTGTCCGCAGCCCAAGCTTGAATTTGTGATGATACTAGGAAAATTGCTACGAGAAAGGTTAGTACCTTACTTAGAAGTTTACTTATTTTCATGGGAACCTTTAAATCTTTTAATAGATTGGAGAAGTCAGTTTGAAATTTAGAAAATCATTTCACTTTCTAAGTTAGGGGTGGAGGTCTTTCCAGTAAATACACGGGAGGCTTTTTGAAAACTCTTCGAAGTGTACTTTTCAAAGTGGCTTTAGTCTTCAGAACTAGATACATGTGGGCTCAGTAAGGTGATAAAAATAAATAAATTTTACCCAGTCGTTCGAAGCTTGATTGGTATTGGAATACTTCTTAGTTGATTTTATCTTTTTGTCTACAATCATTTTGAAAAAAGGCTCGATATATATCTTTTGAAATGGATAGTTGAGAAGATCAAATCTGAATCAAATTACAATCTTGCACTAGAAAAACTTAGAAACTGCTATCGAATTTGCTCCGCAGAAAGTGTCTTTCCTTTAGATTCCCAGAAACTCTGGGCTCCCTTGTGAACAGGAGTAACGATACCTGTCAATCCAGAATCAATACTCATCGCTTTTGCAGTTGATTTCAAACTTACCAAGTGTTCTAACCCCTTTGACTGATAAATCAGCTGGACAGCTTTCTCGACAAAATCACCGGGAAGGTGCCTACCCGCTGTCCAAAGGGCGGAATCTTGAATCGTAACCACATCATAGTCCACGCCTTGATACGTAGCTGCTGGAATCACGACTTTCGAGTAGAAAGGGAAATCTTCGAAAAGCTTTCCATTCTTTTTGGCTTCTGAGTAGGTTTGGAGCAACTTAATCTTGTTGGATGAAGCAGCCTGTATTACAGCAGAATTAGGGTATCCTGCAAAAACCCAAAGAGCATCAATCAATCCATCACCCAGGGCAGCGGCTCCTTCACTGTATCCAAGATACTGGGGCTCAATTTTTCCCCAGACGCTCATACTTTCAAAAAAGCGTTGGGCTGAAGCAGCTGCGCCTGAACCAGAAGCACCAATGGCAACTTTTTTACCAACAAGATCAGAGACGCTATTGATCTGCCTATCATTCAGTACCACTAGGTGAGCTGGCGCACCATAAAGATAGGCTAAGGCATGAACATTTCTGAACTGTCGCGGGTTATTTCTTAGCCTTCCATTTCGGCCCAGATATAAGTCACCAGAGTATGTAATTCCAAAGTCGGCTTCTCTGTTATTAAGACGCTTTAAATTTTCAACAGATCCGGCTGATGATTCATTAAGAATCATGTAACCATCTATCTCTTTTGAAAGATACTCAGAAATTCCAGCTGAAAAATACTGAAATGTACCCCCATCAGGGCCACCTGAAAACAAAAGGGTCCTTTCTGTTGCAATTGTTTTAAATGAGTAAAGCAACATTATTACTAGCGCAAATGAAAATAAAATATTCCGAATCTGCTGGGCAAAAATAATCAACATGATTACCTGAAAATGATTGTTGGATAAATTTCTAAAAAAACTTAGATCTTCTGAGAAGAATCTTTTTTAGAAGAAATTAATCTAATAAGCAAAATTTACAGTTTACTCATGAAAATTTTTGAATGGTTGATACGTAAAATTAGTACTAAGTAAATTTTTGTTAATTTTTAATATTTTCTTAATGATTATTTTGAAAAAATTATTTTTGTCAAAAAAATGCTAATTTCAGGAACGTCTCTCATTATTCAATAGCTGCTAAATTTTTAAATTATATTAGTCTCTTACAAAGGAAATCAACTTTGAATGCAAACATTCATTTAGGGCATATTCGATTCCCCCCACTCTTGATTGGCCTCACAGGTTTTATGTGCTTTGCAACCCTTGGAGCTTTGATCAAACTTTTGAGATTAGATTTGGATCCTCTAAGTTTGATTGCGCCCTGGCTGTTGATGAATGCGGTTGTGATGGGTATTTGGATTTACTTTCGTAGGGGTTTGAAAGGTTTTAGAACACAAATTCCAACCGTTCATTTCGTTCGAAGTTTGATAATGTGTCTGCCCTTTCTCGGAGGGGTTTATGCTCTACATTATGTCTCACTATCGCTTTACAGTACCCTTCTTAATACAAGCCCGTTCTTCTTAGTGCTATTGGGAAGTTTTTGGCTAAACGAAACGGTGAGCCCGAAAATTTGGTTTGCTGTGGCTCTGGGATTCATTGGCGTGTTGATCTGTTTAAGACCAGGATGGGAAAGTTTCAGTTGGTTATTGATGGCGCCTCTGTTGGCAGCAATGGGTCATGCGGTGGGAAATGCCTGGCTCAGAAGACATCCAACAGAACCTGAAAGTCGGTGGGTATTTTATCAAGAGTTGCTTGGAGGTACAGTTGCGGGGTTACTCTTGTGGGCTAAAGGAGGTGAACTCCCTGAAAACGATCATCTTTTATTAATGGGATCAATGGTGGGAATCGATATTCTTGCTATGACCACGGTCATCTTCGCATTCAAAAGAATAGAATCGTCCCGTATCGCTCCGTGGGTATATGTCCAGATCCCCGCTTCTGCTTTAGCAGGCTGGTTGTTGTTTGATGAAATTCCAGAGTGGACAACTGCGCTAGGCGCTTGTCTCATAGTTTTTGGGGGCTGGATTGCACTGACTCGTAAGGCGTAATGGGAGCTTATTAGGATGCAGATTGGGTAGCATGAAAGATGTGTCTCAAACCAATATTGTAGAGCCCCGAAAAGACAACTAGAGCAGAACCAATGTACATGATCGTATCTGGCTGTTCTCCAAGAATCCAATATGAGAGAATCAACGCAAATAGTAGTCGAGTATAACGAAATGGAGCAATCACAGATATTTCACCATCTCTGGTTGCCTTAACCAATGCGTAATAGGCAATGCAACTAACAACGCTGGACGCCACCATCAGCAATAAGTCTTCACCTCTAGGTATCACTGGAACTGGGAATAAAGGGATAGTGAGAAAACCTATCAGTGCACAAGCAGCAAAAGCCCAACTTGAAACGGCTAGCGAGGGCATAGAAACTGACATTACCCGTGTTGTGATTTCTCGTAAAGCTAACATGGCAACGGATAAAACTGCGAATATTGATGCAGGGGTGAAGCTGTCAGTACCTGGACGGATGATCAGCATAATCCCCGCAAAGCCAAAGCCAATTGCGATCCAACTGCCAAGACTGACTCTCTCACGGAGAAAAAGAGCTGCTCCTAAGGTGACGAGTAATGGAGAAAACTGGAGTATTGCCGAAGCTGAACTGAGAGGAGAATTGACAACAGCAATTACAAAAAAGAGCGCTGCAAACAAGTCTGCTAGAGTCCTAGTGATGAACGGTTTATTTAACATTTCCCTCGTCAGCAGAGGGATTTTCTTCCACCTGGCGATCATCATGAACCAAATCAAACTAAACAATCCTAGCATGATTAGGATCTGGCTGACTGGTAAATGGGCAGAAACTAGTTTGATTACTAGGTCTTCAATTGCAAAGCCTGCCATTGCCAGCACCATGTATAGAATCCCAATTTGATTTGGATTCTCTCTAAATTTTTTAAGATTCAAGAATATCTTTGGAAATTTGCATTGAATGAATACTGACGGGAGAAGATTCTGGATCAGAGTTTTGATCATTAGAGAATGAATATCTTTGATTTATATTCAATGCTTATTTGTTAAAAGCCTTATTTATGAGGAATGAAAGATTTTTTACAGTAGAGTTTGGTAATTCATATACAGGCAGGAAAAAAGTAGGTTCGAGCGAGCCTGCTGGATTGGATCACAAGCCGTGGAAGGCTACGGTCTTCAATTCAGTCATCTCTTCAACAGCGTAGCGAGGACCTTCTTTGCCAATACCACTGCCCTTGAAGCCTCCGTAAGGCATCAGATCAGCTCTCCAAAGTGGCGACCAATTAATCATGGCATTCCCACTCTCAATTTGTTGAGCGAAACGTAAGGCTGTGTTGACATCTTTTGTGAAAATACTGGCCCCAAGCCCATAATTTACCCCATTGGCGATTTCTATCGCCTCTTCAAAGCTGCCTACAGGTGCGACACCAATCGCAGGACCAAAGAGTTCTTGTGTGGCGAGTCTCATACCAGGTTTGATATCTGCTATGACTGTCGGTTGAACAATAGCTTTTTCACGATCTCCTCCGGTAATCAGACGAGCTCCTCCCCGAACCGCTTCTTGGAGCCAATCTGTCACGCGTGCTGCTTCTGCTTCGTTGATCATCGCACTGAGCTTTGTAGATTCTTCCATGGGGTTACCTACAGAAATGTCCTCCACAGCACTCTTGACCGCATCTAAATAATCAGCATAGACCTTTTGATGGACAACGACTCTCTGAAGGGAAATACAAACCTGTCCAGCATTGACAAAGCCTCCTGTTGCTGTAGCAGCAGCTACTTGTTCAAGATCAGCGTCTGGCATAACTAACATGGGACAGCTTGAACCAAGCTCCAGGGACAGCTTCTTAACCCCTGCAATTTGGGTGATCTGCTCACCAACGTCGGTACTGCCCGTGAAGCTGATTTTGCGTACTCGCTTATCGGCACAGAGTAACTTCCCCAATCTTGAGCCTGAACCCGTGATGGTTTGCAGAGCATTTTCGGGAAGGCCGGCCTCGTAAAAGAGTTCAGTCATCCGCAAAGCTGAGAGTGAAGTCTGCTTAGCTGGTTTTAAGATCACGGCATTACCAGTACTCAGGGCAGGTCCGATTTTGTGCATTACGAGCAGTAATGGATAATTGAAGGGGGTGATGGCCAACACCACTCCACAGGGTACTCGCATGGTGAACCCAAGTTTGTCTTTGCCAGCACCAACTTGAGCATCAAGGGGAAGACTCTCCCCACGAACTTGAGTACCTTCAAACACAGAGAGTCTCAATAGTTCTCCAACACGGCCTGCTTCTCCTCTGGCTTCTGAGATAGGTTTCCCAACTTCAAGAGAGACCAATTTGGCCAACCCATCCACATTCTTATCAATCAACTCCGCAGCCTTGTTGAGGATTCTGGCTCGTTCATGGGCTGGTGTTTGTGACAATATTTTTGACGCCTTGTGTGCTGCTTCGAGGGTCTGTTCTACTTGCTTATCAGTGGCATCTGGAATGTGATCAATAGTTTCTCCATTAAAGGAGCGAATGACTGGTGAGCTTTTGGGAGACTCAGACCAAGTTCCGTCTATGAACATTTTGCGCATAAGTGCTCCTTTTAAAGTGGAAATGCCCAAGGAAAAAAAAGTACGGATTTTTTGGAAAGAAACCCCAAAGAGCCCAGCAAAATTTCAAGTCCATGGGGGCTTTCGTGAGGATAAAATGATGAAAAGGCTCTTTAGTGCAGGGTTGCCAAAAAATATGCTGACTCAGGCCTGAATTTCGATGACAGCTTTCTGAAGTGCGTCTGTCAAGTGCTGATGACCTATCCTTGAGTAAACCAAGGGATTAGCTTTTTCTGGGTCTTGCTCTGCTTCAACTACGATCCAGCCACTGTATTTGATATCTGAGAGTACTCTCGCGAAGTTGTGAAAGTCTATTGATCCATCCCCAGGAACTGTGAAGACTCCCTCCAGAACGGCATCCAGAAAGCTCATGTCTTCGTCCTGAACTCTTTTGTAGACTTCGTCCCGAATATCTTTACAGTGCACATGTTTTACCCGATGCCTATGACGACGGGTGGTTGCCTCCACATTGCCACCTGCGAAAGTAAGGTGTCCTGTGTCTAACAATAAATTCACATTGGGCCCCGTATTGGCCATTAACAGGTCGACTTCTTGCTCAGTCTCTATAACCGTTCCCATGTGATGATGATAGACCATTGGCACTCCATAATCTGCCATACGATCAGCAAGCTCAGTCAATTTTTGCCCGTATTCAGGATATTCATCGTCAGGCATCACAGGACGCTTGGAGACTGGAATTTTCCGCTTTGTTTGGACGCTTCCACTGGTTTCTGCATAAACCAAGACAGGAGCTTGTAGAGATTTGAAGGTGTAGAGCATTTCCTGGAGATTTTCCCATTCTTCGTCAACACTGCACTCGCGTAGGGTTCCAGAGAACCAACCTGACGCTAGCTTGAGATCAAACTGTTCGAGCAGTGGTCCAAGTTTCTCAGGATCCATTGGATACTTAGCGCCACTTTCTGTTCCAGTAAACCCCGCCTCACGACTTTCCCGCAGACATGTTTCCAATGGAGTGTCTCCACCTAATTGGGGGAGATCGCTGTTGGACCAAGCAATTGGGGCGACAGCAAGTTGAACGCTCATATTTTTCCTGAAGTTGAATGTTATCTGGAATCGGCCAATCAATTTGTAATCATTGACTGTGGGGAACACCACCTTACTTCTTTTGATGAAAGCTTGACAGCTTCCAACACTTTTTGAATTTCAAAGGCTTCGGTGAAATCAGGCCAACAGGCATTTCCATTTTCCAATGCGCGCAGAAGTTGTAGCAGTTCAATTACCTTCAGTTCATTGAAGCCAAGTTGATGGCCAGGTGCAGGGCAGAAAGCACCGTAGTGGGGGTGCTCTGGCCCGGAGAACAATGTTTTAAAACCATCTCGCCCAGCTTTCTGATTGGCATCATAAAGTCTCAACTCATTGAACTGTTCTTGATTGAAGACAAGGGTTCCTTTTGTACAAGTCAGTTCAAATGCAAGGTGCATCTTGCGGCCCCAGGCCATCCAACTAGCCTCCAGTGTTCCAACACAGCCATTTTCAAATCTCACGAGGCAGTGCGTTTGGTCATCAACATGAACTTTGCGTTTTGTTTCTCCAACAGGCCTTTCAGGAACAACAGTTGTCAGATTACCCAAGACTTCTTGAATTGGCCCAGCTACGTAGCGAGCCAGGGAGATGATATGACTTCCCAAATCATACAATACTCCACCCCCCTGAGAAGCATCTAGTCGAGTCGTGTATGGTGAGAGGGGGTTGGCCATGTAGTCTTCTGCATGCACACCCCTGAAAGCAATCGGTTCTCCGATTTCACCACTCTGAACAATCTCTCGGGCTGTTCTCATGAGGGGGTTCTGCAAATAGTTATACCCCACAAGGGTAGGGATCTGCTTTGATTTGGCCAGATTAGCCATCTCTTGGGCTTCAGCTAGTGTACAAGCTAGCGGCTTCTCACAGTAGACGGGCTTTGCCAAGTTCATCGCAGCGATTGCAATTGGATGGTGCAAATGGTTTGGAGCCGTTATGTCAATGACTTCGACTTCAGGGTGTTGCACCAACTCCTGCCAATCTGCAGTGCTCTGTTCAAAATTTAGAGCCTTTGCCTGTTGACTGGCAAGCTCTGGGGATGCATCAGCAAGCATCTTAAGCACTGGTTTTTGAGAGACTGCAAAGATGCTGGCTATGGAATTATAGGCGTTGACATGGCAACGACCCATGAATCCGGAACCGATCAGTCCGATTCCTAGTGTCTTCATTAAAATTCTTCCTCTCTATTTTAGACGCCCAAGCGTTGACGTCTTTGGCCTTCCGAATGATCTGACCTTGCTTGACGGACTTCTTCACGATCACTAACTTCTGGAACTCCAACATCCCACCAAGCATCTCCAGGAGTCCATTGTGATGGCTGAGTTTTGATGCAGATGACATAAGTGCGATCTGCTGCTTTCGCACGTTTGAATGCGGCTTCCAACTCTGCAGTGCTCTCCACCTGCTCACCCAGAGCTCCCATGCTGGTGGCGTGCTGTACGAAATTGACTTTCTGTAGATTCTCTACTTTACAGTCCTGCAAGAGGTTGTTGAAAGAGGCGCTTCCCTTGAAATTTTGTAAACGATTAATCACAGAGAAGCCACCGTTATCGCAAACGATGACTATCATTTTATGTCCAGTTAACACAGTGCTATAGATGTCACTGTTCAGCATTAAATAGGATCCATCACCAACAAAGACGATGACATCTCGGGATGGATCTGCCAATTTTGCTCCCCAACCACCTGCGATTTCATAACCCATACAGGAAAAACCAAACTCACAGTCAAAAGTTCCAATGGAGCGCGTTTTCCAGTTTTTGCAAAGTTCGCCAGGTAACCCTCCTGCGGCCGTTAATGCTAAGTCAGTGGTGTCACAGATTCTATTGATTGCACCGACGACTTGTCCGTAACTGGGAGGAACAGCATCTGATGGTCCAGAATGCTCATCTACGGTCCGGTTCCACTCTGCATAATGCCCCTGAACTGTCTCGAGCCAATCCGGACTGCCTGCCCAGTTACCCAGAGCACTGCTTAGGTCTTCCAAGCTAACTTTAGCGTCTCCAACTACAGAAAGCGCCCGGTGCTTGTGGGCATCGAAGCTTGCTGCGTTGATCGCTATTAACCTCATTGACTCATTACCAAAGACAGACCATGAACCCGTGGTGAAATCTTGTAGACGAGTTCCCACTGCAAGGACTACATCAGCCTCTGCAGCAATTGCATTTGCAGAGCTTGAACCGATTACTCCGAGTGGCCCAGCATTGAGCTTATGGTCGTGCAGCATTTGTGATCGACCTGCAATTGTCTCTGTCACGGGGATACCATGTTTTTCAGCGAAACTGGTCAGTGTAGCAACTGCATCTGAGTAAAATACTCCTCCGCCAGAAACAATCATCGGCTGTTGGGCAGATTTCAAAATTTCTGCTGCCTCAGCAATGCTATCCTGATCTGGCCGAGGGCGTGGACTTCGGTGAATCTTCTTATCAAAGAATACCTCGGGATAATCGTAAGCTACGGCTTGAATATCCTGTGGTAAGGCAATGAATGTTGGTCCAGAAGTAGCAGGATTCATCATTGCTGCAATAGCTTGTGGTAGGGAGACCATCAACTGTGCGGGATGGGTAATTCGATCCCAGAATCTTGTACAAGACTTGAAGGCATCTGCAACAGTCATAGTCGGATCTTGGAAGTGTTCAACCTGCTGCAGAACCGGATCGGGTAACCGGTTCGAGAAGGTGTCTCCAGAGAGAAACAGAACGGGTAGACGATTCGAGTGGGCCGTGCCAGCAGCGGTCAGGAAATTTGTACAGCCAGGGCCAATTGAGGAGGTGGCAACCATGATCTGACGCCGGCGCCTTGCCTTGGCAAAAGCAACTGCTGCTAAACCCA
>AGAU01000055.1 GCA_000224765.2 SAR324 cluster bacterium JCVI-SC AAA005 | reverse complement strand
CCCCCCCTGGGGCAGGCACCTTCTGATCAACGCCCAAGCTGAGACCGTTGCTACCAAGATGACATTTCGCAAATCGTTTCGATCACGCCGTTGCGTTATTCCCTGCAGCGGGTGGTATGAATGGAAGGTTTTAGAAAGTAGTCAAAAACAGAAATTTCGCTTTCATGCACCTGATGAATCCCCTCTATTCATGGCGGCTATCTGGTTTTCAGAAACGAATTCAACTAACCAGCTGGTAACCCTGACCACCAAGCCCACTCAACAATGTGCCCAGATTCACCATCGCATGCCATTGCTCCTACTTCCCAGTGAAGTCTCAACCTGGTTGAATGGACCACTCTCAAAGGTGGAACAGCTGCTCAAAGCTCCATTGTTTCCCTTGGTTTTACAACCAGTAGAGCTGGCTCCTGTTCAACAGCCCTTTCTTTTTTAGCTTTAGGTAAGAAATGCAAATCTCTTCTTTCAACCGTTCCAAGTATCGATCTTTTGAAGCTCCAGGGGAAGATGTAATACTGATCCTGACTGATCTCTATGCCTTGTTTGATGGCGCAACCGATCCGACCAAAACAATGCTGGACGGAATCACCAGCGGACGCTTTGCAGCAGTTACCTGTGCCGAAGCTGTCAGTCGACTTTGGGCAACACAAAAATTGGCACGCGACGAAGAACTTCTACATCAAGTTAATGCGCAACTGGAACAGGTCTTATTGCAGAAAATTGCGCAAGGACAGCTACAAGCAGAGGGCAAACCACCGTCAACGACGATGGCTCTGGCCTGGGATATTGGAGATGAATTGCTCTTTTTCCTGCTGGGGGATAGCGGCGTGCGTCTAAATGGGAAGGAAGAGATTATCTTGCGCAAACAAATCGATCACGTCTCAGCTCTAGCGCGCATGACGATCTTTAAACTTTTACGCGAGCAGGATTTGGATGGCGATGAATTGGAGTATCAAACCCGTCAAGTTGTTTACTTTGGACTAGACAAGGCTCTCGAGCAGGGAGTATTGAAGAGTATTCATTATCAAAACCTCTTAGAGCGCATCAAACTAAACTTCCCAGCTTCGGCAGAAGAAGGAATAAGCTTTCTCAAACGGGGGGTGGTTTCGCAGCACCGCTTTGCCAACCAAGAAAAACTTCCTCTAGGCTATGCTGCATTGAATGGAAAGAGCCTGGCTGGTGAGGGCATGCTTTGCTTTTCTCGTCCAAAGTTTTCTATTAAGAGCTTCGAACTCTTTACGGACGGCTATTTCAGTCTGTCAGATGATGTGACGGTGGCAGGGTGGGAGAAAGAGTTTGCCCAAATCGAATCCATTGATCCAAGTAAGATTGACAGCTGCCCAGCTATCAAGGGTTCCACCAGCATAGAATTTTCCGACGATCGCTCAGTTTTGATTGTCCAGTACGCCTAAGTTCGGATCAAAAAAAACCAAACTTCACTCGGCTTGTCGACGTTGGGCATTCAGCAGATCACGAATCTTTTCACGGGCAGCCTTTCGGATAGAATTGAGGGGCTTGCGCGTCTCATCAGCCAAGCCCATCGCACTAGACACTGAACCTAAGGTCAACCAACCACTGGCATCTCTTCCATCCTCCCACCGCAAAGAAACGCTAGCATGATAGAATACTGAATTTCCGAGATATTTTGAAAAGCAATTAACCTCGCCAATAAGTAAAATTCTGGGGAGTAGGACCTCCATTTCCTCAGCCAAGGGTAACAGCTCGGCCTTCTCAATTTCTTCAACTAGGATTTGATTGACAGCAGCCGTATTGAGACCAATTCTTACACAGCGATTTTCAACCAGACTGGTGTAAGACAAAACTTCATTACGAAAGTATTTTCTCGACAGGCTCTCAGCGTTGATCTTCGAGACCTCATGAGCTGAAAGCGAGCTTACCCACAATAGGATTCCCGTCAGAACACATAGCGAAACACTTCGAAAAAATTTCATAGCGTTCACTTTTTAGAAACCGTCAACGAATTAATCTACGTCAAATCTCACCAACAACGCTGTGATCGTCAACTTTAATCGAAGATACTCATATTGCAATCCAGCACTGTTGCTACCAAATGAACTCGGTCTTCTTCTCCACCATTGAAGGCAGTGTGATAACGAGTATTGTTCGTGATCCAAACGGAACCATCTGCGGGCATGTGATGGCTGACTTCTTCAACTACCATATGAGCTCCAGGATTGGTAATGATCGGCATATGAAGTCTCGGCTCCGGATCACGATGCCAACTCAGGGTAGTGCGGGGGAGCTTCCAAAGGAGGCGGATTCGACCCAACCGGAAGCGCGAGATCAAGGTGTCGTAGATCTCCTTAAAGTAAGTATCTTCAAACAATTTGACGAAGTCCGAATACTTCTCTTCAGCAATTGGATCATCACGTTGCACCTCAACCCCAGTATGATCAGGCCTGGTCCAAAACAAACCGCGAACATTTCCGCCTGTGATCGAGTTAGGGTCACCAGGAATCTGTGTCAGGCAAATGGCGTTGATGTCTCGTTCACCAAGAGGAGACTGCCGAGCCACCCTGGAATCCACCTCTTGCAGGGCATCTTTTGTCTTCTCAAGATCAAACTGCACATCTGGAACTCGATAAAAACCTTTATGCATACCATCAATCTCCAAATTTAATCCCTTGTGCCAATGGGATTGACGTCCCATAATTGATCGTAATCGTGCTACGACGCATATATTGCTTCCAGGCATCAGAACCTGACTCACGGCCTCCACCTGTCTCCTTTTCTCCTCCAAAAGCTCCACCTATTTCGGCACCGCTGGGGCCAATGTTGACGTTGACAATTCCACAATCAGAACCGACAGCAGAAGTGAAGGTCTCGGCTTCCTTTAGGTTATCTGTGAAGATACAGGAACTCAGGCCCTGGGGGACACCATTGTGCAGCCGAATTGCTTCCTTCAACTCCGAATATTTTAACACATAAAGGATCGGTGCAAAGGTTTCGGTCCGCACCAACTCGCACTGCTCCCGAGCTTCGACGATAGCTGGACGCAATAGGCATTCTCCAAGGTACTCGCCACCGTGAACGGTGTATCCTTTCTTGCTTGCAGAAGACAAGGCAGCCTGCATCTGTTCGACTGCTGCCTGATCGATCAATGGTCCAACCAGGGTTGCTTCATTGAATTGATCACCTACGGGTAGGCTCGCATAAGCCGGTTTCAGCTTGGCCAACAATGCATTATAAACCTGCTCGTGAACGATCAAGCGGCGTAAGGTAGTGCAGCGCTGACCTGCGGTACCAACCGCTCCAAAGACAATCGCCCGAACCGCCAGGTCGATGTTGCCATGTTGGCTGACAACCATCCCGTTGTTACCCCCGAGTTCGTAAAGCGCCTTACCCAAACGAGCTGCTACTCTTGTAGCCAAGGACTTGCCCATCTCCGTTGAACCCGTCGCACTCAGCAGGCTGATCCGCGCATCGTCAGCCAGCCACTCGGCCTGCTCCTTGTGCCCAAAAACCAACTGTAACAGATCCTCAAACCCTTCCCCAGGTATACAGTTTTGCACCGCTTGATCCCAGGCCTGCTTACAATTGGCAGTGACATTCAGTGCCTTTGGAGAAGCCTTCCAGATCACACTGTTCCCACAAACTATTGAGAGGCAATGATTCCAGGCCCAGACTGCACATGGGAAGTTGAACGCAGTGATCACCCCAATGACCCCTAACGGATGATAGGCCTCCTGTAGCTTGTGTTCTGGACGCTCACTCGCAACCGTCAGTCCGTACAGTTGCCGCGAAAGCCCCACAGCGAAGTCACACATGTCAATCGCCTCTTGCACCTCTCCAAGGGCTTCAGCCCGTATCTTTTTAACATCGGTCATGATGCAATTGGCAATGCCTTCTTGAGATTCGCGCTATTGATTGCCAAAGACTCGCAACAGTTCTCCTCTTTTCGGAGCCGGGATCTCCTGCCACTTGCGCTGAACAGCAACTGCTTTTTCAAGGATCTGATCGTAGTCGGATTTTGTGATGGAATTCATAGGTTGTATTTGTAATGGAGCCTCTGGGTAGAGTTGAATTTTTTATAAATCCACTGCTCATTCTGAGCTCAATTTTGAGAAGTTGATGGGTGTTGAGATTCTTTAACAGCTATCATTGAGAAAGCAAGACAGTCAAAAACAGGAAGGAGGGAAATAATTTTTTGAAAAGATTTTAATAATGAAGAAAATGGAATCAAATGATTTACTATGCTGAACAACCCTTCAGAGCATTCAGCTATGAATAAATTTCATGATTCTAGTGCTCATCGCCTCATAATTTCGGTTGTTTTTCAGGTCTCTCTTGATCGCAAAGTTTTATATTACGATGATTCGATCTACCACTGTATTGATTTCGGGCATATCAGATCTGATCAAGAAGATTGACGTGCCCTGATCGGCCATTTCCCGAATCAATTCGTGCAGGTAGGCCTTGGTCTTTGTATCGATGCCTACCGACGGTTCATCAACAATTAGGACTTCTACCTGAGCCGCCAGCCACTTGGCCACAGAAATTTTCTGCCGATTACCTTCCGACAAATTACCCACCATATAGACCGATTTCACGCTTGGCGTCCTGTCTAGCTTTTTCCCACGCTGCAAACTGAGAATATGGTCTACCATGTACCAATGTCACACGAGTGTCGGAGGCCAAAACGGGGGAAGCAGTCAGATAGGCCAAGGCAGTCCCGAACACACAATTTTTTAAAGTCTAAAAACTTTTTCGCTCAAATTCCTGAAAAACATTCTCTTAGTTCATGTTCATTTCTCTATTCGAGATTAACCGAAAGATATGGGCATGTAAACGTCTGACATTAGCAATGATTAAACAGTCCATTGGGAATCATACTCTCTGCAATCACTCATCCTGAGATTTGATTCGAACAGGCGAGTTGGTCTGTGGGAACTTATTGATTTTTTAGCTTCTGTAAACAATTTCTTAGTATGACAAGAGCCAGCTAGCTGCCATGATTTGGAAATTGCTGATCTGCCATTAAGTTGCAACCCGGTGCCCTATGCCACCCCTCAAGATGAAGTGGGATAGGCCATTCGTGCAGTTTAAGAATCAGGAGATTTGGGTTAAGTTGATGGTTTTGAGATAGGTGTTTTCTGAGCTTTTTGTGGGGGTTCATAAAGCCCATTAAAAAAAAACCTTGGGAAGTTCAATCGAGAATTCCAATATGAGATTAATTAAAATCAAATGAGTTGTGCGAAAATATTCAACTCCATAATCATTAATTCGAATTCCCATATCTCATGAATCCTTATCAACCAGAAAAAATTCGTGGAATGCTCCTCGGTATGTTCATCGGAGATGCTCTCGCAATGCCTGTTCATTGGTACTACGACACCAAAGCACTCCAGCAAGACTACGGGCCGATCCACAACATGGAGGCTCCCAAGGAATTTCACCCAAATTCTCTGCTGCACCTCTCTAACACAGGAGGGCATGGGCGCGGCAAACAACACGGCAGCATCGTGGGGGATGTGATCCTCAAAGGGCGCAAGGAATTCTGGGCTAGGCCCAAACTCCACTACCACCATGCGCTGCGGGCCGGTGAAAACACTCTGAACCTTCAGTGTCTGCGGGTCTTATTGCGGAGTTCTATACTGGATTACTCAGCAGATAGATTTTTGGAGGCCTACATTGATTTCATGACCACCGCAGACAGCCATCAGGACACCTATGCTGAGTCCTTCCACCGGGATTTTTTTGCCAACTGGAACAATGGCAAGCCTGCTAAGAACTGTGCCGGCGCAGAAGATCACAACACTGCGTCTGTTGGAGGCCTCGTCCTGCTTCCTCCAGTTCTCATCAAATCCATTGGAGATTGGTTGACGATTCGTACTCAATTACGACTGACTCATCAATCTCCCAAGCTAGAGCACTACGCAGAGCCCGTCATGGAGCTGTTACACAAATTGCTTCAACAAGAGCGCTCGGCTGATCTTAAAGATCAGATGCTGGAGGTCACTCAATCCCTGGGACTTCGCCTAAACAAATTGCTTGAAGAAGCTGGTCATAAAAATTGGCAGGATCAGGACGTCATCGGCCCGATTTTTAGCCCTGCATGCTACATCGAGCACTCCGTTCCATCAGTACTTTATCTACTGGCCAAGTACAAAACTGATGCTGAGCAAGCCTTGATTGCCAATGCGGAAGCTGGTGGTGATAACTGCCATCGTGGCGCCATCTTAGGCGCCCTTCTTGGAGCAGCTGGAGGTACAGGTGTTTTCCCGAGCCGATGGATCGAACAGCTTCACGACCGTACCATGATTCTTGAAGAGATTGAGCATTTCATTGAATCTGTCAATTAACCCAAAAAAGTTACGCTTTAATCTATTTTTTGTGCCAAGTATTCGAAATGACAGGATTATATGACGATCAATTAATCGAAAGGCTACGGCAAGGAGCAATTGGTTTGCTTGACAAATGGGAACTTGATCCCCAAACCAACGTGGATTTGTTGACCATCTCTGAGAATGCAACATTTCGTGCAGAAGAGCCCGGCAGTAGACGCCAGATAGTGATCCGAGTTTATCGGCCAGGCTACCATACCCAACAAGAGATCGAGTCCGAACTGGATTGGATAGTAGCCTTGCGTCAAGAAGAGATTGTTGAAACCCCAGAGCCACTAGTAGTCAAAACGGGTGGCCTTCTAACAAGCTTCGAATTGGAGGGAGAACATCGTTTTGTGGTGGCTTTCACTTTTATGACAGGAGTCGAACCCTCTCCAACAGCAAACCTGAACAGTGGCTTTGAGCAACTCGGAGCCATCAGTGCTCGACTACACCAACATGTTCGCTCCTGGAAGCGACCAATTGCTTTTGTCCGCAAGATTTGGAATTTTGACACTACAGTTGGGTCAAAGTCTCACTGGGGTGACTGGCGATTTGCCCCTAAACTGACAAAGGATGGGGAACAGTTATTGGAAAAAACCTGCCTGAAATTAAAACGCCAACTTATTGAATTTGGAGAAGGTTCCGACAGATTTGGACTGATCCACGCCGACCTGCGACTCGCAAACCTCCTCGTGGAAGGAGACCGCTTGGGGATCATTGATTTTGACGACTGCGGTTTTGGATGGTTTGGCTACGATTTCGCAGCGGCGGTAAGTTTTTTAGAACACGAATCCATCATTGCTGAGCTTGAAGATTCTTGGATTCAAGGCTACCGCAGTGTGACCTCACTCAGTGAGGAAAGCGTGAACATGCTCCCAAATTTTGTGATGCTTCGAAGGTTGTTACTGACTGCCTGGATTGGCAGTCATCCGGAAACCCCAACTGCAAAGGAAGTAGCCGAAACTTACACTACCGGCACCTTGATGCTCGCTGACAATTTTCTCTCAAGAACCTAGTCCTCCTGCATCACTGCAACCACCGTCTTCCTGTTTTCTCGATACCAAACAAAAATGCCTGAAGCAACGATTACGAAAGCTCCGAGGTAAGTGAAGATATCGGGTAGCTCTTCAAAGACAAAAAATCCCCAGAAACTACTGTACAACAAGCCAAAATAAGAGAAAGGCGCAAGGATCGAGGCCTGGGTGTATCGCAGAGCAAAGATCAACATCAGGTGTCCAATTCCCCCAATCATGCCAAAACTAGCAAGAACTGGTAGATCTTCCATTGCAATCGGTTGCCACTTAGGAATCACAAGTACCGAAGCGATGAATGTTCCAATCAGGGCAGTGTAGAGAAAGTTAGTCCAGGGAGACTCTTCAGATCCCAGAAAACGTGTTGTGATCGAATAGCCTGCAAAACAGCTCGCTGCCACAACCGGCAACAGTGCGTAGGGTGTAAAGACCTCCGTGCCGGGACGAATGATGATCAATGCTCCCAGCAGACCGATCGTTACTCCCACCCAACGAGGCCAGCTAACCTTTTCTTTCAGGACCAGGAAAGAGAGACAAGTAATCAGCAGTGGAGCCACCTCAAAGATAGCAAACAATTCCGCTAATTTTAGATAGGGCAATGCTGAGAAGAAGGCTAAGGTCGCGCCAAACAAAAGCCCCGATCTCAAAATCTGTAGCTTGAGATACCGAGTTTTCAGCAAGCGTGTTAGGAATGGAGCGAGGACAACTAGGGACCAAAAACTTTGACTACAATAACGCGCCCAGACGACCTGAAAAGGATCATAGTGAGCGCTCATCATCTTGGCGATGGTATCCATGCAGCTGAAGGCAAAGCTCGCTAAAATCATCAATAGAATGCCCTTATAAACAGGGCGTGCCTCAGTCCAATAGTTTGCCAGGGTCAACAGGATACTCGGTGAAGCAGACGAATTACTTAGCATCTAAATGAAAAGGGATCAATCAGATTAGGGTCTGCGAAAAACAAAATTTAGGAGGAAAGTGTTCATCCACTCTTCAGGCGATAGTCTTCTCCGCCACTTTTGGCCATCACGAAGCGTCCGTTTGGCAGGTCGTTCTCATTTACCTTCGCAGCAATCTCCTCCGAGGGCAACTCATAATGCTGCCACCGTTCAGTCAGACGTTGCCTGAGCACTGCATCCGGTACCTCGAGCAGAACAGCCAGATCGAACAACGGCCTTAACTGAGACCACGGCTCCTGCTGAAGCAGTAGATAGTTACCCTCTACTAGGATCACAGGTACTTCTGCAGAAATCAAACGGGCTCCGGCTCGAGCAATCTCGAGATCTCGATCAAAAACCGGCACTGCTACGAACTTTTCATGTCTATCGTGCAAACGTCTTAAAATATGATAAAATCCACTTACATCAAAGGTCTGTGGAGCCCCTTTGCGTGGCCTTAAACCGGCTGGTACCAAGTGTAGATCATCATAATGAAATCCATCCATTGGCAAAATCATCGCCTGCTCAGGCTGCTCCTGATTGAGTGCTGTTTCCAGTTCAGTAGCCAGAGTGGATTTACCAGAACCGGGAGGCCCAGCCAATGCAACGAGTGACCGCCCCTGTAAGCTTCGTTGCCGAATCAAATCTTGTAATTCTTTGAGATTAATCGAGGGTGCCATGACCTTTTTGAAAAATTTGTTGAAAAATATTGAAAACTTTAGCTGGATTTGCCAGTAATTTTGAATCCAAATTGGTTTATTGCCTTCATATAAGTCATCATTGACTTCAATTAACACATGCCTCAACTGGAAAGGAAATAATGGAAGAGGCCCTAAAACCTGCAGAACTTCGTGGACTTGCTGCAGAGATCCTTAGTGAGAACGACCGCGAAGGACGCTACACGATTCCCACCAAAGGGTTGTATCCTTTCCAATGGAATTGGGACAGCTGCCTAACAGCACTGGGCTGGATGTATCTTGATGAAGACCGAGCATGGCGTGAAATCGAAACACTGTTTGAACATCAATGGCCAGACGGCATGGTTCCTCACATTGTCTTTCACCAACCCGACGATGGATATTTTCCAGGCCCCGAAGTTTGGTCCACTGGCCGTTCGGTTGCTACCAGTGGCATCACCCAACCACCTGTTGCCGGTTTTGTCCTGAGGCGTTTATACCAACGCTGTGCAGATCCAGAAGAAATTGAAGAACGTATCGAGGACCTGGTCGATGCAGTTGACCGCTGGCATGCCTGGTTTTTTGCAAATCGAGACCCACAGCGGGAAAGACTCGTTTCGATCATCCATCCTTGGGAAGCTGGCCGAGATAATTCGATTGACTGGGACGAAGCTTTTGAGCGTGTACCCACCGAAGGTATTGTCGACTACGTTCGCCGCGATACCGAGCACGCTAACCCAGAACATCGCCCCACCAAGGCACAGTACGATCGCTATCTCTGGTTAGTAGAACATTTTCGCTCTCTCGGTTGGGACAATAACAAACTACACGATGCCTCTCCGTTCAAAGTTGTGGACCCTGGCTTTAATGCGATTTTGATTCGTTCCTGCTTTGATCTAGCTGCACTGGCAGAAGAGCTAGAAATGGATGATATCGCTCAACGCAATTACATCTGGGCTCGACAAAGCTTGGAGGCCTTGGAGAATCTTTGGAGTGATCTGTACAGGCAGTACCTCTGTCAGGATCGAACGACAGGGCAACTAATTGAGAGTAATTCTGTAGGGGGACTGCTGGCCGTCTTCGCACCGATTCGCCACAATCGGGCGCGAGCGATTGCTCTTAGCATAGAGCGAATTTCTGAAGATTGTCGTTTCAGCATCCCTAGTCATGATCCAGCAGATCCAAGGTTTGACGCTAAGCGCTATTGGCGTGGTCCAGTCTGGCTGATTATCAACTACTTGATTAACGATGGGTTACAAGCTGCAGATCTGGAAGAAGCTAGCAGAAAAATCGTCGAAGACTCTCTGGGATTGATTAGCTCCGGCGGTTTTGCAGAATATTACGATCCTAAGACCGGTGAAGCATGTGGAGGAGAACGTTTCACATGGACCGCTGCAATGGTGTTAGAATTTCTCCAAGACTTATAAGATGCACGTTGCCCTGATCATGGCACACCCTGATGATGCTGATATCTATTGTGGAGGCTCGGTTGCTGCCTGGCGTTTAATGGGTGCGGAGGTGACAATTTTGATCGCTACAGACGGTTCCAAGGGAGGAAACTTCAATCCAGAAGATCTTGCTAAGCTTCGCTCCGAGGAGGCAATCGCAGCAGCTAAAGTCTTGGATGCTAACTTAATTCAGTTGAATTTTCCGGACGGTGAGCTATATCAGTCTGAAGAATTTTCTGTAAAGCTAACTAATGAAGTCTTGAGCCTTAAACCAAACTTGCTGGTAGCCCACGCTCCCAATGACTACCACGTTGATCACCGGACTGCTTCCTCCGCGAGTTTGGTCGCTGCGAGTTTTCGAATTCCTGTGCTCTGGGTTGATCCAATGATGGGTAACGATTTTTTACCAAACTATTATGTCGACATCAGTCAGTTCCAAAATCTGAAGGAGCAAGCCATCCTATGTCACAAAAGTCAAGGACCAGAGCACTTCGTAGAAATGTCACGAGTCCAGGGACGATTCCGATCCGCCCAGTGTGGTCGACTAACTGGTTTTGCCGAGGCCTTTCGCCATGATCCCATTCACCCCTTCGCTGATATAAGACCCCTGATCCCTCCACCTCCACAACTCAAACCTATCGTCGTCAACAGCTCGACCTAATTCTCCTGCCAAAAAGCTTGCACCCGCACTTCTTAATAAATTTTTAATCCAAAAGTATTTTAAGGTCTCCTCCAGCCTGTAAAAATGATTATCCAGATGGACAAGAGCCAATCAGTGGTATCTGAAAAACCCCATAGCCTAACCAAGAGATTGGGACCTGTTTACGAGGGTTAGTATGAAATACTAGAACAAAAATTGTGAGGAAATTTAATTGTTACCAGCACTCCTCACCGCCCTTGTGATGCAATTTTCCAATTATGAAGTGGCAAAAACCATTACTACACCTTGAACCAAAAAAACTAGTTCGTGTCGCATGCGAAGAAATATCAATTTCTGGCAAAGTAGAATTTTACTCTCAAGGTAAGCCCATTCTCTCCAATTCAAGACAGTGAATGGAAAAAATCAAACCTGTTGATTCAAATTAGCAATTCTTCTCTGTGTATATGTTATTGAAATCAGACTATTGTTTCGAAACGATCCCTTACGGACTCTCATCCAAATAATTATTATCTTAATAATATTTTTTTATTGTTTTTTAGATAAAGATATAATTTTCAAATAATTTTTTTGAAAAATTATTTAATAGTATCAGTTTATAATAGCATTTTTCGTAAAAATATTATTTTTTAATGTTGCATAATTTAATTTTATGTATTATTATTGTCACATAATATTTCAAGCATAGCTTTTGAGTTCATAGCGGCACATTGCATTAAAAATTAGAGCACAAGGAGACACTATGTCACTGACTTCCAAGATCGCAAAATCGATTCAGTCCCTTACAAATACACTACATCAAGAGCCATCCTATTCCCTGCTCGCAGCGGAAGAGCGAAAAATGATGCTTCGCCAACAACAAGGAACAAGTATGTTCGAACCAGACCCCAGTTCATTTGGTCGGAATAAATTTGGGTCCTAATTCTTCGACTGCCTCATCCGATCATCAGCTCACCAAAAAGCTAACATACTTTTTGGTGAGCTCGTCTCATTCTAACTATTCAAAACTTTACCATCGTATGAAATCAGATTACCCAAACGGTATCTAAAGCAAATAGCTTCAGAACGAACTTAGAGAGTGACTTGGCAAGAGCGTATCATAATTTTGGTGGGCCGACACAAACTCAGTTAGCTTGGTTTCGGTATTGAATTGAAGTTCTAAGAGGATTTCATTTGAATCTGGAATGGGAAGGATGGCTCCCTGTTGAAAGCCAATACGAATGTTGTCTGTAAACTCTTCGGTCAATTGCACAAAGAAGTCTACACTGATGCGTGCAATGCTCACCTGATTATCTGCGAAACACTGTACATTTCCTAAAAGAACAAGCTTATTGACTGGATCTACAGTAGCGTAACTGACCGCATTGATTCTTCTTAGCCTCAACACATTCCTCATCGCACGGTCAGCCGCTTCTTTGTGAAAGCCAAACCGATCACAAGCGCGATTGACCCGCGCGTAATAAATTATTTCGGAAGGGTGAGAATATTCACGAATCATTTCACGAGTTTGTGGACCAAGACTCTGAGCTAACAGTGAAATTGGAAAAGCCAACAAAATAGTAAGTACTGCCAATAAGGGCATATCATTCCGATATATTTAGATTAAATGATGCTTGTCCTCATTCATAGTTTAGACCTTTTTCAGTCAATCTGTGGTTGCGTCAATCAATTGCACCTTCCTAGCGGGCAAATCCTCATTGAGACAATTCATGAGACTTGACAAAACTAATTGATAAAATGGAGATGATTGTTTAATTACAAGTTTTTTGTTTCATCAATTTATTCCATTTAAGTTTATAACCTTTCCAATCACTTCTTCAGAGCAGATCTAATCCAAAGCCGCGTTACGAAATTTTTTTTTTTTTACAGGCACTTCAGGGCCGAGGTGGAATCACACCCATGATTCACATTGCTTTTCCGTTGATGATTTCTACCTCAACTGAAGCAATGCTGATGTTTATTGATCGGTTGTATTTAAAGCAGATCAGTGCAGAGGCAATGAATGCTTGCCTGAGCGGTGGCTTTACTTCCTTTGCCTTTGTCTCTTTTTTTATAGGGATTATTGGCTTCAGTACGGCTTTGGTTGCTCAGTATTTTGGAGCAGAAAGGTATCAAAACTGTCCCAGGGTACTCACTCAAAGCATTTTATTCAGTTGTCTCAGTGTGCCAATTATTTTAGCGCTCATTCCAGTTGGGAGATGGGTCCTCGCAACGGCAGGGCTCTCATACATAGAGGTGGTTCAGGCCAAAACTTACCTGACAATTCTCATGGCTGGGACGGCTTTGGATCTCATTCGGCACAGCTTGAACAGTTATTTTGGTGGACTGGGCAAAACAAAAGTCATCTTGCTCTCAACCTTTGTAATGGCTATTGCCAACGTTGGCGCAAACTACGTATTGATTTTTGGCAAGTTGGGATTTCCAGAGCTTGGTATCGTAGGGGCAGGATATGGGACAGTTTTCGCCTGGTTCACCGGAGCACTAACTTTAGCGATTATCTATTTTCGACAGATCAAATTTCCAGAATATCAGATTCTGAAAAGCTTTAAGTTGGACCTTAGAATCCTAAAAAAACTCATCCGCTATGGTTTTGCAAGTGGGCTTGAAATCACTTTGGTAATTTTTGCGATTGATCTACTGATTCTCGCTTTTCAGTCTTATGGAATCATTGTTTCCACTGCCATTACTGTGGCGTTCACCTGGATTCACACACTCTTTATTCCAGTGATTGGCTTGGAGATTGGGACAATGAGTCTTACAGGAAGGTTTGTGGGAGCTCAAGATCCCGATGCCGCGACAGACTCAGTTTTTTCAGGTTTATTCTTGGCCTCAATCTATGCCTTCGTTGTCTCAATAGCCTGTTTGTTGATGACTCCAGCGATGATCGGGATTTTTTTAGCGCCCGATACCTCGGGTGAGACAATTGATTTGGCAAAGTGGGGTACTCAGCTTAACGCTTTCATGATGTTCATCTTAGCTTGGTCCGCTATTCTAGGAGGAGCACTGCGTGGAGTTGGAGACACTTACGGAGCCATGACAATCTTTGCTGCTTTCTGGTGGTTTCAATTCTTGCTCGTATTATTGCTAATCCGGATTTTTGAATTCACACCTAGAGAAGTTTTGGCAATACACGCTTTCTCTTCGCCGATACTTTGTTTGGCTATGTTGGCACGTTTACGAAGTGGTGTATGGCGCAAACTAACTTTGGTCACCACCTAGATGCAGCAATGATCAGGGATGAAATAGTGATGTATGAAATTGCGGAAGTGCTTGTTGACTCAACTTGTAGGTTTGAAAAAAGCTGATTTGAAATCTAACTTAGCTCAAGCCTCCAAAGAGAACCCACCGAAAAATTCGCGTGACTTACTAATTAGTTTTTTTCTGCTGAAATTCAGCAGCTTTCATAAAAAAACTCAGAATAGCTCGCAGAGTTGTCCACAATGGTCAAAGAAACTTTCAGCAGTCGCTCTAAACGATCCTACAAAGTAGTATCTGGCCTTCCAAAAGTAGAAAGGTCGCAACTCGAAAACTCAGCTGGCTCCCTGACAGTTCAACACAGATGTCACTTCTCATCATCTATTGAAGATACTTTCCAACCTTTTTTCGTTTCAGAATCCATTCATGCTAAAAGCATGGGGGTCAGTAATTCCGTGATGAAAAGATCTGCAAGCACAATCACCCCAAAACCAATATTGATCCGAAATAGTAGCCGCATAACTTCAGGCAACCTACTCTTGAGCTCTGCACGTTCATCCTTCAACCAAAACCATTTGTATATAAGAAATAGTAAAACAGGTGTATGCAGGGCGATCCAAATTAGCGAATAAAACATTGCTTCTTAATTGGAGGACTTAGCTAACCCAACAGATCTAAGATTATAATTCTCTCGCAAGAATATAACCTAGAACCACGAAGATGAGAATATTGATTATGATTTCATATCTTTAAGAGATTTTCTTATGATTGACTCAAATACAATTCTGATACCCATTTTACAGTGATTCGGTAATTTTGGGCTCAAACAATTGAAACTACTGGAGACCATATTTGAATCAAGGTACCAAAGATCTTTAATGATCGTTTTATCAAACCTCTCTATCAAAGAATTCCAGATGAACGAATTGATCAAATCAATTCAATTGTAAAGCATACCAAACCATGAGTAATACAACTACTGCTGACGAGATCCTAAAGTTCTAGTTCAAAGATTGTGCTCCCAAACAATGGTACAAGAAGGATGCTGACTTTGATGCGTTGATTGCTAAAAGTTTTGAATCCACAGTTTCTGATTTACTGAATAGAATGATGGAGCCCTACCAAATTTATTTAGAAGGATATCTTGCTGTAATCTTAATGTTGAACCATTTCACTAGAAACATTTTCCGAAATACACCCAAAGCTTTTTCAGGTGGTGAAAATGGCCTAGAGATAAGTCTTGTCTGTTATGAAAGGGCACATCGAGCTAGCTAATTTAGCTTATCGTCAGTTAATGTTGATGCCAATGATGCAGAGTGAAAATATAACCATTTAAGATCGCTCTACATCTGTTCA
>AGAU01000056.1 GCA_000224765.2 SAR324 cluster bacterium JCVI-SC AAA005 | reverse complement strand
CTGCCTCCAAATTTACATCAATACCTGTTCTGTCATCATAAGCAGAATATTCTGAATGCTAAATTTCATCGACTAGAGAGAAGTCCTTTTCTTTGAAGGCGATTCTCCAAGCTTTATCAAATGCTTCCGTTCTAGTCATTTTCTCTCCTGCTACTGGATTATCTGGGTTTCTTTTTCATATTTTACAGCAATTCCCCTTACTGTCTCTGAAAAGAATAAGAAAGGTATTTGATACAGAGAATAAGAGGATAGCATCCCAAAATCTATTTGCTGGAAAGAAATTAGGGAGAACAAAGTCTAACCATAAATAGTTTATAATTTATTTTGTCGAACAAATTTTGTAAAAACTAGGACGATGCTATCCTCAATAACGTTCGGGGGTAGGGTTTCAAGTTTGTCCGCCCCTTTCCACCAAAAACCTTGACTGACTTGAATGATTTTAGAGCAAGTACAGGCTACCTAGTCTTATCACCAAATTCTCCTCCGTATGCTTTGGCGCCACCGCTTTTTTGAGTTGTAGTACAAGCATATAAATAAGAGCAAAGACCATGTTTACTGGCCATATCTACAAGTAATTACTGTGTTTTTGCCAATTTTTGTGAAAATGGTCGTATTTTTTGGCTAATTTCCCTGTATTTATATGTATTTTTACTTCATTTTACTACGGACTCATAATCCGCTAGTCTTTTTTTATGACGAAATTTAAATTGAAACACACCTAAGACTAGCTAGTATTTATATATAAATTTAGTATATACTAATTTAAAATAAATTTTGATATTATCAGACGATTGTTATTTCAAATGCAGAATTTTTAAATTATGAACTCTTGCTACTCATTCACATGGAGAATTTAAGATGTCGAACAAACCTACCTTTGTCGTAGAAGAATACCTACTGCTACTTTATAAGTTACGAGACTCTCATGGACATATTAAAGCAGTAGATCTGGCACAGCGCCTCAATATTCGGCCCCCTACAGTGCATGCCACCCTGCAGCGCATGCAACGAGACAGCATGGTTCAAATAGGTGATAAGAAAACTATAAGACTAACTGAAGAGGGTGAAAATCTCGCTAGTAATATCGCCTTTCGGCACAACTTAGCTGAATATTTTCTTTGCCACACGTTAGGAATTTCTTGGTCTGAAGTGCACAAACATGCTCACAAACTGGAACACGCTATGACCCCTACCGTGGTTGAGAAATTAGCAGCCTTTCTGAATTACCCAGAGGCTTGTCCGCACGGTACGCCTAATCCTGGTTACTCCCTACCTGACGACTGCTTTACTCTGGATAAAGCTAAAGGGGAAATGATGTTGGAAATCATAATGATTTCCGAAGAGCTCGAGGATTCAGAAGAACTATTGAAAATACTACAGGATCAGAAATTGATGCCTGGTCAAAAGCATCAGTTGATCGCACGCTCTGATGGGATGAAATCAATTACCTTGCAGCAACAGGAACAACCCGCTGCATACCCCTTTATGCTCCCATTACATGTTGCAGAAAAGATCCATGTAATTCAATCTAAGGATTGACACGATAGCTATCGAAGATCTGCTCTCGACTTACTGCCAACACAAAATAGACAGGAATTTTGTCTTTCTAATGTTATTTTTTAAGAATGAGGTTGATAAAAATTGAGGATTTGGAGTCAAACATCGGCTAGTGCATGCGCTGTGAGTTTATGTTTCCCAGGATGTATAGCAAAATAAAAGTATGCATCTAAACCTCTCCGTGCCCTGCGAGTCGTTCAGTGCTGTCTGTTAAATGGATTCGATGATCAAAATATGTTCAGGGTCTATTTAGAACTGATGAATGTTGATAATGGATTAATGGGCATTGGTAAGAACATCTACTTGAGAAGGAAAAGAACTATGAGAAAAACCAACTGCTTCCTAGAGAAAATCGAACAGGACCGTGACAGAAAAGTTGAATTTTCCCTTCGACGGTTGCCAACGTGGGCTGCATGCCATGATGATTCGAAAGACAGGGCAATACTGGAAACATTGAAGAAAGCCGAAGCGGAAGCTTTGGAATCTAAAATAAGACAGCAACGATGCTGGGAATCTTCTTCACTTGGAGCCATTTATAAGGAGTGAAAATGATAATACGTAACAGGATGAAAAAAAGAATGTTGCGACAGAAAATCAATCCACTATCAATTAAAGTGACTGACATTTGTTGTTGAAGGAAACAGAGGAACTGGAACAACTAAGTGAAACAAAAAATTAGTGGCTGTCGATGGATTTTAATGAACTTTAATGGAGGACAAAATTTGGAAGATCCATTAAAATATATGTAATTTCAATAAATTAAAAATCACTACTGGATTGATTTGTACGAGTAAGGAAAGAAAGATGGTGCCCGGAGCCGGAATCGAACCGGCACGGAGGGGCTACCTCCGCAGGATTTTAAGTCCTGTGCGTCTACCAATTTCGCCATCCGGGCTAGCGTCGCTGAGGAAGCAAGAAATCAACTGGCGGGTGGAGGTGACGAGCGGATTCGAACCGCTATGAAACAGATTTGCAATCTGCTGCCTGACCATTCAGCCACGTCACCAACCAAAGAAAATTATTGGAAATTTGAGATGATAAATTTGCCCACACAAAAAGCAAGGACTAATTATTTAGTTCAATTTGGGCCAGTAGGTCTAATTCTGCTAAAACCTTTAAAGTTCCCAAGGCCACACAGTTTAAGGGATCATCAGCATGCATTACATTTAAGTTGACCTCCTCACACAATAATTTGTCTAAACCGGCCAGCATAGAGCCCCCACCCGCTAAGAAAATGCCTTTGTCAACAATGTCTGCAGCTAATTCAGGGGGAGTTTGCTCCAAAGCATTTTTGACCAATTTCACGATTGCTGCGCAGTTGTCCGCTAGACACTCACGGAGTTCTGATTCATGAAATAGTAGGGTTTTGGGTACTCCTGAAATCACATCTCGCCCACGAACTTCCATCGTCTGATGGGTAGCACTTCCTTCGATTGCATTGCCCAATAGAATCTTGACGTTTTCTGCAGTTCGTTCGCCAATCAATAAGTTGTATTTTTGCTTGGCGTACTGGCTGACAGTTTCGTCCATGACATCACCACCCAATCGGCTAAATTCGCTGAAAACAATACTAGCTAAAGAGATAACGGCAACCTCCGTGGTTCCACCACCAATATCAACAATCAACGAACCTGTAGCTTCCTGAACCGGGAGACTGGCTCCGATTGCTGCAGCCATGGGTTCTTCAATTAAGAAGACTTCTTTGGCTCCAGCGAGCAATGCGGCTTCCCTGAAAGCTCTCCGCTCAACTTGGGTAATTCCGGAGGGGATGGCGATGACAATTCTGGGCTTGGTCTTCAATGCAGAGAACTGTTGCTGAGTTTCACGAATAAAATAACTCAACATTTCCTGAGCAATGTCAAAATCGGAAATCACACCATCTTTTAGGGGCCGAATTGCTTCTACTCCGCGTGGTGTTCTTCCCATCATCTCTCTAGCGACCTGGCCCACCGCCAGAATTCGTATTTCTCCACGGGAAATTCGCTTCACAGCGACGACAGAAGGCTCACGAATAACAATCCCATGCTTTTGCGTACAGACAAGTGTATTTGCGGTCCCAAGATCAATGGCAAGGTCCTGAGCAAAGGGCTTGGTTAGTGAAGAGAAAACAGACACGACCACTCCATGGTGAGAAAGACTTGAAGGAGATCACTATCAGAAAAAGATCATCACAGGGCAAGCCATTTTCCATTTCAAGAGAATTAGAATTTCATCCAGCTTGGTGGCTTCCGGGAGCTCACAGCCAAACCTTGTGGAATGCTCGGATCCGGCGTGTGCCTTTAGTAGATTTTTTGGAAGAAACTCTTGAGTTACCAGATCGAGATTTCCTTGAATGGTTTTGGCTGAAAGAAGCGTCTGAGGCTCCACCAGAGGTACCTACTATTCCTATTCTACATAGGTTGGAAGGATGTGCCCGCTCCAATTGTGTTTAGGATCTAATCCATCAACTAAGTCCCTTGGGATGGCGGGTTGTCGTTATGCAATACCGCAATTGTGGAAATAAGCCGAACCGTCTTGCGCAAAGCTATCATGCGATGCGCTGGCAAGAATTAGACTGGACGGTGCAAATTCTTCATGGACGCTTACCAGAAGCACCCATCAGAGTTGTAGGATTTTCCATCGGAGGTAGCATTCTGCTTAATTGGCTTGGTCAGAATGAGGCAAGAAACATCCAGGCAGCTTGTGCTATCTTTGTTCCCTACAATCTATCCTCCTGCGCTGATAGACTCAATCAAGGTTTTTCAAAAATCTATCAACAACATTTGGTGGGTCGGCTGAAATGCTCCGCAGTGCTAGTGGACCTTGTTGAAAGAGGCTTTGGGATTATCTGACCTTTCGCAAATCAATAGGCTTTAAACACTCTGGGAATTTGATGATTTGCTGACAGCGCCCTTACACGGTTTCAAGAATTTTCATGATTACTGTGAGAAAGCCAGTTGTCGCCAATATCTCGCAGGGATTCAAGTGCCAGCTCTACTAGTGCACGCCTTGGATGATCCTTTCATGGTTCCTGAGGTTGTTCCACAGACTTCAGAATTTCGAATCTGGTTCAGACAGCTTTCGTTCCTGTAGGAGGCCATGTGGACTTTGTGTCAGGCATCTTTCCAGGGAACGAGTGGTCTTGGCACTCTCAAATTGTCCTCAGCTTTTTCAAAACAAATTTTCGATGATAGTTTCTGATTCGCGGTCCAGAGGGGTTTCAGTGATTGTTTACCATTTAAAGAGTTTATCAATGTCTCTGGGAAAGGAAAGTTCCAGAGACATTAGGGAAAGGCTTAATCAGGCAGATCCTCACTCATCGTAGTAAGAGCGCAGTGGCCCACTCCGACTTGGATGTCGGAGTCTGCGTAAAGCTTTAGCCTCAATTTGACGTATTCGCTCACGGGTAACATCAAAGTTGAGGCCTATCTCTTCCAGGGTATACTCCTTTGCCTCATCAACTCCAAAGCGCATTTTGACGACCTTTGCCTCTCTCTCACTCAATGTTCCCAAGTAGTGACGGATCGTCTCTTCAAGATGTGTTGTAGTTGTTTTCGCAACCGGATCCAAAGCATTCTGATCAGGAATGAAATCTTTTAACTGTGAATCTTCGTCGTCCCCAATTGGAGAATCGAGTGAAACTGGATCCCTGGAAATACGAATGGCATCGCGAACCTTATCCAAAGGCATGCCGAGATGTTCTTCAAGTTCATCAATACTTGGCTCTCGTCCTTGCTGATTCGTGAGCTGCTTTGACACCTGATATAGTTTATTGAGAGTCTCAATCATATGAACAGGAATACGAATCGTCTTTGCCTGGTCAATGATTGCTCTTGTGATTGACTGCCGAATCCACCAGGTGGCGTAGGTAGAAAATTTATAGCCTCTTCGATATTCAAATTTATCAACAGCTCGAATCAGTCCTAGATTACCTTCTTGGATCAAATCCAAGAATTGTAGCCCACGATTCGTATGCTTCTTGGCGATACTAATCACAAGGCGCAGATTGGCCTCAATCAGATTACTCTTAGCCAGTTTTACCTGAAGTTCTGCTTTCTTAAGGTGTTCAATTTCGGTATCAAAGTCATACCAATTATCTCCAGCTTGCTGCTGAAGCATATCGATACGTCGTCGACATAACTGCCATTTTTCAAAGATCCTTCGAGCCACAGAGAAGCGCACTCCTGTTCCGTTTTCGAATTTTCGCTCATAGTACCTCTCACGCCTTCGCTCCCCTTGGGCTTTCTTCCATTTTTCTAACCAACGTGATGCATCCTTTGGAGCAATCTGCAGTTGCTCCTCATAAACCTGCACTCTACGTTTTAGAGTCCTAATCTTTGCGTAGTGCTGAAGCATTGTGGAACAGAGCGTCTCTAGTTGACGTGAGTTGAAATTTGCTTTCTCAAGTTTCTTGAGAATTTTTTTCTGTAGCAATTCCAGTTCTGGTTTATCAAATTTGTTGGCAGTTGGATTGGTTGATATCTCTAACATTTGTTTGCGGAGTTCGTCTATCTGAGCTAATACCTCCTGGAGCTTTTTCGATGCTCGTTCATCGTCCTCAATGACATTGTCATCTTCATCCAGACCAGCAATTAAGTTCTTGGCACGAACATGACCATCTTTTAGCTTCCTTTTTAATTGACTTAGATTCTCCAGTACCAAAATTGAACGAGCAAAAATCTGGAGAAGAGCAAAGTTTCCTTCTTCAATTGACTGAGCGATCTGCAACTCCTCATCCCTGGTTAGTAAACTGATGCATCCCATCTTTCGGAGATAAAGCTGAACAGGATCACTATTAATCGCTGCTAATTCCGCACTACTCAGGGAATCATCAATTGCTAATTCATCTCTGTCCTTGAGAGCAATTTCTTCTTCAGAATCTTCATCTTCTAATACCTCAATCCCAGCGCCTGTTAGAGCGTTAAAAATCTGCTCCATCTGGCTGTTATCTTCTTTGGCTCCGTCATTTGGTTCGCTGAGGTGGCTGTTGATATCTTCTAAGGTCAAATAGCCTTTTGCTTTGCCATCTTCTAAAAGGCTTTTCATAACTTTTGATTTGGGGCTCTGTGCTGTGGCACTTTGCCTATTTTCGGTCATCATTGCGACTCCGGTTTTAGTTACTGTGGAGTGGTGGAATCGAGTAGGTGGGAATAATTTAAACACTAACAATACATCTATAGTTTCACTTTCATTGATCGCAGTCAATAATTTCGTATATACAAAATAATTTTTTTCTATTTATTGAAAAAATTAATAAAAAATTACTCTATTTAACTGAATTTATGATTTATCTTTTCATTAATTGAATACAGAAGACACGGTAAGGCCTCGGACCTCAACAATACTTGGGGAAATTACTTGGGGAAATAGGAAATTAAAAAGTTCTAAAGCTCAATAAGGTCAATGGGATTATTGAACTGCAACTGGAGAAAGTCTTTTGAACGAATCCAGTTTCATGGAAATAGATTCAAGACAGTCTGATACTCATTAAAGGAGCATACCCTCATTGATCAACCATCATGAAACTGGAATTTTGTAGTAATCTCGGTACCAAGCGACAAATCGCTGAATGCCCTCTTCAATCGGTGTATTTGGGAGAAAGTCTAGGTCTTTCTCTAATGCTTCCACATTCGCATAGGTCACAGGAACATCACCAGGTTGGATAGATATAAATTCTTTTTGAGCTTCTTGCCCTAAAGCTTTTTCAAGTACGTCAATAAAATGAAGTAGTTCAATCGGTTCATGGTTACCAATGTTATAAATCCGATAGGGTGCCGTGCTGGAAGCAGGGTCGGGCTTATCCCCACTCCAATTGTCATTTCCTGCTGGAATTTTGTCAGTGACTCTTATTACTCCCTCCACAATGTCATCTACATAAGTAAAATCTCTACGCATCTTGCCATGATTGAAAACTTGGATAGGTTCACCCTTCAAGATTGCTTTGGTAAATAGAAACAGAGCCATGTCGGGACGACCCCATGGTCCATAGACTGTAAAAAACCGAAGACCTGTGGTTGGTAACCTAAACAAGTAGCTGTAGGTGTGAGCCATCAACTCATTGGATTTCTTGCTTGCAGCATAGAGGCTCACTGGATGGTCTACGTTGTGGTGAACACTGAAGGGCATTTTTGTGTTGGCTCCATATACTGAACTACTAGACGCATATACCAAATGTGGAACATCATAATGGCGGCAGTTTTCAAGGATATTTAGAAATCCTACGATATTCGCATCAATGTAAGCCCTGGGATTTTCTAAACTATAGCGCACCCCTGCTTGTGCAGCGAGGTTCACGACTCGTTCAAAAGCATAGTGATCAAAAACTTTCTGAATTGAATCAGCATCTATGAGGTCAGCTTCAATGAAATTAAATCCTTTTTCCTGATCCAGCAGCATGAGACGATTTCGCTTAAGTCCCACGTCATAGTAATTGTTTAGGTTGTCCAATCCGACAACAGTATCTCCTCGGTCTAGTAACCGACGAGTCAGATGGAAACCAATAAATCCTGCGGCTCCAGTTACTAGAATACGCATTTTTTCACTCTTCAATCAGCAGAATGGGGGAGTAAATCAGTTTTATGCTAGCTCGAAATTCAGTCATTTGATCCACATTTTAGGAGGTGCCTTGGGTGGAACTATTATTTTCCTTGCTATCATTTTGATAGCATTCACCCTCATCTAGTAGAGCTAAAAACATGGTTAATTCAGCTGGCAAAAGCCAGTTCAGCGTCAGAAACCTTCCAGTTGGCTATCTCCCGCATCTGCTGGAGAAAATCTTCTTCACGCTCACAGGTCATCAATTTCTTGCGCTGCTCCTTTGCGTGCTGGAATCCCTGAATATATTCTCGAAGGTATTTTCTAAATTCTCTCAACGCCCTTTGCTCTGTCTGGAATTCTCGTAAGAGCTCGTAGTGTCGTATGGCGGTTTCGACCCTCTCTGTAAAAGATGGGCTAGCTCGCTCATTTGGATTGCAGAAAACCCAGGGATTTCCGATTGCACTCCGCCCAATCATGAAACCATCAAGGTTTTTGGCTTTATTGATACCGTCTGAATGATCCTGAACGTCCCCGTTACCTACAACTGGAATAGACAAGTTTCGTTTCAGCTCATAAATAGGTTCCCAATTCGCGTTTCCCTTGAACGCCTGTCGGTAAGTTCGTCCGTGAATCGTTACCAGAGAAGTGCCGGCACTTTCCAAAGATTTTGCAAAGGGAATCAAGTTGTCAGCATTTTCCCAACCCAGCCTTGTCTTCACTGAAACTTCAAGATTGCAGGAACTACGAATCGATTCAATGATTCTGCAAGCGCCATCAACATCTTTCATCAGAGCGCTACCGTGTTGAGAATTCACAATTTTTTTGGAAGGACACCCCATATTTATATCAACCCCCAGAATTCCACGATCTTCGACCATTTTGGAGACTTCCGCAAAAGCTCGAGGATCGTTTCCAAATAACTGCATGAAGAATGGATGCTCACATGGATGATAGTCCATCCTTTCTCTGAGTCGCTCACTTCGTAGCAAGCCATCTACACTTGTGAACTCACTGAAAAGAAGAGTGCGCTTGCTCAAGCTACGAACTATTCGACGATAAGCTGTGTTTGTGATCCCATCCATTGGAGCCAAACAGACGAGAGGGCGAGGGAGATCTTTCCAAGTCATTGAGGATATTGTAAATGATGTAAATATTGAAAATGTACCTGAATATTTCAAAAATATGGAGAGATGATTCTTATTCTGAAATTAACTTGAGCCTGTAGGCGTCCTGCTCTAGATTTAGGTATCTGTTTCAACAAAGAATTTTTGGAGAAGCATGGGGAGGAAAGCTTCGTACAACATAGTGATTACCATTAAAAAGTATTCGAATCGGCGGCTCTACGACACGGCACATAGTCGCTACTTGACCATTGAAGAGTTGGGAGAGTTGATTCAACAAGGCTTCGATGTACAAGTGGTGGATTCCAAAACAAAAGAAGATATCACTCAGGCGATTTTGACCCAAATCGTTATGGAACGCGATGGAATCTATCTGTTCTCTTCGTCTTTTCTGCACCAAGTCATTCGTAATCGTGAAGGAATCCTTGGTGAATTTTTCACAGACTTTGTGCCAAAAATGTTAGATTCCTACTTGGACACACGCGATGCGATGCAACGACAAATCTCAAATTTCACTAACCCCTGGTTGATGGGTGGTGAAATGAAGATGCCCTTCTTCAATCCATTTCTTGATTCCAAACCTGAAGCACAAAGTAGAATAAGATCGTCAAATCTTACTACAAATAAAGAACAAGAACGACAGCGTATACAGGCCCAGGTACGTGAACTTCAAGCAAGATTAGAGGAACTCAAGGACTGAGGACCGTTTCACGCTCACACGCCATACTTTCTCCACACCAACATGCAATTTGAATCTGTAATTGGGCTGGAAATTCATGCCCAACTTGCTACACAATCCAAAATATTTTGTTCCTGCTCAACCCAATTCGGCAACCCCCCCAATGAAAGCACCTGCCCCGTGTGTCTTGGATTACCTGGGGCACTGCCAGTTTTGAACCGTCGCGTTGTGGAATTTGCCATTCGATTAGGCTTGGCAACAAACTGCACCATTCGTTTGGATTCACAATTTTCTCGAAAAAACTACTTCTATCCTGACTTACCAAAAGCCTATCAGATCTCTCAATTTGACCGACCCATCTGTGAAAATGGCTGGCTTGACATTGAATTGGAGGGGCAAACCAAGAGGATCCGTATCACACGTATTCACATGGAAGAAGATGCTGGCAAACTGATTCACGAAGAGCATGGCGACTCAAGTTTTGTTGATCTGAACCGGGCTGGAGTTCCCCTTCTTGAAATTGTGAGTGAACCCGACCTCCGCACCCCAGAAGAAGCCAAAGCTTACATGGAGAAGATGCACTCCATCGTTACTTATCTTGGAATCAGTGAAGGAGATATGGAAAAGGGTCATTTTCGCTGTGATGCCAATGTTTCTCTACGTCCTATGGGGCAAGAAAAATTTGGGACTCGCACAGAAACCAAAAATCTCAACTCCTTTCGCTTCGTTCAGCAAGCCATCACTTACGAAATTGCCCGCCAAACAGAAGATATTCTAGACGGCAAGCGAATCCTCCAAGAAACGAGGTTGTGGGATTCAGTGAAAAAGAACACCTACAGTATGCGATCCAAGGAAGAGGCACACGACTACCGCTATTTCCCAGACCCTGATTTGCCTGTTGTCAAAATCTCCTCAGGTTTTGTTGAGCAGATTCGCGATCAACTCCCAGAATTGCCAGACGTTAAAAAACGGCGCTTCATGGAGTTATTTGGACTGAGTACCTACGATGCTGAAGTGCTAGTCGCAGATAAAGAGGTTGCAGAATACTTTGAGGAAGTAGTTGCTACCAATGCTGATCCCAAATTGGTTTGTAACTGGATCAGTGGTGAACTGATGCGGCTAATGAATGAAAATAAGGTGGATATCCGAAATGTTGGCATTCCTGCCAACAGCCTCGCTAGTCTAATTAACTTTTTGCATGAAGGTTCGATTAGTGGAAAGATTGCTAAGACTGTTTTCGAAGAAATGGTTCAGTCTGGTGAAGATCCAGCTACAATTATTGAAGCCCGCGGATTAAAACAAGTTTCTGACGAGGGTGCACTACGACGTTTGCTGGAGACACTGTTAGCAAACAATCCAAAGCAGGTGAAACAATACCGAACAGGCAAAACCCAAATCAAGGGATTTTTTGTTGGTCAGGTGATGAAGGAAACAAGGGGACAAGCAAACCCACAGATTGTGAATCAGCTTCTAGAGAAACTACTGAATGGATAGTGCCGCTCGTTGGACAGCCCGACTGGAAATCATCGCACCACTAACACTGTTTGCATGTGGTCTTTGGGTATTTGTCTTCACTCCCACAGAGACTGAACAGGGTTTTGTCCAAAAAATCATGTACATTCATGTGCCCTCTGTCATTGTTACCTATCTAGCCTTCTTTGTGACTTTTGCCCTCGGAATAGCCTATTTGTGGAAACGTCTTCTTGTCTTCGATCGGATCGCCAAGGTATCCGCTGAAATCGGTCTGATTTTCTGCGCAATGGTTCTATTTTCTGGAGCAATTTGGGGCCGTCCCACCTGGGGAACCTATTGGGTTTGGGATGCCCGCCTTACCACCACCTTGCTTTTATTTCTTATTTTCCTCGGCTACTTTCTTCTGAGACTTTCTGTTCAAGATCGTGAGAAAGAGGCTCGATTCGCATCAGTGCTGGGTATTGTTGGCTTTCTTGATATCCCAATTGTACATAAATCCGTAGAGTGGTGGCGAACCTTGCATCAGCCCTCTACACTCTTTAAAGTGCAAGAAGGGGCCGCTAAACCGGCTATGCCTACAGAATTACTTTACCCTTTATTGGCAAGCATGTTTGCCATGCTTCTTTTTTATGGATACTTGCTGCTGTTGCGATGGCAAATGGAAGAAAATCAGGACCAGCTTCATGAGGAACTTGCCCAGGGGGTCATCTGATGCCCATGAATCTGGAATATGTGCTAATCAGCTATGGCTTTTGGCTTTTGGCTTTCATGATTTACATCCCTTGGATCAAAAAAAAAAGAAAAGTGTTTCAACAATCTTTGAAAAATCTTAAGGAAACCCAACGACAAAAATGAAGACTCGTCACAAGTTCGTAATCGGAGGTGCTGTTATCTTTGGTGTTTTAGCGGCCCTATCTGTGCAGGGGCTACAAGAGATGACTGTCTACTTCTACACCCCCCAGGAAGTTCTGGCGGCGCCAACTGATTTTCAAGAGAAAACCATTCGAATCGGGGCACTTGTTCAACCAGGTACTGTCGAATGGGATGCACGTAGCATTCGACTGGCATTTCATATCACAGAAGACTCCATACGCTCCATCCCAGTGATATATGAGGGCGTCAAACCGGATATGTTCAAAGAAGGCCAAGGAGTGGTCGTCGAAGGTCGGATGGAGAACGGCGTCTTTGAAGCACAACAATTGCTCGTCAAACACAGTGAGGAATACAAAGTAGACCACAACCAAGTTGCCTCCAAGGTAGATTACCATAAGTCCGTCATTCAATAAGTCACCATGCGTCTCCGCCTCGCCGAAGCGCGGGCGGGCCTCAGTACACTTCTCGAGGCCGACCCTCGCATCCGCCACAGGTTGTTGGCCACCGCCATCCTCCTGCTACTGATTGTTTTCCTTATCTACTTCAATACTCGTCAAGGACTGCCTGACACTGGTAGCGTAAATTCCCGCCTGATTCTCTTTGTAGCAATCAACATCAACATCGTCTTGTTGGCGGTTGTCTTCTACATGATCGCGAAAAACCTGCTGAAGCTTGTCGTTGAGCGGCACAAGCAGGTACTAGGTGTTACTCTGAAGACTAAGTTAATTGCAGCATTCACGCTTCTATCCTTGCCCGCGATGGCTTTCCATCTCTTTGCCAGTAGTTTCATCTCCACTACACTGGAATCCTGGTTGACCGGACAGCATGAGTCAGTAGTTGATAACGCACGCCAGGTCTCCGAAATTTATCATCGTGACTTGAAAGAGACGCTAGCATTGGAAAGCTGGGTTCTCCGGCATACCCTTCAGCAGAACCCTGATCTCTTCACCAATCTAGAAGAGCTGGATGAACGACTGGGAAGATCTTTGGGTGATGGACTCACGGTCTATAATCCTCAGCGAGAAATTATCCATCAAAAGCTTCGTACGGAAGAAGCAAGGCATACTTGGAAAGCACCAAGTACAGCTGAGTGGTACCAAGTTCTCCAACAAGAGGAGTCATGGCTTGTCGAAGAGCAACAAGATCGGTTTCTCTATCGCTCTATGCACAAGCTAACAGCCCCACAAGGTCAGGAATTTTTGTTGGAACTCTTCCATCCTGCATCTCAACCTATTAGTCAGGCAATCAACGGCATCATCGAACAAGAGCGAAATTCTAGGTTTTTTAGTGAATCCGAAGACTTGCTGCGTCGTTATTATCTGGTGATCTTTCTGCTGATGACGCTCTGCATTGTCTTTGTTGCAACGTGGCTAGCCTTTTATTTTGCACGTGGATTTGTTCAGCCAATTGAGGATCTAGCCCAAGCTACTCAAAGAGTCGCTGATGGTGAATTGGGGTATCAGGTCAAGCCCAAGTCTACCCTGGACAAAGACTTTGGTTTACTGGTTCGAGCCTTCAATTCGATGAGTCAAGATCTGGAAATTAATCAGATCGCTTTGGAGCGTACAACTGATCACCTTCAACAAAGCCATCAAGCTTTGGAAGAACAGCACCAACTCTTGGAATTAGTCTTGGAGAATATCAGTACTGGCGTAGTCCTGCTGGATCCTGAGGGCAGGATCCGTCGTGTGAATCGAGCTGCTCACCAACTTTTACCCTGGCGAGTAGACAAGGGTGGTGAAAATAATCGGATTGATGAAGTGCTTTCAGAGGACGCACTAAAGGCATTTGTCGAAATGTGGGAACAATTACAAGCGCACCAGGCTGAGAGTGTATATCGCCATTTAACTTTGGCCCACCAACAACAGCCTATCCAGGTTGCGGTGACTCTGCTTAAACTTCAAAATCGAGATAATGAACCTATTGGAGTGATTGCAGTCTACAACAACATCACGGAAATTCATCGTCTACAGCGTTCCCAAGCATGGCGGGAAGTTGCGCGGCGGATTGCCCATGAAATTAAGAATCCCTTGACCCCAATTCAACTCTCTGCCGAGCGAATTCGACGGAAGTATGCAAACAAAGTTGATGACCCCAAACCTCTACAGCAATCAACTCAGACAATCATCAACGAGGTGGAACAGCTCAAACGAATGGTTAGCGAGTTCTCACAGTTCGCCAGAATTCCAGAATCTCACTTGCGACCTACGGATCTACATGTTGTACTATCAGAGGTCGCGAATCTATATGAAGGGAACCTTCCCACTCGTATTCAGTTGGTGGCTGATCTTTGCGACGACATGCCCAAGTTGTCAATTGACGCAGAACAAATGAAACGCGTGGTAGTCAACTTAGTAGACAACGCAATAACAGCTGTGGAGAATAAAGGCAGGCTATCACGTCTGCTGAGACAAGGTACTGTTCAAATTAAGACAAGTGTCGCTGAGGAGTCGCGTATCGCGAGAATTGAAGTATCAGATAACGGCACTGGAATCGAACCAGAAATCATTAATCGATTGTTCGAACCGTATGCGACCACCAAGAAGGATGGTACAGGCTTGGGGCTGACAATCATTCATCAGACGATTTCAGACCACAACGGATTTGTTCGCTTCAAGAACCTAGAGGACGGAGGCGCAGGCTTTACTATTGAACTACCAATCGGATAGTGAATGCTACCAAGTTAGACTAAACTCATCAACTTACTGGCGATATCAGGAAGCGGTACAGCGGTTTCTGCACCGCCATTATTGAGCACCTCCCGGGGCATGCCAAACACCACGCAGGTTTCCTCACTTTGTGCGATAGTCCGAGCACCTCGCTCTCTCATAGACAGCATACCCTTGGCCCCATCGTTCCCCATTCCTGTCAACATCACACCCACCCCCTCAGCACCAGCAGTATCTGCCACAGACTGCATCATCACATCCACAGAGGGACGGTGACGTGAAACTAACGGCCCCTTGACGATATCTACTGCATACTTTCCATTCTTGTTTTTCAATCGCATGTGATGATCCCCTGGAGCTAACAGCGCCCGACCTGGATAAACTTCATCTCCATTTTCTGCCTCCTTAACCTCAATCTGTGACATCTGATTGAGTCGCTGTGCAAAGGAATGTGTGAAGTGCTCCGGCATGTGCTGAACAATCAATATACCTGGGGTAGTCGGTGGAAACAGTGGAATAATATTTCGCAGTGCTTCGGCCCCACCTGTCGAAGCACCAATTGCAATTATTTTGTCAGCAGCTCTGGCTAAAGAAGGTGATTTCAGAGGACTCGGTTTGCTCTGAATCTTTTTTTTCTTCAGCACCTCATTCATATCAATCCTTGCAGCCCAAGCAAGAGTATCTGTCAAACGGGCCAACATCGCTTTGAAGGCAACAGGATCCTCTGGGTTTGGCTTTGCGAACACTTCAATAGCCCCCAACTCCAAGGCTCTTAGTGCTTGATCCCAGTGGTCATCTACTATTGAACTCAGCACAATTATAGGCATGGGCCAATGTTTCATCAAGACCTCCATGAATTCCAAGCCATCCATTCTTGGCATCAGTAAATCAAGGGAGATCACATCAGGATTTCTTTCAATGATCATATCTCTAGCTTGGTACGCATCCTCAGCAGCACCAACGACTTCAATACGTGAATCCCGACTGAGTTCTTTTGTGAGGACATTTCTTACAATCGGTGCATCATCCACGATCAGCACTTTGACTAGCCCACCTCTCATTTCATTTGCCTCTGAATATTTTATAAAGACTGGAAATTAACTCGATTAGATCCGCTGGTAAATAGAACTTTGTAAATACTTCAATGAATTCTGCAGGCCAATTAAACTTTCCGAGTGACCTACGAAGAGATACCCACCCGGTTTGATATAGCTACTCAAACGCTCAATCAGTTTTTCCTGATCGTCACGGTCAAAATATATCATGACATTTCTGCACATGATGAAATCAAACTGGGTCCGTAACGGATATTCCTGAATTAGGTTCAATCGGCGAAATCTAATCATTGCCTTCAATTGATTACTGACCTCAAACATCTCTTCATTGTTTTCTGGCAGAATCTGGCAATAACGATTGCGCAAGACTTCAGGTATTAGAGTCAACTGATTGACTGGATAGCGACCTAGTTCCGCCTGATCCAGCATTCCAGTGGAGATATCAGTAGCTAGAATCTTTACATCTCGACCACCCAAAACTCCTCCAAATGTGTCGAGCAGCGTCATTGCAATCGTGTAGGCCTCTTCACCACTCGAACAGGCACAACTCCAAATACGGATCATTTGTTGTTTTTGGAGGTGTGGGTAAACTTCGTGCTTTAAAAACGTGAAATGATCGCTTTCCCGAAAGAAATCTGTCTTGTTGGTGGAAACAGCGTTCAACAACAAAACCATTTCCAAACCAGTTTCATCATTTAGTACACGCTCCCAATACTCTCCATAGGAGTTTATCCCAAGTTGATGCATCCGTCGGTATAGCCGAGTCATCAACAGCTGCTTCTTCTGGAGCGACAAGCTGATGCCTATACTTTCATGAATCAGTTTTCGGAAGTCTTCAAACTCCGAATCATCCATTTGAGGAAGTAACATCTACAAAGTTCAATTACCTAAATTTCTTGTAGTCGAAGGTAGCTGCAGAAGTTTTATTTTGCTTGGATTATCAAGCCTGGTTTTCGAAATTTTGGTTGAATTTTCAGCACCTGAAATTAGCCCTTCAATCTCTTTGATCAGACCCAGCAAATGCAGGATTCCTTCGTGTAGCTGATGTGCTTCGCTCAAGGTCTTTTCTGTGAGGTTTTTATTTTTGTTTTCATTTTCATCCATCTGCTTAAGAAGACAAAGTATGTCTTCCGTTTCCTCAAATTGAGACATTGAAGACTCACTCACTTGTGAAGCCCGACTGTTGATAGCAGTGACATTGTCACTATTTGAGTGAACAGATTTTGCCAAGACTTACACAAAATCTGAAAGAGCTTTAAATTTGTTCTCCAATTGCTTTAGTAGTTGGATTCCTCTATCGGCAAGTTCACCGATTTGCATACCTTGATGTGCTGAACCTGAGATCAATTTTGAAATCTGTTGAGCGGCAAACTTTGAGTTTTCTGCGAGTTTTGCGACCTCATTGGCTACTACACCGAAACCTTTACCGTGCTCACCGGCTCGAGCTGCTTCAATTGCCGCGTTTGTTGCCAACATCTTTGTCTGCTGGGTGATACTATTCAAGGAATCCAAAATTTTATTGATGAGCAGACCACTTTCTTTGACCTCAAGTAGGACACCCATAATATTTACCATCGCTTCAGAACCCTCTTTGACAGAGCTTTCCATGTCTAAAATAGCCTGCGCTGTGGATTGGGATTGCTTAATAATCTGTTGAAAGGAGTCATTCAATTGATTAGTAGAATTGATGTTTGATTGAGCCTTATCTATGATTGTCATAGATTGTGTTCCAAGTTCATTAATCTTTTCTGTTATCTTCAGAAAGTGAGTAGCTTGGGTTTTATTCGACAAAGCTACGCTAAAACTATTTTGACTAACCTGTTCAGCAATTCTCACATTACCCTGAGCAATTCGGTGCAGTCGAATGACAAAACTCTTCAGTCGTCTCAAGATCGAATGAGTGACCAAAAATGCTATCGCCAGCCCAAAACAAAGCGCGATTAGACTCACCAAGAGAAGTCTTGGTATGGTTTCATCAAAACGATCTGAAATAAGTTGGAGGTCCACAATTACAACAAAGGCTCCTGGGATTTCTCCAACTTCCCACCCATACAATTTATTTTTTAATGTATCTGATGGATCCTGCTCCAGACTTCCTGTCGCACCATGGCAGACCAAGCATTCTTTCCCTACTCGAATTGGACTGACATAGCGGACAACGTTTTGTTTTTCGTCTATTTCAAATAGTTCATTGAGTTCATTCTCACGGAGTTGATTGAGCAGAGCCAAATCTGTAAAGCCCGCTTGATTTAAAATGTTTTCTCGAAATACTAGAAAATCATGTTGCTCACTGTCCAATCCCTGCTGAGCGACTTTCTGGGCAAAATGAATGGGTATCACACCCGATGAAAGGCTTTTAGATTTGGTTATATTCTGACTTTTTATTTGTCCCCTCTCTCCAAATGTTTCCATGTGCTGAGCATGAATCTGAGAGCTTTGTTTCAAGACAATGTGAGCCTGCTGGGTCACCGCCCTAGATTGCAATAGAATCTCCCGCAGTACCTGATCTTCAATAAAAAAACCAATTGATACCTAATCGCATTAGAGCAAGCACAAGGATTACAAAACTACTGGCAAGCAAAATACGGGAGGTTAGCCCCAATCGAGACACCATAATATTGCTCGCTTTTGAGAGAAACCCTGCAAAAAAATCTCTCAGAATTCAGAAAAGTCATCACGCATGGGAATGATATCGGAAGGCTTGCTTTGAGGATCAGATTTTGGTTTGGACGGATTGATATTCAAAGTCGTAGCTTTCATTGTCGGTGGGCGTTTCGACTCTGGATTAAACTTTGTTGCGCCTGCCTTTTTTGCTGGTGCAGGAAGTAAGCGAGCACTATTAGCAGCTTCTTTTTTGGGTTTTAGAGTTTGAATTGGTGTCACTTCAGATGTTTTGGAGGTGCCAATCTGGGTAGCGAGGCGATCCACCAAGTCGCTCAAAATCAGTACTTGGGCAAAAAGTTGTTCTGCTGCAACGGTTCCAGACTCGGCATTCATTGCTGATTTCTGAGCAACCTTGATCATATCCTGAATAGCTGTGGCCAACTCAGGAGTATGCTTATTTTGATCTGTTGAAGCCTGCTTGATCTCAATGATCAGCCGTTCCGCCTCTCTCATTTTATCTGTTTGCTCAGAGGCAGAAAGGGCAACGTCGCTTACGAGGTCAACAACTTCAACTACAGTTTGCAGGATATTTTGAAGTGCTGCTTCTCCATCTGCAGCAAGCTTTCCCCCATCTCGAGCCTTGTTAACGCTTTCTCTAATCAGTTCACCAATTTCACGAGCAGCTTTCTTGGAGTTTTCTGCCAACTTGGACACTTCATCCGCCACTACCGCAAAACCTTTGCCTTGCTCACCGGCTCTGGCTGCTTCAATTGCTGCATTTGTTGCCAGCATCTTCGTTTGATGAGTAATTGTATCAATTACCTCAATGATATCCGTAATGCGAGTACTTCCTTCCTGAACGCCTCTCATCGCACTGCTAATTTCACTCATCGCCTGAACCCCACTCTCTGCCGCTGCCCGGGCTTCTGCGGAAAGTTCTAAGGTACGTCTTGTATTTTCTTCAACTGAACGAGCCAGGGCGTTAATATCCTCAATCTGCTCTGCTACTTGGATAGAACTTGATGAAAAGACAGCAATCGATGGCAAAGCAATTTCATGCATCACATTAGACGCCAATTCTCCACTAGTTGCCTGCTGCATAGAATCGTTAGAAAGCTCAGCAGAATTTTTTGCGACCTGCTCAGACGCTTTGCGAAGTTGTGAAGAAGTATTCAACAATTCCTCAACCATTACCTTCAGAGGCCTACTGGCGCTGCTTGTATTCCAAAATATCAACACTGAGAGCAGTGCAAGTATTCCCACAAGTATTATGAGCCACAGTTCGTGTGTTGCCGAGAGTTCATACAGCTTTTCTAAAGTGGCTTGATCAAGTGAGGACTCTTCAAGCGACAGCAGCATTTCTCTTCGGAGAAACAACTCTCCCCCCAGCAGAATCAGCAAAGCCAGTACATAGCCCCCCCAATTCAGAAGACCTCGCATGGAAACAGTCATAATGCGATCTCAGGTTGATTTTTTGGGATATTTACCATTGCCTTTGCAGACAAAACATTTTTTAGTTCAAGAACAATCACGACCCTATCTTCCAACTTGGCCATTCCTGAAATGAATTCGGCTCGAATGTTGGCACTCATCTGGGGAGTCTCTTCAAAACTGACCTCTTCAATTCTGGTTACCCCAATCAAAAAATCTACAATGATTCCCGTATAAGCGTTGCCAAAATCGACAACAATAATACAGGTTTCATTGGTCGGTGCCGCCTGAGACATCTTGAACTTGGTCCGCAAATCAATCACTGGGATGATCTTTCCACGAAGATTGATTACCCCTTTCATAAAATCAGAGGTATGTGGGACAGGATCAATGTGCATCATGCCCACAACTTCACGAGCCTCAAGAATTTTGATTCCATATTCTTGATTACCCAGTAGAAAAGTCAGTAACTTCCCATCTGAATTTTCAAATAGATCATTCATCAGTTTTTCCCCAACTGATCTAGTGTACTCAATTGATCGTCATGTTGATGTTGTGTGAGCGATGAATCAGCGTCTCTGGATCTAAAATCAATCCGACTCTCCCATCACCAAGAATTGTTCCCCCTGTGATTCCAGGCAGATTGACAAAAGTTTCTCCAAGATTCTTTACCACAATTTGTTGCCGGTGCAGTAGTTCATCAACCATCAGTCCATATTTTTTCTCACCATATTTGACAACTACAATTATTGCTTCCTCAGGGATCATCACATCAGCCTCAACATCAAAAAACTCATGAAGCCTCATGATTGGGATGACTTCTCCAGCCAGGATCAAACACTCACTTTCTCGATCTTGAACGTCATAAAGTTGATCCTTCTTTGGAATCAGTGTCAGGTGTACATCAAGAATGGGTAACACAAAGCGATTCTCGCCCAAACGGACCACCAGCCCTTCAATGATTGAAGTCGTCAAGGGCAATTTGATCAAGAAAGCCGTACCCTTTCCTGCCTCAGTTTCCACGCTGATCTTGCCACGAAGTTTCTCAACCTCTTTCTTCACCACATCCATGCCGACCCCACGGCCAGAAATATCCGTCACTTCCTTTGCTGTTGAAACACCACTCGTAAAGATGAACATGAAAATTTGCTGATCTGTTAGATTTTCTCGCTCGTTGATCAGCCCACGCTCCATGGCTTTCGTGAGTAGTTTCTGACGATCCAATCCACGCCCGTCATCACGCACTTCAATCAGAATAGAATCCCCAAGGTGGTGTGCTGAAAGCTGGACAGTCCCTTCTGAGGACTTACCCACTGCTGTTCGTTCCTCAGGAATTTCAATTCCATGATCGACAGTATTTCGCATGATATGCATCAGAGGGGCATAGATACTATCTATGATTGTCTTATCGACCAGCGTATCTTCTCCCTGAATGGTGAGCTTGACCTGCTTACCAGATTTTTTTGAGAGATCTCGCATCTGCCTTGTCAGCTTTGAAAAGACATTCTTGACCGGAAACATGCGAATACTGAGAATCCGATCCCGAAGTTGCTCTGTGATTTTATTCAACTGATCCAGTCGGTCATGTAATTCACGATCTTCCAGATTGGCAATGGTTGGATTCTGGGACAAAACCGAGAGCGCAACCACCATTTCACCAATGAACTCAGACAACTCATCAAGTTTTAATGCAGGAATTTTAAGCATATCCATGATTTGAGTTGCTGCCACGTTCTCATTCGTTGTTGTAACCTCATTGGTGGGAGACTTCGAAGCACTCGTGGAAATCTGGCCCGCTTCAGGGTGATTTTCCATCAGAGTTTTTTGATCTGTATAGTGAGGTGGCGGGACTCCTCTAATAGGTTCAGGAGTAGGATTTGTCGAAATAAGGGTAGATTTAGATACTTCATCATTTAGCAAATGATCCAAAAGTTGATAAGCTTCTCGAAGATCCACTGGTTCTGAATTCATTCCCGCAATCATAGCCTTCATTTGACTAATCAACTTAGACAAACCATCCGTAGCACACAGAATTGTGTTCAAGATCTCCAATGTTATTTCGCGTTCACCCTCGTTGATCTGAACCATCAAGTCCTCTGTCCTATGGGCCAAGCTTCCCAAATCGGTCAATCCTAAAAAACCAGCAGTTCCTTTAATTGTGTGAAAGACACGAAAGATGCTAGAAATTGCTTTTTGATCCTCGAAATCTTCTTCCAATCCAATTAGAGTTTCCTCTGTCTTCTGTAGCCCTTCCTCTGTCTCACTAATAAACTCCGTTAGGGTTTCATCCCTTTTCATCTCTTCATTGCAGAGTTGGATAATCTCGGCGTAATCACTGTATTGGTCCTGTAATTCTAAACTATTCAAATCTGTTGATTTATTATCTAAAGCATGTGTCAAAATCTTAATGGCGTCCTCTTGATCACCTGCGTAAAGAAGTTCTAATGCATTATCAAACTGCTCATGAAGTTGCTGAAATTCTTCCAAACCAGATTCGTATGGGGACAACTCTGCCACAATTTGGCCAAGCCGGTGCCCCAATTCCTTTAGAATCCTACTGAATTTAAGCTGCCCCAGTCTATCCATTAGTGATGCGAATTCATCCAATTCTGTGAGAATTGCACCAACATGAGCCAAATCCTGAAAGTGCTCTGGCTTTAGAGACATTACATTCATATTCAGTGCATCCCGTTTAATCTGAATTTGATTTTGTTGCACAGCATCCATCATGAGCTAATTACCTATCCATCCGCATCTATTTATTTCAAGATTTGAAGAACCAAAGAACTGAGGATTCTAGGCCCCTTGTTCGTCTTTCTCATTCTTCGATTTGGTGATTGGAAGAGTGAATGTAATTGTAGCCCCCTTACCAATACCTTCAGATGTCAACTCTACGGTCCCCTTGTGAAAGCGGATAAAATTAGCACAGTCGTGCAAGCCAAACCCAGAGCCTCGCTTCTTGGTAGAGTACCCAAATTCGAATGCCCGCTTCAGGGATTCTGGTTCAGCACCTTGACCATTGTCTTTCACATAAATGTGCAATTGGTCAACTCCCACAGTCCCTACTCCCACTCTGACTGTACCTTGATAGCCTTCTTTAGGGGCCCTAAGGCACTGATCTATACTTTCGATGCTGTTTTTGAACAAATTCATAAATATCTGGACGAGCTTGTTTGGATCATTCTGAATTCTTGGTAACTCAGGCTGAACCTCTTCAAGAACTATGATGTTTCGTTTATCAAATGCAGGCTTCATCATTTCCATGGCATCATCAATCACTTGTGAAATCTGTATTTCTTCAGTATTCGACTGCTGTGTAGCATATTTTTGCTGCAGAGCAATGATTTCAGTGATGTGATCAAGCTGATGAGCCATCACATCCATTGACTTCAACTCATCCTCTTTCTGTTGGTCAGAGGTTTGTGTGAGTTGCTTGAGGAATGGGAGAAACTGCTGACCACGGGAGGAACAGAAAAAATCTTCAAGATCACTCTGATGCTGCTCCAATAAACTGCATAGCTGCTGGAGATAACTAGAAAACTGTGATTCTACTTTGTTCTGGTGCAGCTTTTGTAATCTGACCGCAAGTGGGGTAATGGCGTTCCCGATGTTGTGCAGAACACTGATTGCGTGTTCAACAATACCTGCATTGTATGCCTGTTGTACCTGCTTCTTTTTTTCTTCATCCAGCAGGCGCATGGTTTCACGAAGTTGTAGGTTTTTTTCATTCAATTCCAAGGTTCGCTGGGAAACTCGCTCTTCAAGGTAACGGTTGTAGGTTTCCAAGCTATTCGCCATATCCGTAAAAGCTCGATGAAGTTTCTTGATCTCCACCAACTGACTTTCCTTCGGCCGCGACGTGAAATCTCCATCTGCCACCTTGTTGACAATACCGACAAGTTCATTAATCGGTTGCATCAAGTGACGGCTTAGAAAACGAACTCCCAATAGTGAAATTCCAATGATAATTCCGAGGATCAAAGCAACTAATAACGGCAACCGCACACCAAGCTTGCCGATAGCGATTTCTCGGTCGACTTCTACAATTAGGCAAGCATTTGGATAGCCTAGCCAGCGATAAGCGGTCACTACATCATCACCAAAGTCATTAACCACAATTCCAGATCCTGTAACCTCCTCACGACAATTTCCAATCAACTGCCAAGTTTCGTCAGACAGACTTCTATCAGGTATGAATGAGAGTACATTCCCCTTTGAATCGGCAAAGAATCCTCTGCTTTGTCCGTCTTGATTTTTGCCTGTAAACAACTCCATCATCAATTGACTGCTGAGCAGGGCTAGCAAATACGAATTGGTCTGGTCTCGACCAATCAGTTCTTCATTAGCTACATCCACCCGTATCGGCAGTACCATTGTTCCTGATTCGAGCAACTGCAGAGGGCCAAGTTCGGCTTGATTGAATTCCTCAAGAGTTTCCCATTTCGTTTCTTCAGGTAATTCACCTGACTTGATCGTTTGCAGTAACTGGCCTTCTGAGTTCAGTTGCCAGATCCCAGCGTAGTGATCAGGTTCAAAAAGGCTTCTCTGCGCAAATTCTTCCGCCTGCCAGAGATTGGGGGTATTGGCTAACTGTCGGATATCCTTAGCCGCATTCTGATACCACTGATCAGTTGCCAGATCCCATAGCGCTGTTACATGTTGTAGATTTTGTTGAGCTTCCTTCTCCATCATGTTCTGAAAATAAATCAGAGTCACACCACCTCCAATGAGGCTTGGAAACATGGCGAGTAGGATGAACGAAATTACAATCTCGTTCTGTAGGCTTCGAACAAACTTCATCAATAACTCAACTGATTTAGAAGATTCAGATTGGCTTAGAAATGCTCATCTAACGGTGCATCATCACCATATTCAGCAATGTGTTTTAGACGCTCCAAGTAAAGCTCTACAAGGCTATCCTCAGCTCCCATTGAAGCTAGATGCTCAAATTGGGATTGAGCAGTGCCAAATTCCGAGGCATGAAATGATTTCACGGCTAGCTCAAAGAGTTCTAAATTTTCTTTTTTGAACCCCCGGAGGTTTTCGTATTCCTCGTCAAAAACTTCATAGAGTCTGACCAGCAAGCTTCGACCTCTTACCTTGCGCATATCGACAAGGCGAATCATGTATTGACTCGGGTCCTTCAGACCGTCGTAGGTACCTTCACTAATCAACAGATCTGTTTTGAAAGGTTTGGTTAGCATCTCAATACGGGAAGCCAGATTAACGGCATCACTCACCACTGAACTCTCCATTCGATAGTGTTCCCCAATAGTACCCAGCATCACATTCCCACTATGAATACCTATCCCGATTCGCACTGAAGAATAACCAGCACGTGAACGCCCTTGGTTATACCAACGAAGCGAACGGATCATTTCAAGGGCTCCACGCACGGCATCGTCTGGCTCCACTTGGAAAAGCGCCATAATTGCGTCACCAATGAACTTGTCGATGATGCCTCGATTCCTACGGATTACGGGCCCCATTAATCCAAGGTAGGAATTGATGAAGCGAAAATTTTCTGCAGGTGAGAGACGTTCTGAGAGGGATGTGAAGGAGCGTATGTCAGAGAAGAGAATAGACATGGGCATTTCAGCGTGATCGCCAATCTGCACTTCCAGAATGTTTTCCTTGCTCAACAGTTTTAGAAATTCCTTGGGTACAAATCTCTCATAAGCTCTGTTCAATTGGTCAATTTCCCGCCTGTAAATTAGAAACTGAGCCATCTGGGTCAATTCGTCTGGATCAAACGGCTTTTTCAAAAGTAAAAATCGGCTGTCACCAAGTTGATCAGCCATATTCTGACGAGATGTATCTGAATAGGCTGTAACGATCACAATTTCAATGTAGGGATCAATCGTGACAAGTCGTTCCGCAGTTTCCAGGCCATCAATGCCTGGGGGCATTCGCATATCAATGAAAGCAATTGAAAATGGTTGACCGATTTTGTTCGCCCTGACTGCTTCATCTAAACCCAGCAACCCTTGGTTAACGGTAGTTACTTCAAAATGCTGACGCACTCTGCCGACACCTTCTTCAGGGGCTGCTCGCTGGCTGCCAAAGAGCGAATCAGCCATGGCTTGCAATTCCTCTCCAGCCACGTTTACTTCGGGGGCCAGAACTGAACGGCAAGTCTCAAGTATTTTTGGATCATCATCAATTACGAGAATGCGATGAGTCATGAGAGGCTACCTTCAGAACCGCTATGCATTCAGAATTTGGGTTTTAGTAAACAATTTATTAATTCTCCAGATGGATTTCTTTGTCTCTTCGATTAGCCAAAAATTGTACGATCTGCGTTAGTTCATCTGGATCAAATGGCTTTTTCAAAAGTAAAAATCTACCATCACCGAGTTCCTTAGCCATGCTCATTCTTGAGGTGTCAGAGTAAGCTGTCACAATCACAATTTCGATGGATGGATCGATCTCAATTAATCGCTTTGCGGTCTCCAGACCATTTATTCCAGGCGGCATCCGCATGTCAATGGTCGCAATTTGATAGGGTTTACCGCCATTAATTGCGTTGCTCGCTTCCTCAAGTGCCAACAAACCTTGATTCACAGTAGTTACTTCAAAGTTATTAACCATCTCTTCTTTAACCTCCTCCACACTATCGAAGAGAGCACTAGCCATCATCTGCAAATCTTGTTTTGCACTTTGATCCTCGTCTCCAAGAATAAAGCGGCAGGTCTCCAGGATATTAGGATCATCATCAATCACCAAGACACGCATAGCTAATAACTCCAGAACATTGTTCGAATTTTTTATCTCATTTGATTTGCTCACCTCTGCGCTGATGCATATCGTGTCGATGGGCCAAAAACTGGGCCATTTGCATCAATTCATCGGGATCAAACGGTTTTTTTAGTAATTGAAAATTACTGACACCCAATTGCTGAGCCATGCTCTGGCGTGGGGTATCCGAATATCCGGTAAGAATAATAATTTCCATGTCTGGATCAATGCTCAAAATTTGCCGAGCGGTTTCTAGACCATTAATTCCGTAAGGCATGCGGATATCAACAAATGCCATCGTAAAAGACTGTCCAGCTTGAATAGCTTTACCAACCTCATCAACTCCAATCTTTCCCTCGTTAGCTATAGTTACTTCAAATTTGAGGTTCAGGGTTTCATCTGAACCATTTTCTACATCTTCCTCAAAAAGTTCACCTGCCATGGATGCCAACTCTTCTCCAGCTTTTGAAATCTCTGGAGCTAGAATCATCTGACAGGTTTCTAGAATCTTCGGATCATCATCAATCACCAGAATGCGATGGTTCATCAGCTATTCTCGACAAGAAAAATTCATCTAGGTATTATCAACGAATTAATTTAATTACGCGATATGGTGTTCCCTAACAATTGTTCACAAAAATGTTTATTAAACGAAACGATCATTTACTACGAATATCTCGATATTTCAAACCACAAAAGGGGTACAACTTGCTGTAACCAAACAATTTGATAGTTCAATTAAGATATTACTTGCTAAGAGCTGACGCTACTCGATTCCAATTTGCTTTAGATAAATGACTTCATCCTCTCCACTTGTACCGATCAAAACGCCAAGAGATCTTCGTTCATTAAAAAAGAACTGGGGGAATCCCAGTGGCTTGGTTCCAACAATGGGGGCTCTCCATGAGGGGCACATTCAATTGATTCGGCATGCTGCCAGCACCGCGGAGGAAGTTATCGTTTCTATTTTTGTCAATCCCACTCAGTTCGCTGACAATGAAGACCTTAAAAACTATCCTAGGAATTTGGCCAGTGATATTGAAATGGCCCAATTAGCTGGAGCGACCCAGATCTTTGTACCCACTGTAAATGACCTCTATCCCAATGGTTTTTCAACTTATGTTGTTCCCTGTGGACCACTGGTTGAAAGATGGGAAGGTAAGAGTCGTCCACATTTCTTTCGTGGGGTATGCACTGTGGTCTTTAAGTTATTCCAAATCATTCAACCTACTTTCGCAATTTTTGGTCAAAAGGATTTTCAGCAACTACAAGTAGTCCGTCAAATGGTAAATGACCTTGACCTCCAAGTGGAAATTCACGCCATGCCAACTGTGCGGGAGGAAGATGGACTGGCAATGAGTTCCCGCAATACCTATCTTGATGCAAAAGAGCGGGAAGTCGCCCCGCTCCTTTTCAAAACATTGCAGCAGGCTATATCGATAATTCAAAATGACCCAAAGCAAAATCTAGAAGTACTTTCCCAAACCCTAACAAGGCAACTGAATTCAGTCCCTCAAATCAAGATCGATTACCTCGGCTTCGTTGATGCAGAATCACTTCAACCGGTTTCACAATTTGACGGAAATGTCTGCTTGATGGTTGCAGCGTTTGTAGGTAAAATTCGTTTAATCGATAATCTGCTAATACAAACCAAGTGAAACCCCCTCAGGCCACCACCAAATCTGGTGAAAGCCCTGATTTATTATCTTGGCTTTTCGCACTTTTAGGAAGTCATGAAACTGATCCAAAAGATCTTCGGTAGCGAAAATGATCGCACCCTTAAGCGCTACCGCCGTCTGGTAGTCTGCATCAATGAACTGGAACCACAGATGCAACAGTTACAAGATGCAGATTTTCCCAAGAAGACTGAGGAATATCAAAAACGATGTAAAGATATAGAAACACTTGATGACCTGCTTCCGGAAGCATTTGCCTTGGTCCGCGAAGCAGCTAAGCGAGTCATCGGGGAACGACATTACGATGTTCAGTTGATTGGAGGGATCGCCTTACACGAAGGTAATATTGCTGAGATGCAGACTGGAGAAGGCAAAACCCTCGCATCGACATGCCCAGTCTACTTAAATGCCTTGACCGGGCTTGGCGTACATGTGATCACTCCAAATGACTACCTCGCACGTCGTGATTCCAACTGGATGGGACAAATTTATCGATTTCTTGGAATGAACACAGGCCTTATCCAGCATGGTTACAGCGACCAAAACCGTCGTGACAACTATGGCTGTGACATTACCTACGGAACAAATAACGAATTCGGATTTGACTACCTACGTGACAATATGAAGTTCGCGCTGACAGATTACGTTCAGCGAGGATTCAACTTTGGAGTGGTCGATGAAGTCGACAGTATCCTGATTGATGAAGCCCGTACACCTCTGATCATAAGTGGACCAACAGAGGACAATGTTGAGAAATACTACGTCATCAACAAACTAGTCCATGGGCTGAGTCGTGAGATCCGCCGTGAAGAAGTGCCCAAACTTCCACCTCACGAACAACACAACATCGATACCAATTGGCAAGAGAAAGAGGATAATGAGACTGTCCGCGAGGGTGACTACGGATTAGATGAACGTTCCAGGGGCATCAACCTCACCGAAAGAGGTTCGGAGTTGATGGAGGAGCGTGTGAAACACTTGCTTCAACCCAACACCAGTCTCTTCGATTATGAGAATATGGAGATTTTGCACCATATCAATCAGGCACTGAAAGCACACTACGTTTTCCGACGCGACGTCGATTACGTGGTTCAAAAGGGACAGGTTGTGATCGTGGATGAATTCACTGGTCGCCTGATGCCAGGACGTCGCTTCAGTGATGGTTTACACCAAGCCTTGGAAGCAAAGGAGGGAGTTCGGATTGAGCGTGAAAATCAGACTCTTGCAACCATCACCTTCCAAAATTACTTCCGTCTTTACGACAAGCTCTCCGGAATGACGGGAACAGCAGAGACAGAAAAGGACGAGTTCAAGAAAATCTACAGTTTGGGTGTCGTGGTTATTCCGACTAACCGAGTCGTGACGAGAAAAGACCTACCTGATGTGATCTTTAAAACGGTACACGCCAAATATCGTGCAGTTGTGAGTACTATCAAAGAACTTCATGAAATAGGACAACCAGTATTGGTGGGCACCGTATCCATCGAAGTATCAGAATCAATTAGCAAACTGCTAAGCCAAGCCCAGATCCCACACGAGGTTTTGAATGCCAAAAATCATGAACGTGAAGCAGAAATCATTGCAAAGGCAGGCCAAGTCAAGTCTGTTACCATTGCAACGAATATGGCTGGACGGGGGACAGATATTAAACCTTCCTCGGAAGCACTTCAAGAAGGTGGACTCTTCGTTTTGGGTACTGGCCGTCACGATAGTCGGAGAATTGACAACCAGCTACGTGGAAGATCTGGACGGCAAGGTGATGCGGGTTCTTCTCAATTCATGCTCTCCCTAGAAGACAATCTGCTCCGTGTATTTGGGGGCGAACGAATCTCAAAGATGATGGATCGGCTTCAAATTGACGAGGATGAACCGATTGAGCATGTATTCATCACCAAGGCTATTGGTAATGCCCAGAAAAAAGTTGAAGGATACCACTTTGACATCCGAAAACATGTTCTGCAGTTTGACGATGTCATGGAAAAGCAAAGATCCATCATTTACTCGCGCAGAAGAGAAATTCTGGGAGATTCAGTACAGGAATTGATGTTGGAAATGTCTGGTGATGTTGTGGATGAGTTATTTGCTCAACACTGCAGCGAAAAGTACGTAGACCAATGGGATGCATCAGGATTTAATCAGGCGTTCACCAGTATCTTTGGTAAACTACCCAAGGAAAATTGGCATGAACAAGAACTTGATGCAGAGGAATTTACAGAACAGTTCCATCAGCAAGTGGACGACCTTTACAAGGAAAAACTGACGTATTTCCACAATGAACTAGGACAAAACCTTGTTGTTGATCAAGTTGCTGGTCGGGTTAATGAAGAAGAAGATCATGCTGCTAGATTTAATTCGATGGTAGTTGACCTTGAACGTCAGATTCTTCTCAAAATCAATGATGGCTCATGGAAAGATCACTTACTTTCTATGGACCACCTCCGAGAAGGAATCAGCCTAGTTGGCTATGCTCAAAAGAAGCCCTTGGACGAATATAAACGTCAGGCTTTTGACATGTTTTCAGACCTGATGGCTCGAATCAGCCGAGAAGCCGTTACCCTTTTCTACAAAATTCAGGTTGGGCCAAGTCCAGTTCGGCCAATTCAGGAAACCATGCCCGAGCAAAAGATGACGATGGTGCATGGAGAAATACCTGATACAAAACCAGAGGAATTGAAACCGGCTCCTATCCAGAAAGTGCGCATTGGACGGAACGATCCCTGTCCCTGTGGCAGTGGGAAAAAATATAAGCAGTGTCATGGAAAAACTCAGGCCGCAGAAGCTGCCGAAGAAGAGGACAATAACTAATTTCCGCTGCCCCCTTGGCAGTTAGGAGTTAGATGAATCTGCTCGCCTAACAATGACCACTGTGTTGGAGTATGGCAACGGAGCGAAAGGGCATGAACCCCGCCTTGTAATTCTTCCCGTAACACACGGTAGACCTGTTGGTGCCTTTTGACAGAACTAATTCCTTCAAACTTAGCAGAGACAATTGTTACCTTAAAATGAGATTCTGATCCTGGGGGGACATTATGTTGGGAGCTCTCGTTCTCGACTTGAAGAAACTCGGGTTCCAATTGATTTCGAAGTTTGTTTTCGATGCTTTTTTGGATTCGCATAGCTCTCTTGAATTAATGAAGTCAAAGGATTACCAATCTCTCAGAATAAAATTTCCAAAATTCGATAATACCGAAAAGGAATAAAAATGGGCGATACTTTTGGTCACACTTTTCGAATTACAACTTGGGGGGAGTCACATGGTGGAGGCGTAGGAGTCGTGATTGATGGTTGCCCAGCGGGTTTGAATATTGGCCTAGAAGACATTCAAGGCGAACTAGATCGTCGAAAACCGGGGCAAAGTAAAATCACTACGCAGCGCAAGGAATCTGATATCGCCAAAATTCTATCAGGCATTTTCGAAGGAAAAACTACTGGAACTGCAATCTCTATCATGGTGGACAATCAGGACGCCCGTCCACAAGCCTACGATCATCTGAAAGAGATCTATCGCCCAAGCCATGCTGATTTTACCTACGATCAAAAGTATGGTTTCCGCAATTGGCAAGGTGGTGGTCGAGCAAGTGCTCGTGAAACCATAGGTCGGGTAGCAGCAGGCGCTATTGCCCGGAAGCTCCTACAACAACTGGGAGGTGTCGAAACCTTAGCATGGGTTGAACAAATCCATGATCTCCAGACCACTATTGAACCTGCGAGTGTAACCTTAGAACAAGTCGAAGCAAGTATGGTCCGTTGCCCAGATCCAGAAATCACTCAACAAATGATTGCTTGTATTGATCAAGCTCGGATGTCAGGGGATAGCGTCGGTGGCCTAATACGAGCCCAGATCAGAAAGGCTCCTTCTGGACTGGGGGAACCTGTTTTTGACAAACTGACTGCAGATTTAGCGAAGGCAATGATGTCACTCCCTGCGACTCGTGGTGTGGAATTCGGCCTTGGCTTCGACTCTGTCCTGATGCGTGGATCAGAACACAATGACCGTTTTCACACAGACGATGGACGCATTCGAACAGATACGAACAGGTCTGGGGGTATTCAGGGTGGCATTAGTAACGGAGAAGCAATAGACCTAAGGGTAGCCTTTAAACCCACAGCAACGATCAATTTTGCCCAAGAGACTGTTACTCGTGCGGGCGAGAGTACCGAATTGAGAGCCAAAGGCCGGCATGATCCTTGTGTCTTACCCAGAGCCGTACCTATGGTTGAAGCAATGATCAACCTTGTTCTGCTGGATCATTGGTTGCGCAATCGCAACAAAAAGCTCCCAGACATGGCAGGATAAATCCTCCAGAACTCTAGTTCAAAATGCATGGCTTTGCTTTTGCAGTTTAATTTAAATTCAATGTATGATGATAAAGCATTCGATTTGCAAATAGGATTTGCCAACAAGGTCCCATGAATCAGCAAAGAAAGTTTCAGGATACCCGTCACTTTTCAGATTCTCTTAGCCAACGATTGGTCGTCCGTCGTTATCAACCAGTATTTCGGAGAGGCTGGAATCCGTATCAACCAGCAATGTTTGTTGCAATGGGTGTTGTCTGTTTCGCTTGCTCGCTTGCGGTACAGATACTCATTCTAAGCTAGCATTTTATGCATTATGATGTCTTCAACGGTGATGCTGACGGGCTCTGCGCCCTGCAGCAATTGAGGCTTCATAAACGTGTAAAAGACGCTCTTCTGGTCACTGGCCCCAAAAGAGAGATTTCTCTTCTTCGCAAGATCCCTTCAGTTGAACCAACAGAAATCACCGTCTTAGATGTTTCACTACGTGCCAATCGTAGTGATGTAGAACGTCTGCTCCAAGACGGTCATAGACTGACCTACATTGACCATCACAACTCCGGCCCCATTCCCGAGCACAAGAATTTTATTTGCTATATTGATTCTGATCCTGCTATCTGCACAGCCGCCATTGTAGATCAAATGCTCGAGGGCAAATACAGAGATTGGGCGATTACAGCAGCTTTCGGAGATAACCTCTTTAACACTGCAAAAAAATTAACGCAGAAGGCAAATCTAAACTCATACCACGTTGGAAAACTTCAGGAGTTGGGAGAACTGCTGAACTACAACAGTTATGGTCGGAAAGTCGAGGATCTCTGGTTTTCTCCTGCAGAACTGTTTCGGAAAATGCAAGGATACCAGAGTCCACTAGATTTTTACGGTGAGGCCCCAGAGTTCTTGGCTTTGAGAGAAGGATATGCAGAAGATCTACGACGTGCTGAAGAAGCGCCATCCATTTTTGAAAACTTAAACCTACGAATCTATCAGTTGCCTGATACGGCCTGGAGTCATCGAATCGTGGGAGCCTTCAGCAATTTGAAAGCAAGAAATCATCCTGAACAAGCCCAAGTTGTGATGGTGGAAAAATCAGAAAAGACACAGCTAGTCAGTGTTCGGGCTCCAAAAACACACCCTGTTGGGGCTGATGAAATCTGTCTTCAGTTTGAGGGAGGTGGTAGGCCCGCCGCTGCTGGGATCGATGAGCTGCCTACGGCAAAATTTGAGGATTTTAAGCAGGCTTTAGTTCAACGATTTTGTGTCTGATTCCTCGGAAATCTCATTATACATTCGATTTGGCTGTCCAGTCGAAAACAGAACCTGTCTCCAGAAATCTCCATTAGGATCAATTCGTTTTTTCTGCTGCACCACAGCTTCCAGTGGGACGTGAGTGAAATGACTGTTCCAATAACCTATCATAACATCTGTACGACCTGCCATTCCTGCGTGAACGGCGTGATCGGCAAGGTGATAACAGAAAATCGCATCATGAGGATTGGCGGGCAATGATCGAATCAAATAGCTTGGTTCGATCAGTCGAACACTAACAGGCGCTTGCCCTTCAAAATGTTTCTGAATACTTTCTTTTAGGAACAAGCCAATATCACTATAACGAATATTGCCTGAGGGATCTCTCTTTTCTGTTCGTTTAGACATCAAGTATTGACCAGCACCCTCTGCAACAACAATTACCGAGTGTGGATGCTGTCCTTTCTTCTGTTTCTCGTCAAAACTGTTTTCCATAGCCGCCATCATACCTTCCGGGCCATTCAGGTCAAATCGAACTTCTGGGATCAACACAAAATTTACATCAGGACACGCTAATGAAGTATTCGCAGCAATAAAACCCGAATCACGACCCATCAACTTGATCACAACGACTCCATAGTGAGCGCCATAGGCTTCGACATGCGCAGATTGCACAGCTTCTACTGCCTTGGAAAAAGCAGTTTCAAATCCAAAGGTTTTTGAGCAATAAGAAATGTCATTGTCAATCGTCTTAGGCACACCAATCACAGCAATCTTGAGATCTCTAGCTTTGACTTCCTGAGCAATTGCATGTGCACCTCGCAGAGTTCCATCCCCACCAATACAAAACAGGATCTTTATCGTGTGCCTATCTAGGCAGTCTACAATTTCTCCAATATCTTGAGGCCCTCTTGAGCTCGAAAGTATACTGCCTCCTTGATGATGTATGTTCACAACCGTGTCCGGCGTCAATTCCATAATGTCATGTCGATATTTTGGAATAAATCCTTGAAAACCATAGCGGAAGCCATAGATCTTACGCACACCATAGTTGTGATACATCTGCATCACTAGAGCTCTGATCACATTGTTGATTCCGGGGCATAGTCCTCCACACGTAACAATACCAACTCGCACTTTTGAAGCATCAAAAAACGTCATTGCTCTTGGACCAGCTGCTTCAAAACTTACAGGAGACTCCCCTCCAAATAATTCATGTTGATTCAGATCATTAAAGGTAGCCTGATAAAGAATTCTTTGAGAATCCTCGACAAATCGAAAGTTGTCTTCCTCAGAGCTTGTACTGAGTGGTAGGGGTGATTGGATGCGACAAGCGCCAAGACTAGGAACAACAAACTGCTCATTCATTTATTTCCTTTCGGTAATCCCTTAAAGTTTTAACCGAACATCCTTATCAGTTTCTAAGCGATTACGCAAAATTATTAGAAATTTCGTATCCTCCAAGACTACGCTTGTTTGTTTAACTGACTTTTCATAATTATCAGGCGTGCTAAATAGTATTTCAAAAACTGACTTTTGTGAGATTACACCATGAGTACCAATGTCCTGTCCATGATACTAGCTGGCGGAGAGGGAACTCGATTACATCCTTTGACCGCTGTGCGGGCAAAGCCCTCCGTACCTTTTGGTGGAAATTATAGAATCATTGATTTTGTACTGAGCAACTTTATCAATTCTGGACTGATGCAGGTTTTTGTACTAACGCAGTTCAAATCTCACTCGCTAATGGAACACCTGCGGCAAGGCTGGAGGATATCAGGTATTCCAAATGTCTTTATTGATCCGATTCCAGCCCAAATGCAAACTGGCAAGAAGTGGTATGAAGGAACAGCAGATGCAATTTATCAGAACCTGAATTTAATTTATGACAGTAATCCTGATCTGGTCTGTGTTTTTGGAGGAGATCACATCTACAAGATGGACATAAGCCAGATGTTACGCTTCCATGCCAAGCGTCATGCTGAATTGACGGTCGCAGCTATTCCAGTGCCGCTTCATGATGCAAAACATTTTGGGATCATTGAGGTTGATGATGAATGGCGGATGACAGGCTTTGTGGAAAAGCCTATTAACACTCCAAAGCCGATGCCAAATAATCCTCACCATGTACTAGCCTCGATGGGCAATTACGTGTTTGAGCGAAATGCCTTGAATAATGAACTCATCTTAGATGCTCAGTATGCTGACTCTGATCATGATTTCGGGAAAAATATCATCCCAAGAATGTTCCCGCGCGGCCAAGTCTTCGTGTATGATTTTTCTCAAAATAGAGTTCCTGGTGCTGTCGAAGAAGAGGTGGGCTACTGGCGTGACGTGGGAACTCTGGACGCTTATTGGGAGTCAAACATGGATCTGGTCGGTATCAAACCAGAATTCGACCTCTACAACCAGAAGTGGCCAGTTCGTAGCCACACCCCACCTATGCCTCCCGCAAAATTTGTGCACTTCAGTGATCTGCGCACTGGCCATGCGATCAATGCAATCATTTCTGCTGGATCCATTATTAGTGGTGCCTTAGTAATCAACAGCGTTTTAGGATACAGCGTCCGAGTTCATAGCTACTCCCACATTAGTGAATCAGTCATTATGAATGATGTTGATATTGCTAGAAATTGTAGAATTAAGCGGGCAATCATCGACAAGCAGGTTAAGATTGGCCCAGATACCGTGATTGGCTATGATTTAGAAGCTGATCGGCAGCGCTACTATGTGACTGACTCTGGGATTGTAGTAATTCCGAAGGGCTCTACAATCAACTAAATATGAAAATTCTCTTCTTGTCTTCTGAGGCTACCGGGCTCATCAAAACCGGAGGCTTGGCTGACGTGGCACGAGCCCTCCCCCTGGCACTTTGCCAGAAAGGTCACGACGTAAGAATTGTTCTTCCTAATTATCTCTCCATTGCCAGAACCCAAAACTACTCACCTGCTATCCCCTCACTGGGAGTTTCAATGGGAGACTCTAAACTTTTCTGTGCAGTTCAGCAGACTAGGCTAGAAAAGTTACCTGTTTATCTTATTGAATATCATGATTTTTTCTTGCGCAATCATCCCTACGAAGATGTAGCCGGCAATCCCCATCCAGATAATGGAGAACGCTTTGGTTTCTTTTGCAAAGCAGCTCTTCAACTCTGTCTAGCTGAAAACTTCATTCCGGACATCGTTCATGTTAACGACTGGCAAGGAGCGTTAGCATGCCTCTATTTGCATCAGTATCGTACAACCTATTCTGAATTTGCTGGGACACGCTCTCTGATGACTATTCACAATGGTGGCTATCAGGGGCATTGCTCTGCCTCTGCAAGATCCTTTCTGGAGATTGGAGATGATTGGTTTCGTGCAGCAGGGTTTGAAGATCATGGACAAATCAATTTATTGAAAGGCGGGCTGCGGGCTGCAGATCAATTAAATGCAGTAAGTGTTGGTTATGCTGAAGAACTGAGAACTCCACTAGGAGGTCATGGTCTACATGAATATTACGAGGCGCGTAAAGAGGCTTTCAGTGGAATTTTAAATGGCTGTGAATACGAAGTATGGAACCCTTCAACCGATCCGTTCCTAACTACTAGTTATGATCTAGGAAATTTATCAGGAAAAATTCAATGTAAATCGGCTTTGCAAGCTGAAATGGGACTAAAAGAAGTTCCTGAAGTTCCGTTGATAGGGATTGTTAGCAGGTTGACTAGACAAAAGGGGTTTGATTTCTCTTTACCGGCGATTGCCAAAGTTCTGAGTAAAAAAGTTCAGTTTGCAATTCTAGGTAGTGGAGAACGCTGGATTGTTGAGAAAATTGCTAGATTGAGTGAAATGAATCCAGAGAAATTGCAGTTTCATAATGGTTATAATGAGGCCTTAGCTCATCGAATTGAAGCTGGAAGTGACTTTTTCCTGATGCCATCGTTGTATGAACCCTGTGGACTCAATCAGATGTATAGTCTTCGCTACGGCACTCTTCCGATCGTTAGAGCCGTGGGAGGCCTCCGGGATACGGTTTGGGAGAGGGACGTATCGGGAGGAGATGGAACTGGGTTCTTATTTACAGAGCCCAACGCAGACGATACTCTTGCAGCTATAGAGAGAGGGATAGATTGTTTTACCAATGACTCCGCTTCATTCCAAAACAGAATTTGCTTGGGTATGCGTCAAAGATTTTCTTGGAAAAACACAGCTACTCAATATGAAAAAGTCTACTCTAAAGCTCTGAAATCCCCTATTAATTAACCCAACTCTCCACGAAACAAGCGATCCACCTCATTGTTCCATGATTCCGTTTCTTGTGAATTTGGAGGATTTGGAAATTCTGGCATCACCAGACCTTCCCGATTTTGAGCTTCTAGCAAACGGCGAATAGCTTTAAGTTCTGAATTGTTTTCCTGAACAGCTTGTAAAAGTGCTTTTAGGAGTTCTACTTCCATCTGTGCGTACTCAGTTACTATGACTTCAAAGAGTCATTAATGGGTGATCTCACGAAGGCAGGATTCGACAGAATGCACATAGCTCTTACCAAAGAGATTGAGGTGATTCAATAGGTGATAAAGTTGATAGACGTTTTGTCTCCGGGCAAAGCCTTCGCTTTTTGGCCGTATTTCGTGATAGGCTTGATAGAACTCGGGTGGAAATCCTCCAAAAAGGTAAGTCAACGATAGATCTGCTTCTGCATCACCATAATAAACAGCTGGATCAATCACAACTGGCTCACCATTGGTGGTTACCAATACATTTCCGCTCCACAGATCTCCGTGTAGCAAGGAGACTCGCAGAGATGAGCCTTCCAGTGGTGCTGGCCAAAGGCTCTCCAACTTATGCCAAAGTAATTTTATTCTTGTTTTTGGCATTCCACGCTGCACTGCCATTTCCCATTGGGGTAACAGCCTTCTTTGCCAGAAAAACTCTTTCCATTCTCCTATGCAATTATTTTTCTGTAGATTCCGGCCAATGAAATTGTCTTTGTAGAATCCAGGAATTTTTTGGCAATAGGCATGTAAATAAGCCAGCTGTCGGCCTAAAATAGGCCAAAAATCTGTTGGTGGATTGATTGCTTTGGGTATGAATTCTAGAATGAGGAAATCCTTTGTTAAGCCTATGACTTCAGGAACGCGGATCGCATCTGATTTCGCTAGTTCATTAAGCCCCTCTGCCTCTGCTTTTAGCATTCCAGGCAATAAACCCTTTGACAACTTAACGAAAACAGAACCTTCTGCTGTTCTCACTTGCCATGCTTCACTAATACAGCCACCAGAAACCAGCAACAAATCACGAATTTTTCGTTCCAGAGCAGCTTGCAGACTTTCACGGAGCTCCAGGTTCATTGAGCTTTCAATCTCTCCATCAATCCCGCACATGCATCTTCCAAAATATCAATCACTAGTTCAAAACCTTCATCTCCACCATAGTATGGATCTGGGACTTCATTCTCTTTCATCCTTTCACAGAAATCAGTCATCCTTCGGATTTTGGATGAGTATTCTCTTGAAGAATCCAGAGCCCTCACATCTTGGTAGTTACGATCATCCATAACTAGAATCCAGTTATAGTAAGGGAAGTCACTCGCTGGATGAATTTTACGAGTACGGCTGGGTAAATCATATCCTCGTATTTGAGCACACTTCCGCATTCTCACATCAGCTGGCTCTCCAACATGATATCCATGCGTCCCGGCAGAATCACATTCAATCAAATTTTCTAGCCCATTATTCCTAATTAGTTGAAGCATAATTCCCTCAGCTGTTGGGGAACGACAAATATTGCCCATGCACACAAAAAGTAACCGTGTCTGCCTTTTCATCGTTTCTTACCACTTTGAAAGATGAACACATAGCGTCCTACGGCGATTTCATCGCCATCATGCAGTTCTTTTTGCTCAACCCGCCTTGAATTTAGATATGTCCCTTCTGTACTTAGATTTTGAAGTTTGTAAACTGTTCCTGACCTAAAGATGCGTGCGTGTCTGAGATTAACACTTGAATCCTCAAGTACCATATCGCAAGTCTCAGATCTACCAAGCATCATGATGTTTCGTATTAATGGAAAATCCTGACGATTACCAAGAAAGCGTAAAGAAGCCGTTGAAGAAGGCAAGGGACCTTTCGGAGCTAACGAACGACGTGGATACAGCAGTGGGTTCCCTTCTTCAGCAGAGGGGAGCACAAAGACGGGTAAGCGATTTCGGAAAAGCAGGGTTAACTCACCGATATCTAGCACGTCCTCATTTTGCAGCAAAACTTTGTTCATGCGGCGACGATTCACCAACAGCGCATTCTTGCTATTCCGGTCTTCCAAGTAAAATGAATTCTGCTTTGGAGTTAGTGCGACTTTCTCTAAATTCGACGATAATCTAAGTTTATTTTTTGTTTCAATATCGTTCAGATAATCCAAAGTATAGTTCTTTAGTTCCAAGGGCAAAAATCGATTATTCTCTCCGGGAGTGATGATTTCAAAACCAAGTTCAACTTCGGTTTTGCGAATAGGTTTGCTGCGTGATCGCCAAAACCAGAAAAGGCAGCCGACTAAGGTCATCATCAAGCCGATCAGGATTCCAAATTGTAAGGGATCCATTGGCTCTAGCTGAGACACAATTTTAGGGGTATCTATAGAAGACGAGATGGGTTCGTGCAAAACAAATTTTACACTTGGGGCTTGCATATCCGCATTGGCATGCGTTGGTACCAGCCCCATCAATAGCGAAACTCCAATAAGGAGTAGTTGCCAGTTACGAATTGAATCATGCATTGCTATTTGGTGAACTGTAGCAGTGCCGTTCCGATCTTGATAAGGTCTCCTGATTGGAGTTCTTGCTGCGCAACAGGTCTGTAATTCAACAAAACTTCCTGTGAATCACCATAGTTCTTTAGCAACATTTGACCCTGATATCTCTCGATACACGCTTGCTCTCCACGCACTTCTCGAAAGGGATGCAGGATCAAATTGTTTTGTAGGCTATACCCTAGTGAACTATAAAACGGGTGGAGCCAGTAAACATGCCCTTCACGCTCCCCGGTTAGTAGGTGTAATCGGGAACGATTGAACAGCGCTTCTGGCAGTCCTAATAGCAGTGAAATGCCAAAACCTATTGACAACAGCGGAATCCAACTAGCAAATCCTTGAACTAGAAAAACCGACTGCAATGTTAATAAAATATAGAGAGCTCCACCGCCACCGATAGCCGCATAGAGCCCCAGTTGAAGGCGGACTTTCCAAGCATGACATCCTCTCGAAGTTAGAATTCCGATGCCACCTCCCAATAGAACTGCGTAAAGCAGTCCTCCAAATTGGTACTGTGGAAATCTCTCGGAAAATGTTAAAGAGATTAAAGTCATACCCAAGCCTAGTAACAAACCATCAAACAAACCGTTTACTCCTTGTTTGACCAAGGATTCAATTTCACTTCCTTGAAAGTAGATCTCACGGATTTGTAGTACCATACCCAAGCCAGATCCAAGTAACGCCCATTCCAAAATGTGATGCAATAATGGAAGTGTCGTTTCCGGCAAACTAAGCAGACTCTCAGCGGCAATTGAAACGAATTGCGCCACTAGCCAACTTAAAAGGCTACCAAGCAGCCCAAGACCTAACACACTTGGTAGATATAAATGTCTCATTATAGGAGTGAATTGCTGGGGAAAATTGACCCTTAGGGATGCTCCGAGGAAAGGAGCATCACCTTGTTCAAAGAAAACTGCAAAAGATTTCTTTGGTCGTCAATTTCTGGAGATTCAGTTACTAGGAGGTGAGAGTTTTTTACGAATGAAAGTCGGGATATCTAAGTTTTTGTGAAAATCCCTTCGGTTCTGGAACACGCGAATCGTCGGTTGCGCAGTTAGAGTTGGATTAGAAGTTGGGATTGTGGTCTTCTCAATGCTATCATCATTATTTCCAATGCTTCCAGTAGTTCTGGATTGCTCTGTGAGTTCCTGAGATCGCTGCTTATGAGCATCCGTCAACTTCTTAGCCGCAGATGAGTTAAAAATCTCTTTTGGAGCACTCTCAATTTCTACCCCTTCTGGTCGCCGTACTCTTGCATCTGAGACAGTTGCTACTGCAATTACCGGCTCCGCAGTTTCTACTACAACAGAGTCTTCATTTCTATCGGGTGGCGGATTTGTTTTTTGGATTGTAGGAATTGCCTCAACCTGGCTCGCTGCATTGTCTGGTTCTTCTAACGGAACCCTTTCCTCTAAAAAGTGATTTGTTGGTGCGGCAACATAGATTACAGGTTCAGCCTCCTCATCGCCAACCTCACTTCCCCCGAGAGAGTAAAATGGAGGCTCTTCTGATTCATCATCTCCAATTTTTGCCGTTTCTTCCTCTGTAGCATCAAGACTGAGAGCATGAATTGGTCCTTGGATTTCATTTTTCTCAGGTGTGTGCTTATTCTGTTCGACTTCAGCTACTAGGGTGATTGCAGGCTCTTCTGCTAGTGTAAATGATGAATCTTCTTCAACATTAACTTCTTTTTCTGGGACGAAAACGATCGCTGGAGTAATTTCTTCATTTGCTTCCTCTACCTCCACTTTCTCTTCCTCCTCTTCAATCGCTTTAGCGACTGTAGGTCTTGAGGGCTCAAATCTCATCGTCTTAAGCTGAACTTCTACCTCTTTTACATCTGGTATTTGCTCTTCGATGATCGGCGGCTCTGCAACTTCTTCTACAATTTCTTGAGCAGGATTTTTCGTTGAAACAGGTGGTTGATTGTCAAAGCCTGTTGCAATTACCGTAATCAGAATCTCATCGCCCAAGCTTGGATTGATGGAAGCACCCCAAATGATGACTGCATCTTCATGGCCTTGTTCTTCAATAAACGATGATGCCTCGTGAACCTCGTGTAGTGTCATGGACTCGCTGCCGACAACATTCATCAGAATGCCTCGAGCTCCTCTGATGTTGCAATCACTAAGAAGCGGACTATGGATGGCTCGTTCTGCAGCTCTTCTAGCGCGCTTGTCACCAGAGGCTCGGCCCGTGCCCATTACTGCCTTTCCCTTGTTTTCCATGACTGTACGGACATCAGCAAAGTCTAGGTTCACAATGCCATCTAACGTGATCAAATCCGAAATTCCTTGTATACCCTGTCTAAGGACTTCATCAGCAAAACTAAAGGCTTCCATCAAAGATGTTCGTTGATCGATGATTCCCAACAGATTGTTATTCGGAATGATAATCAACGTATCAACGTGCTTTTGAAGTTCCTCAATACCTTCTTCCGCTAAACGACTACGTTTACTCGCTTCAAAATTGAATGGAAGCGTAACCACACCAACTGTCAATGCTCTTGATTCACGTGCAATCCTTGAGATGACTGGGGCCCCACCTGTTCCAGTTCCACCACCCATCCCAGCCGTGATGAAAACCATATCAGCTCCATCAATACTCTCACGGATTTGTGATTCACTTTCCATTGCAGCTGCACGCCCGACTTCTGGCTTTGCACCCGCACCAAGCCCCCTTGTACTGGAGCGCCCAAGTTGGAGTTTGTAGGTCGCTTTAGACTTGTTGAGATCCTGCAAATCTGTATTGGCAGCGATGAATTCAACACCCCTTACCCCTGCATCAACCATTCGATTGATAGCGTTTCCACCCCCACCACCAATTCCAATTACCTTGATGTTTGGAGTGTCACTTTGCACCGGTTGGATGTTAGCAAATCCTAAATCAAGCACCGTATGCTCCTTCTGATCTTTTCATTCACCATAGATAGGTGAGGTAAAGTTTGTTTAGAAAAATTCATGCAACCATTCCTTCATTCTTCGGGCGACTTTGTGGAACATATTAGTGTCATCACCACTAAAGTTCAGTTTACCTTGATTACTATTGATTCCATAGCGCACCAAACCAACACTTGTAGCATATTTTGGAGAGTAGATTAACTCCTGTAGACCGGCAACATTCTCGGGGAAGCCCACCCTTACTGGAAGATTTAGGACTTGTGACGCCAAGCCATCTGCTCCAGGCATAATGCATGTTCCACCAGTTATGACAACACCGGATGCCATCACACTGCGATATTCTGATTTCTCAATTTCTTGAGCGATGAATTCGAAGATCTCACGAAAACGGGCTTCAATGATTTCAGCTAAGACCTGTTTTTGGACGCTACGGTTATTTCGTCCTCCAACACTAGGGACATGGATTGTTTCTTCGCTCCCAACAAGATCAACCATGGCAACTCCATGCTCATGTTTAATCTCTTCTGCTTCTGCTAGGGGTGTACTCAAACCTATTGCAATGTCATGAGTTAGATGGTTTCCTCCCAAAGCTAGCACGGCTGTATGGACGATACTGCCTTCCGAGTAGATTGTGATATCGGTTGTACCGCCCCCTATATCTACCAAAACGACTCCAACTTCCTGCTCATCTGGACTCAGCACAGCCTGACTGGAAGCCAATGGCTCCAGCACAATATCATCAACTTCCAAACCCGCTTGATTACAGCATTTTACAATATTTTGAGCTGAAGTAACAGATCCCGTTACGATATGGACTTTTACTTCAAGTAGGGCTGCCGCCATTTCAAGAGGATTTTGGACCCCGTCCTGTTCGTCAACAATGAATTCTTGCGGCAAAATGTGGAGAACTTCACGATCATTTGGGATCAAGACTTGCGCGGCATCAATTACTCTTCGAATATCTTCTTCCGAGACAGTACGGTTGTGTACTGTCACCATTCCACGGCTATTTTGCCCCTTGATGTGATGCCCAGCAATACCAGCGTAGACAGAATTGATCTGCTGACCACACATCAATTCGCACTCTTCGATGGCTTTCTTGATTGAATTGACAGTCTTTTCAATGTTAACGACGACGCCCTTACGCAAACCCTCTGACTTTGCAGTTCCTACGCCGACAACATGTAGTTGTTCTTTACTATTGGCATCGACAGCAATTGCGCAAATCTTGGTTGTGCCGATATCTAAACCAACAACCAGATTAGTGCTTTTGCTCTTAGAAGGCATCCATGCTCCTCTCCGGGGGGACCGGTAGTGTAGATAATATGACAAGCTGTATGAACAGCGATGACTCACTTAGTCTTCTTCCATGAAGCTCAAAGCGTGTCTAAGAATGGTGCAAAAACCGTGAAAAATTCTAAAACCTTTCATTTAGAAAGTCAAAATGGTGGCAAGCCTCACATAAAGTCTGAGTTGATTGCCAAATCATCGAGCAAAGTCACAGATCGTCCCATCTAAGTTGCTCGTTTTCCCTTTCGAGCAAGGGACTTTCCTATCGTCAAAGGCTCCACAGAAATATCCTCCGGGCGCTAAATCTGTCTGCAGTTCTGGCAAGACACCACTTCCAGAAGCCTGCAATGGGACTACAGCATGCTGATCATTGACCATGAAACGGCGAGTGCCTCGTTGCATCACATGCAAGCAGACGTATTCTAGCTCATTTGAGTATTCAGAAGGATAGACATAATACGAATCTGTACCAGCACAAGCAGTTAGGCTTGAAGCAACCAACGCGAGGGCGACCGCCAGTAGTTTCATTGAAACAGTCTACGGACGTCGTTCAAATTCAGTGAGGGGCATACCGCGATCACCCGATTTCCCGGTTGAATGTGGGTATCACCAATCGCCACCTGCCACTCGCCTCCTGATTCCACACCTCCAACTAGGATTCGATGGTCCTGCATGTAATTCGCTAATTTTCGAAGAGGTTTTTTAGTGATCAATGAGCCAGATGGGGCGAGCAACTCTACAACTTCAGCATCTACACCATGCAAGTGTGCCACTGATAACAATTCGCTCCTACGTATAAATTTTAAGATCTCATTAGCCGCAGAAATTTTTGTATTCAGTGCTATATCCAAACCAATCGTAGAGGCTAACACGAGGTAATCCTCTTTATTAACCAGCGCAATTGTTTTCCCAACACTTCCGTTTGGATCACGATTCTGCTTATTCATCAAGTGCTTAGCAAGAAGACAACTGATGATGCTGGTCTCATTCTCTCCAGTTGTTGCAATGAAAGTATCCATTTCATCAAGATTGGCGGTGATCAATGTATTAGCATCCGTACCATCCCCGTAAATCACCTGAGTATTTTTCAGCATCCCTGCCAATTCTTCCGCTGTATGAATATCTTTTTCAACCACCACCACATTCATTGAACCTTCCAGCAGCTGGGCCACACGACGACCAATTCGACCACCTCCTAGAATCATCACTTTTTGAAGAGTCCGCTGCTGCACTCCCATCTCACGCATGATGTAGGCAATATCTTGTTCAAGTGCAAACAAGAATACCTGATCAAAAGGTCTTACAACTTCATTGGGTCCTGGAATCATCGTAGTGATGCCTCTAGCGATTGCAACCAATCGAAATGGGAAGGGGTAAACCGCAGCAAGTTCTCTAGGAGTTTTCCAAACGATGGGAGTATGCTCAGTCACACGTAGGCCAAGCACTTTCATCCGTCCCTCGCAGACATCAATTATATCATTACCTGCAGCCCTCAACACTAGCCTCTCAATTTCCTTCGCGATTAGTTCCTCTGGATGCACCATTAAATCTATCTTGAGTTCTTCTGCCGGCAATACACTGCCTTTTTCAAAATCCAGCGAACGTACCCGAGCAATCTTCCTTCTAATTCCGAACTTATCAGCAATCAAACCAGCCATCATGTTCGTGGCGTCGTCATTAGTGACGGCCAGCATCAAGTCCATTTGCTTCGCCCGGGCATGCTCCCAAAGTTGAAGTTGCATAGAGTTGCCCGAAACAATCCGAACATCAAGTTGTTCACTGGCTTGACGGATTAGATAAGGATCTGTTTCAATCACCGTAACGGCATGTCCTTCATTACTGAGTCTCTTGGTAAGGTGCATACCAACCCCACCGAGGCCAAGAATTAGGACGTTTTCATTTTCCATGATGTCAGATCATCATCTCGTATTGACCAAGTTGAGAACGATCAGAAATCGGATTCTTGGAAGAGATATCTACTGCGTAGAATCCATCCGCATGCCCAACACTTGAAGCATCATAAAGTTCATCAGAGTTTTCCCCGTACTCCAAGCAATGTTGAACAGCGTGCCCGATCCAGGGTTCTAATTTAAGCACAACAGTTTTTTTACGCAATCGACCCTGGTCATCTCGGTTGAGAACATTTGGAATGGTGTTGGTTGTGATGAATTGTGTCAGGTAGGGAGAATTGAGGTTTTCTCGTGCCTCTGGGCAGATGTAGGTATGGGTGCTGTAGAAGAATATTTTCTCCGGGGCACATGCGGGGTTTTCAGCCAACATTTTCACATTGGCTGCAATGGTTCCCCCAGTACGAACCATATCATCTAGAATGAAGACATCCCGATTTTTTAGAAGGCTCACATCATTGGAAGCATCGATCTCCACATCTCGTTGACCATGGCGTGTCTTCTTCATCGTTACAAGCACAGAGTTTCGCAATCCAGAAAATTCCTGAACCTTCCTTACAAAATCAACCGCTCCATCATCTGGGGCAACAAAACCAACGTGTTCACCGTAATTCCAAAGCCGAACCAATCCTGATCTCAACACATAATTTGCGACAATATGAGCGATATCCAAATTGATGTAACGTGGCTTCCCGGTTGCTGGCTCACCTGCAAAAACATTTCGATAAATCTCTTTCACCACCTCTGGCTTGTGGTTGTGAACAGTCATCACTAAGTCCACTCCAGCAGCCTTCAGCATCCGTGCATAAAGTTCTGCGGAACAAGGTTGCCCAACAAATTTCATCTTAGACGGAAAATCTAACGCTTGTGGATGATTACGAGTTCTTGGCCCACGATCTTGAGCGGAATAGAAAAGATCTGGTTCGACTAAGGCAACAAACTCAGCCCCATTTTCTTTGGCAGCTGAAGCGAGTAGACAGTTGCGCATCGCCAATTCATTACGAGTGTAGTGTGCGGAACTGGTGGAGAGAATATATACAGATTTGCCCTGTAGCCCAAAACCCAGATTCTCCTCAGTGGGATCATCTAGCAGGAAACGAGGACAAAACTCACTGTTAACGAAGGTTTTTAGACCAACAATATCAGAGATATCAATTTTTTGGGAGCGGGCGTGTGCGACACCAATCGCAAAGGAGGCGTCACTTACATTTGAGACAAGCAGATAATTGCTGTGATGATCCATCAAAGTTCTTGCTCACAGAAAGACCTGTCTGACCCCTCACAGATCAAGACAGGCTGAAAGTTGAAGAACGTGGTCAGTCCCCCTGCACAAAGATATATTGAGAACCTTGTTGAGTTCTAACCAACAGCAAGATGCCATCTTGCAGGGAAAGTTCACTGCCCACACGTCGAAAATCAGCTAGATTGACTATATTCTGGCGGTCCATTTCAATAACCAACATTCCAGCCCTAAGTCCTGCTTCAGAGGCGGAAGAATCTGGTTCTACTTCAGTAATGACAACACCGCCTTGTACCTGTGTATAGCCCAGTCGTTCTGCCATCTCAGGTGTCAATTCTTGAACAGAGAAGCCCAGTTGTGGAGTTGGTGGAGGGGGTTCCTGAGGAATTGTCATTCTTGATGGCTGCTTTGGCCGCTCATCCAAAGTCACCATCATTCGCATCGGGGTACCATTGCGAACCAATTCCAACTCAACAGTTGCATCTGCTCGGGCGTCTGCGATCTCATTTCTAAGGGCGTTGCTATTCTCAACAATCTCACCGTTGAGCTTCAGTACCACGTCTCCCTTTTGTAGACCTGCCTTTTCCGCGGGTGTCCCGGACATAACACCTGTGATCAATGTCCCTTTGCTATCCTTCAGTCGGAAGGCCTTGGCTAGTTCAAGAGTGACATCTTGAATCCCAACACCCAACCAACCCCTGGAAACTCGACCCTCATCAATCAGGTCATTCATAATTCGGCGAGCCATATTGATCGGAACCGCAAAGCCAATTCCTTGATAGCCTCCGCTTCTGGTGAAGATCGCCGTATTCACACCAACAATCTTGCCCTCCAAGTTGATCAGAGGACCACCACTATTTCCAGGGTTGATCGCAGCATCCGTTTGAATGAAATCTTCATATTCAGTAATTCCGATTCCGGTACGACCCTTTGCACTGACAATTCCAAAGGTCACCGTCTGTGTGAGGCCAAATGGATTTCCTACGGCTATGACTGATTCTCCCACCAAAATTTCAGTTGAGTCTCCCATAGCAAGTACGTGCATGCCCTGCCCATCAACTTTGATCACTGAGATATCAGACTCGGGATCAGTACCAATCAACTTGGCCTCAAGTTCACTGCCATCGAACAACTGAACAATAATTTTATCCGCTTCTCCAACAACATGGTGATTGGTAAGAATGTAGCCATCTGAGCGGACAATTGAACCAGATCCCATGCCCTCCTGACGGAATCGGTCATTTCCTCGACCTCTTGGGGGGCGCATTCCTGGAAAGAATCGCTCAAAAAATTCATCATTATAGAGATCGAGAGGATTATTTGGAGTATTTCTGCCAGTGTTTGTGATCTCTTTTTCAACTTTGAGGTGTACAACAGCTTTCTGCACGTTCTGTACAAGAGCAGCTCGGGTCTTTGAAGCCCGAATCAAAGCTTGCAGGTCATCTTTTGACTGAGCCTGCACAGAACTTACTGAAATTGAAGCTGCAACAACAATGTTGAGTAAAAGTAAAATAATTTTATGAAGCGAAATGGGGGTGAATCGAAACAATTTTGGATGGGAGTAGTTGATCATTTACGACCTTAAATTAAATGAAGATAGAATGATTTTTATGACACCCAAATATTGTAACTGCTTATCCTCGGTTGTCAGTAGGCAATTGCAAAAATTACTTCCTGCTTGGAGTGTCCCCCAGTCAAAATACATTTGCCAGCTTCAGGCTGATTGTTCAGAGGGATACATCGAATCGTTGCCTTAGTCTCATTTTTAATCTGATCTTCGACTTCTCTCGACCCATTCCAGTGAGCCCTAATAAATCCACCTTCTTGCTCAAGAATCTCCTTAAATTCCCCGTAATTCTTGGCTGTTCGGGTATTTGCCTTGCGGAAATCAAGAGCTCGCTGATAAAGATTCTGTTGAATTTGCTGCAAAAGGCTCATCACGTGATTTGCAATCTCGTCCAAGGGCACATTTTTTTTATCACGCACATCTCTTCGCGCAACCATCGCAGACTGCTGCTTGATGTCTCTTGGACCAATTTCTACCCTTACCGGTACTCCTTGCTGAATCCAATGGAAGAACTTGTCTCCTGGACGAAGATTGTCTCGATCATCAATTTGAATTCTCAGGTGATCCAAATGTATGGCTAAACGTTGCTTGATTTGCTCGGCAAACTCAAACGTCTGACTCCGTTCCTGATCGTTTGAAAAGATGGGTACTAGAACAACTGCCACCGGCGCAATACGAGGTGGTAGGACAAGACCGTCATCATCAGAATGGGTCATGATCAGTCCCCCGATCATACGTGTGGAACTTCCCCAGCTAGTAGTCCAAGCCAGTGATTGTTGATTGTTTCGATCCAAAAACTGAATTTCGAAAGCTTTGGCAAAATTTTGACCGAGATTGTGGGAAGTCGCACTCTGAAGAGCTTTACCATCCTGCATCATCGCTTCCACAGTGTAGGTAGATAGAGCACCAGGAAACTTCTCTGCCTCCGATTTCTGGCCAGGAATTACAGGAATCGCCAGATCGTCCTCCTGAAAACTTCGATACACCTCCAGCATCTTAAGTGTCTCTTCCTGAGATTCTTCGTAGGTCTCATGGGCAGTGTGTCCCTCTTGCCAAAGAAACTCCGAAGTTCTCAAAAAAAGTCGGGTTCGCTTTTCCCAACGCATCACGTTAGCCCACTGGTTGATCAAAACCGGCAGATCTCGATAGCTATTTATCCACTGAGCATACATGTGACCAATCACTGTCTCAGAAGTTGGACGAATGACCAATGGTTCTTCCAACTCTTTACCTCCACCAATGGTTACTACCGCACACTCTGGGCTGAATCCTTCAACATGCTCAGCTTCTCGATTCAGGAACTCTTGTGGAATCAAAAGCGGGAAGTAGGCATTTATATGCCCTGTTTCTTTGAACATTCTGTCCAGCCGGGCTTGCATCGCTTCCCAGATCGCAAATCCACTTGGCCGAATAACCATGCATCCCTTGACAGGAGCGTAATCAGCTAGCTGACCTGCTTTGATAACATCTAAATACCACTGGGAGTAGTTGTCATTTCGTGGGGTAATATTTTTGGCCATGATATGATTTCTCTATCACTTTAATTACAAATCTTTTTTGAAAACTGTGAATACCGCATCTACAGAAGACTGACAAGCACAACGAGGAAAAATGTCAGAAGAATCCAAATTACCAAAGCAACATTGCCAACAGATAGGAGGACACAAAACCAATCCCAATGATCAACGCACTAATTTCCAGAAGTTGTAGATTTTCGAGTAGTCCTGTTGCGTAAGCCAACGCATTTGGAGTTGTGCTTACTGGCAACGCCATGGCCAGTGAACAATAAAAAGCAATTAGCAGGACACTACTTTGAACTACCAATCTCTCCTAGGATACTCGCTGTTGCCTCAAGAGTTACCATGGTCGCTAGTAATACATTTGCCGTTGCAGTACTGGAGATGAAAGTCCACACCAAGAACCCCATCAGTTTTGCCATAACAACGATAATCAAGGGAGACAATTCAGCAAAAGGAATATTAGTGACAAGGGTTTGGATGAGTCCTGTTGATTCCAGACCAAGCCCCAGAGCTATTCCTCCAGAAATCAACCATTAGACCTACCAACTCAAATTTTTGAGGTCATGTTTTCGATTACTCCGCTGACCAGAAAAACTGATTCCTGAATCATCGCGACTACGTAAGATATCGTTACCATGCATGGAACCTGTAAGCCAGAGCAAGATAGTTAGGGCAAAATGAATGTAAACGACCCAAGCGCGAGAAGTGCGCCGAAACTTACTTTCAATTACGAGTTTAATACGGTCTTATCTAGAAGGCTTTAGGTCCACTAACAAGATCAAAGCGATTGCAAGTAAGCATATACAAAAGGGAACCCAGAAAGCCATCCATCCACCAAAACTTATAGCTTGCTCACCTACGAAATACACAATGGCAACCGCATTAAGCGTCGACCCAATAGGTGTTTCTATTTCACTGATGTTTGCGGCTAATGATATACACAAAACCGGCGCCGTCCTGCCTAAGCGATCATTTGGGAAAAGTCGAAGAACAGGATTCACGATCGGGATTATCAAAGCAGTGGTCCCCTTATTGTTCATGAACATCGAAACAAACTGCTGTAATGATCATTATCCCGAGCATGACAAATTTTGGAGATTCTCCAAAAGGCCTGCAGGATACACGAGCTAGATTCACATACAGATGTTACTTTGTCGCAGATATCGCCAAAAAGAAGCCTCCCAAAAAAAAGCATTATGATAGGAGAAGTGAATGTTGTGAGTATATCTTTAAAGGGAAGTCACTTACCCATGTCCTCAATCTCGCTTAGATCCCTAAACCAGACATGCCCTTTTTTGAAGACCAACCACAATTCTAGTCCGATCAATAAAATAGAAGTCGCAAAGATTGGGATAAGCTCAAGTACCAAGCAGAGAACTGCCAGAATAAAGATGGCAAGCATTCTTACTTGCGCCACATCAACTTTTTCAAGTACTTGATTTAAAGGTAACTAGAGAGTCAACAGAGGGGCTGCCACGCAGATCAGGGCTTTTGTCATCGAAAGTCTAAATGGTGGGGTTCTGATTTTCAATATGATGCAGAATTGTATCTTCGTCCAACAAAAAGGCGTAAGGGAGGGTATTATCTACAAATTGGACGACGTGTTCACTGAGGATCTTAATTACAGTTTTGGTAAAATCACTATTCTGCCATGGTACCAATTGGCAGTAGTTCAAACCTCTATGATTCACAGCCCTGAGGATTTTCTCAGAATCTAGCTTTTTGCAAACAAGAATTTTTCTCACATCAGTTGTGCGGATTGTTCATGTAGCCGAACTATTAGATCTACACCATCTGTTTCCGAAAAAGATGCACTACAAATCATCAAGGACAGAAAGACTACTTCATGAAAAATAGAATTTAAATACTCTTCAGCTTTTTTGACAATCTCAAAACATTTTAGGTGGAGGTGACTCCAGAAAGGACCGTTCCTGCTTGATCGTATCAGTTAATGTAGTCTGTTCTAGGCAGATCAAAAATATGCAGATTCTTCTTCATCAAGAATTCAGTTGTATAATAAAACTTTTGCTGAATCAGTCTCTGGTGTGCCAGAGCAGTATCTTGATGAGAGATTTTTAACAAATTAACGGAAAGATGCTTTGGAAGAAGAGCGCAACTTCTGTTGAGCTGCACTCTAAATTAGATCGGGTTTAGTCAGCTTCAAATTCGAAAACTTCACCCTCTTCACGATATTCATTCAGTTTGTTTCGTAAAGTACGGATACTGATGCCCAAAATTCGTGAGGCATGAGTTCGATTTCCACCGGTTTCTTTCAGTGTTTCAAAGATGAGTTTCTTCTCTGCTTCCTTCATGGACATACCTACCTCGATTCCAAGGGGCCCATTCACCTGGTTTAAATTTGGCTCAGCGACGGGTTCTGCTGCTACCACGGCAGGTACAAAGACTCTTGATGTTGTAGAAGCCGTTGCAGAAGCCAGATCTTCATTAATGGTTCGACTACCCATCTGTGAATGCATCAAGAGATGGTTTGGTAAAATTTCGTTCCCGTTGCAGAGCAACATTGCACGTTCCACCACATTTTCCAACTCCCGAACGTTACCACGCCAGTTGTAACTAGTTAATACATCCAGAGCATCATGAACAATATGCGGTCTCTCACGACCATTTAGTTGCGCATGCTTAGTTAGAAAATGGTCTACAAGAAGAGGTATATCATCTTTCCGTTCCCGCAGAGCCGGTAAGGAAAGAGGAATAACATTTAATCGGAAGTACAGGTCCTCTCTAAACTTGCCAGATTCGACACACTCAAGCATATGGCGGTTAGTGGTTGCCACTACCCGAACATCCACTTTAATTGGATCTTTGCCCCCGACTTTATCAATTTCTTGCTCTTGAAGAACACGCAAGAGTTTGGCCTGTAACGGAAGTGCCATCTCACTGATTTCATCAAGTAAAATTGTACCTGTGTGGGCTTGTTCAAATTTTCCACGGTGATCTTGGTTTGCCCCAGTGAAGGAACCCTTCTTGTGTCCAAAGAGTTCGCTTTCAAGCAGCGTGTCTGGCATTGCTGCACAATTCACAGCTATGAAAGGTTTGCTCACCCGTTCAGAGTTGTTGTGAATATATTGAGCCAACAATTCCTTACCCGTTCCGCTCTCGCTCTGAATGAGAATCGTAGCCTTGCTTCGCGATACGTTGCGTGCAACTTCCAGCAAAGACCTCATCGCAGCATTTTGAGTGACAATTTCCTTCGGATCATTGTTCGTTTGCTTTCGGGCACCTGCTGCAGGAGTAGAAGATCCTTTCTCCTCTGTAGGACGCAACATGATGGGTCCCTTGTTGTCTTGATAAGCCAACGCTCGTTCAACAATGAAAATGAAATTCTCAAAGTTGAAGGGCTTCACAATGTAGTCGAAGGCGCCATGCTTCATTGCTTCAACAGCAGTCTCAATCGTACCGTAGGCCGTTGCCATGATCACAGGCTTATAGGGCTCCAGGCCTTTGATATCCTTAAGCAACTCTAAGCCGCTACGCTTTGGCATAGTCATGTCCGTAATGACCAGCGAGTACTCATTATTTTTGAATTTCTTTAAGGCATCGATTGCATTATGCGAAAGCTCAACCGGATACCCACAGTGTTTTAGGGTCTCCGACATTGCAATCCGCATTTCGACTTCGTCGTCTACAATCAGGATGGGATGCGAAACCATATTGCTTCCTTTCAATAATGGACTCGTTCTTTGGGAAGAGTTGACGTGGGTTCATCCACTGGGATTTCTTCATCATCGTGGGCCACGGGGAACAGCAAAGTGAAGCAGGTTCCCTGATCTACTTCACTTTCCACGTCGATGATCGCTCCATGCGATTCAATGATGTTGTGAACAATTGCAAGGCCCAATCCAGTGCCTCTCTCTTTAGTGCTGAAAAATGGATCGAAAATGCGCTTGCGCACTTCTTGCGACATACCTGTGCCAGTGTCTTCAACGGACACTTGCAACAGAGACATACCATGTCGGCGTTGGGAGAGCGGAACATGGGTGAACCGTTCTAGCATCTTGCGGTTATCAGTCAGTACATTTCTGGTTGTAAGGCGAATTTCGCCCTCTTCAACCATTGCTTGGATCGCGTTAATGAGAATGTTATGAAAAACTTGTTTTAGAAGTTCGGCTTCACCACGAATCTTGGTATTGGTCGCCAGGAAATCCGTCCGCATTTCGACATCATTGTATTCGACCAACTGTTCAAAGAAACTAAGATTTACTCGTAGAAATTTGTGTAGGTCAATCACTTCTCTAGCAACCGGCCTTGGTTTTGTGTACTCCAACAAGTTCGAGATGATGTGATTCATGCTCTGAACTGCTGAAGAAATATGATGAACCAACTGTTGTGAAGAATCACTTTGTACTTCTTTACGAAGTAAGGAGGTAAACAACTCAATGCTTCCCAGAGGATTACGAATCTCGTGCGCGATACTGGCTGCCATTTGTCCCATTCCTGTAAAGCGATTTTTTCTCTCTGCTTCCTCCTCCAGTTTCCGCAAATCCGTAATATCCTGAATATTAACAATTAAGCCGAGCCATTCATTCTGATCGCTTTTCATCAAAGAGAGATGCAACCGCAATTGCCGAGAGAGGCCCGCTCCACCTCGCAATGTCATTTCTTGCTCTTGGCCTTGCTGTAGGCTTTGCATGAACTCTGGGGTAAACCTCAAAGGAAGAACTCGTTCTCCCAAAATCTCATTTAACCGGAGGCCCCTTACCTCCTCCGCCATCTTATCAAGCAACCGCAGGGCTTTCTGATTCACAGAAAGTATTTCGCCTTGAAGATCAGTAACCACTATACCTAGAGCAGAACTTTCAAAAATGTTATTCAAGTGGCTTTTGACGCGATCTTTTTCAAGGAGATTCTGCTCTAACTCGCGGTTCTTACGAGCTAATTCAGAATTCAGTTCATCAACCTTCCGCTCGATACCTCTATAATAGTCTTGAAGTTTTTGTGTCGCCTGGTTGAAAGCCTCAAAGCCCTGGACCAGCAACTGTGCATCTAGTGTTTCCTCTTCCGGGTCCAACACCAGGAATTGAGAGTGATCAGGCAATTCATAATTCAGGGGTGCCAACTGGCGCTTTTCATTTCCCATAAATGAAGCTCACTAGACACTGTATTTCCGAGGAAGGCTCGGGCACCCTCAAATTTTCTGTAACGAAAATTGTTCTACTCCAGTGATTAACTGAACTCAGGGCTTTTTTAAATCAGACATAGTCCCCCCTGATGCAGAAATTGTGCAAGATCACACACCCCACTATTCAAGTCAAGTTCCCGCAACAGTTTGAACTATACGAAAATGGCATTGACAGTTACACAAACTTTTTTCCATAAGTTTTGAACTATTTTAGTCATTAGACTTAAACGAAAGTATTTTACATTGAGATTCAACAACGTAAAAGGGGCTGTTGAGTACGCTTAGATATCAATTCATAATCGATTATTTTTTATACATTAAAAATTTTGTTTAATTTTTAATCATAAAATTAATTAATGATCACAGAATTTACGCATCTATTTTCAATAGATGCTTATTTATTATAATCTAAATTAATAATTTCAATGATTAAGAACTAAATTTGACATAATTAAGTTTTTGGTACCCTAGTTGAAGAATTAGATATGCCTAATAAAACGGCAATTACTTTGAACTTTAACCTTCATCCCAAGGATACCCATGAAACTTAAAGTATTTTCATCGGTTGTTAAACACGTTCTACTTACAGGGTTTGCGGGTTTGGCATTCACTCTAGCACAAGCTGCGGATACCATCAAAGTTGGTGTTCTACACTCACTATCAGGAACTTTGGCGATTAGTGAAACTACTCTCAAAGATGTTGTGCTGATGCTTGTTGATGAGCAAAATAAAAAAGGTGGCTTGCTTGGTAAACAACTTGAGGCTGTCGTCGTGGATCCGGCCTCCGACTGGCCACTATTTGCCGAAAAAGCACGTGAACTCATAAGTGCAGAGGAGACTGACGTCATTTTTGGTTGCTGGACTTCGGTTTCAAGAAAATCTGTGTTGCCCGTTTTTGAAGAGCTAAACGGATTGCTCTTCTACCCTGTACAGTACGAAGGTGAAGAATCCTCGAAAAACGTATTTTATACGGGCGCCGCACCTAACCAGCAGGCGATCCCTGCGGTCAACTATCTAATGGGCGAACTTGGAGTAGAACGATGGGTACTAGCAGGCACAGATTACGTTTATCCTCGAACAACCAACAAAATTCTTGAGCAGTATCTGAAAGACAGCGGAGTCGCTGCATCAGATATCATGATTAATTACACCCCTTTTGGCCATTCTGACTGGCAAACCATTGTCTCTGAAATCAAGACATTTGGTTCTGAAGGAAAAAAGACTGCTGTGGTCTCCACAATTAATGGGGACGCAAATGTGCCGTTTTACAAAGAACTTGGAAATCAGGGAATCTCAGCAGAAGATATTCCTGTAGTTGCTTTCTCAGTGGGGGAAGAGGAACTATCCGGAATTGACACCGAACCTCTTGTCGGCCATCTAGCTGCTTGGAACTATTTCATGAGTGCTGACGCAGACGTCAACTATGACTTTATTGAAAAATGGCACGCTTTCATTGGCAACGAGGAACGTGTAACTAATGATCCAATGGAAGCTCATTACATAGGTTTCAACATGTGGGTTGAGGCTGTCGAAAAAGCCGGTACTACAGATGTTGATGCGGTCCGTGAAGCGATGTATGGGCTTACTTACCCAAATTTGACAGGAGGAACCGCAGTGATGAATACAAATCATCATCTGACGAAACCTGTGTTGATTGGAGAGATTCAGGCAGATGGTCAGTTTGAGACAGTGTGGCAAACCCCTGGTGGAGTCATCGGCGATGCATGGTCAGACTTTTTACCAGACAGTAAGCCAATTGTCGCTGACTGGACGTCCCCAATCTCCTGTGGGAACTATAACATCAGTACCGGCAAATGCTCTGGGCAGAATTACTAAATAGTTAATGGTTGAACCTCATACCTTTTGAAATTTAATCCCTCCATCCACGTCGACGATGAGATTCTCAGATCGTCGACGCCTTACACCAGCCAAATGATTCGCTATCTCTTAATTTTAAAGCTTGTTTTTCTGACAATTGTGCCCACAGCTTGGTCTTTGGATTGGGAAAACGCCCTAAAGCAGCTCGGAGACAAAAAATTTGCTCAAGTCGAAACAGCAGTGAAGGCTTTAGGACGGTCAGATGATCAAAGAGCAAAAGCATTGCTAGAAACAATGCTTGAGAACAAATTATATCAAATGAAGCGCAGCAAGAGTTTGGTACGTGCAGAAGGTAAGCGCAATGATTTCAAAACATATGATGTCTTTACAGGCGAAGAATTAGCTTCAGGAGTTAAAAAAAGAGAATTGAAAAGAATTCGAGTGAACAATCGTATCCGTTCAACTCTAAAAAATTCATTAGCTAGAATTGCACTCAGTGATTCGAACCCAGAGAGCCGTAAGGAGGCAGCAGAAAATTTAAGAGAAGGAGATCCCAAAGAAGTCACACCACTTTTAAAGCAGGCTCTCCTAGACGAGAAGTCGGAGGGTGTACGCAAATCTCTTCGCTTTAGTTTAGCAACTTTACAAATAAAGCACCCTGATCCAGAAATTAGAAGAGAATCGTTGAGACTACTTAGTGGATCATTGGAACCTGAAGTCAAAAATCTCTTGATAACAGCATTAGAAAAAAACAGTGATGGAACTTGGATTGAGTCCGAAGCCGATATAAGGGAACGAATTGCAAAAGAATTAGAAAATATAGATTTTTGGGAAGACATCTATGGTGGAGTCAAAACGTTGTTTTTTGGAGTGAGCCTAGGCTCAGTTCTGTTGTTGGCAGCAATCGGGTTAGCCGTGACCTTTGGCGTGATGGGTGTGATTAATATGGCTCACGGTGAGATGCTTATGCTGGGAGCCTACACCACTTTTGTGGTCCAACAACTTTTTCCAAATTTGGTTGAATATTCACTCCTAATTTCAATCCCAGCTGCATTCTTGGTAGCTGGATGTGTGGGCATTTTACTGGAGCGCACTGTCATAAGATTGCTTTATGGTCGCCCCCTAGAGACATTGCTAGCGACCTTCGGAGTTAGTCTTTTTCTTCAGCAAACTGTAAGAAGCATCTTTGGTCCCTTAAATCAGAATGTGCTGACCCCGAGTTGGATGCAGGGAACTCTGGAGATCAACCCTCTTCTGTCACTAACCTACAATCGCCTAACTATCATCATCTTTGTACCGCTTGTGCTGGCTACTTTGCTTGTTTTACTCAAGAACAGTCATTTTGGTTTGGAAATGCGAGCCGTAACGCAGAATCGTAGGATGGCAGGGGCAATGGGCATAAGGTCCGATCAAATTGATGCGCTAACCTTCGGTCTAGGATCAGGAATAGCTGGTATTGGCGGTGTAGCCCTGAGTCAACTGACTAACGTAGGACCAAATTTGGGTCAATCGTACATAATTGACTCTTTCATGGTTGTCGTCTTCGGTGGTGTCGGCAATCTTTGGGGAACCTTCTTTGGGGCAATGATTCTTGGCCTGGCTAACAAACTTCTTGAACCCTTCGCCGGGGCAGTTGCCGCCAAAATTTTGGTACTTGTGTTAATCATTCTCTTTCTTCAAAAGCGTCCACGCGGAATGTTCGCACTACGAGGACGATCCATTGAAAGCTAATTGAGATGGAAATTCAACAATGAGAATTGCCAAAAAAAACATTCAAGACAGCTTTTCCGTAACCAGTTTATTCAACGACCTAGGATCCAGATGGTTTTTGGGGTGTTTGATCACTATAGCCGTCTTGGTACCTCTGATGAATGCCTACTTTCAACCTCAGTCCGCGTTCCACCTTCCCACCTACATTGTTACACTTTTAGGCAAGTATCTATGCTTTGCCTTGCTAGCGCTTTCACTCGATTTAGTTTGGGGATTTTGCGGGATACTGAGTTTGGGCCATGGAGCTTTCTTTGCCTTGGGCGGCTATGCTTTTGGAATGCACCTAATGCGAGAAATTGGTGAGAGGGGTGTCTATGGAAATCCAATACTGCCAGACTTTATGGTTTTCCTGAACTGGGACAAATTGCCATGGTACTGGTGGGGTTTTGACTCCTTCATCTTTACAGCATTTATGGTTTTGCTGGTTCCAGGTCTACTAGCTTTGATTTTTGGCTGGTTTGCGTTCCGATCAAGGGTAACCGGGGTATATCTGTCGATCATCACACAAGCTTTGACTTATGCGCTCATGCTTGCTTTCTTTCTAAACGAATTTGGTTTCGGTGGCAACAATGGGCTAACAGATTTCAAAGACGTACTAGATATCGATCTTCAGGCTGACTCGACACGTCGGGGCCTGTTCTTATTATCATCATTGGCCTTAGCCGGGGGCTATATATTATGCCGATGGCTACTGCAAACCCAATACGGTAAAGTTCTTATTTCGGTGAGAGACGCGGAAAGTCGCAGCCGGTTCCTAGGATACAGGACAGAAAACTACAAGCTTTTCGCCTTTGTTGTTGCGGCAATGTTGGCTGGTTTAGCAGGAGCCTTGTATGTTCCCCAAGTAGGTATCATTAACCCTGGAGAATTCTCTCCTTTGAACTCAATTGAAATTGTAGTTTGGGTAGCAGTAGGAGGAAGAGGGACTCTGTACGGAGCAGCCTTGGGCGCCATTGTCGTTAATTTAGCAAAAACTTGGTTTACAGGCGCGCTGCCCGAACTTTGGCTGTTTGTCCTGGGTGGCATGTTTATAATTGTAACGGTTTTGCTACCCAAAGGAATTGTTGGCATTCGTTTGAGAAAACGTAGCTAGCCACGCAGTAAATCTCCATAATTTGATACTAGTTCAGCGCATTCCATGGCCAAAAAAGTTCTAGCCCACGGTGAGAAAATACTTAATCAAAGCTTACTGTACATGGATGGTGTAACCGTTTCATTTGAGGGATTTAAAGCATTAGACAATTTGTCTTTGATTGTGGAGTCCGGAGAGCTGCGTGCCATCATTGGCCCTAATGGAGCCGGTAAAACTACTATGATGGATGTCATTACAGGTAGGGTACGTCCTGACGCGGGGGACGTCTTTTATGACAATCAGACAATCGACCTAACTGCATTAGACGAAAGTCAAATCGCTTCACTCGGAATCGGAAGAAAATTTCAAAAGCCAACCGTATTTGATCAACAGACTATAGAAAACAACCTATACTTAGCTCTCAAAGCAAATCGTGGGATTTGGGCTACATTATTTTTCAAGCCCTCTGTAGAACAGCAAAGAGTCGTGGAACAGACGCTAAACAAAATTAGACTAATTGACAAGCAGGATGATCTGGCAGGTTCACTCTCTCATGGCCAAAAGCAGTGGCTAGAAATTGGGATGCTACTTGTTCAGGATTCGCAGCTGCTGCTGGTAGACGAACCAGCTGCTGGAATGACAGACGAGGAAACAGAACAAACTGCTAGATTGCTACAAGAAATCTCTGATACCAAGTCTGTTATGGTAGTGGAGCATGACATGGAATTCGTCAAGGCGCTGGATTGTAAAGTGACCGTCTTGCATGAGGGCAGTGTGCTGGCTGAAGGCAGTCACTCTGAAGTACAAACCAACGATGCTGTGATTGAAGTCTACTTAGGAAGGTGACAATGCTAGAAGTACAGCAAGCAGATCTCTTTTATGGTGCGAGTCAGGCTCTTCGCAAAGTTAACCTCAAGGCAGCGATTGGGTGTGTAACCTGTCTGCTTGGTCGCAATGGTGTCGGAAAGACTTCTTTGCTGCGAGCCATCATTGGTCAGCAGCCACTGAGTGGTGGCTCTATTCACTGGCAAGGGAAAGATATTACTAACTGGCCAGCTTTCAAGAGAGCAAGGGATGGCATTGCCTACGTACCTCAAGGACGAGAAATCTTTCCGCAACTCACCGTCGAGGAAAACCTAAGATCAGGATATGCTTGCTTATCCAGAGACGGTAGACGGTTGGATGAAGAAATTTTCTCGCTTTTTCCAGTACTGCGGCAAATGTTAGGCCGACGTGGAGGAGATCTTTCGGGAGGTCAACAACAGCAGCTGGCAATTGCAAGGGCTCTGGCCACTAGACCAAAATTACTTGTGCTCGATGAACCAACGGAAGGCATTCAGCCCTCTATTATTCAAGACATCAGTCGAGTCATTCAAACCCTTAGGGAGCAAGGAGAAATATCTATATTGTTAGTCGAACAATATTTTGAGTTTGCTCGCGAATTGGCGGATATTTATGTAATATTAGATCGTGGTGAGGTTGTTCTTGATGGATCAAGAGAGGAGGTGCAACCCGAAGATGCCCGACGTTGGCTAACTATCTAGATTGCCTGCCTCAATTTCTTGAGCCGCCAAGTTAATTTGGGGCATACAACCACAATCATGACTCCACTGATTCAATGACTTTACTAATTTATGAGAATTTTTTGCAACATTGAACTTGTAAAACCCTAGCCGATATTTTTCAAAATCTCACTGTCTCACTTTTTTAATATTCGAATTAGTTCGGGGGGCACTTTGAGAATAATCTTCAAGACCTCCTGTGTACACTTAATTATTGAAATACTATGAATCTAACTCCACGAGAATTAGAAAAACTTACCATCTTCACTGCTGGTGAACTAGCCCGCAAGCGTCGCGCTCGTGGACTCAAGCTCAATCACCCCGAGGCTGTGGCCTTGATCACTTCCGAGTTACTGGAAGCAATTAGGGACGGACGTTCTGTGACTGATGTCATGGCCTTCGGCCGTATAATCCTTAAAGCCGAGGAAGTCATGGAGGGTGTTCCAGAGATGATTCCAGAAATTCAGGTCGAAGGAACTTTTCCGGATGGGACTAAGCTTGTTACCGTTCACGACCCGATCCAATAACTAAATCCAACCATCCAAGCGGAGGATGATCATGATCCCTGGAGAATACCAACTATCGAAGGCTCCAATCGAAATCAATGCAGACCGCCGAACAAGTACTGTTCGTGTTGAGAACACGGGAGACCGCCCAATCCAGGTTGGTTCGCACTGCCATTTCTTCGAATGCAACGCATCTTTACGCTTCACACGGGAAGAAGCCTACGGGATGCGACTCAACATACCGGCAGGGACTGCTGTCCGCTTTGAGCCGGGAGATACACGTGATGTCGAACTTGTGGAACTAGGAGGAAATCGAGAAGCCCTAGGTCTTAATCGTCTGGTGGAGGGAATTTTGGACACGACAGAAGTCCGCCAAGCCGCCCTTCAACGATCCACCAACTTCGTACGCTGAGGGAGAATCATCATGCGCATGGAAAGACGTCACTACGCTGAGCACTTTGGGCCCACCGTTGGGGATAAAATTCGACTAGGTGACACCGAATTGTTTGCAGAAATTGAGAAAGACCACACCGTTTACGGTGATGAGGCCATTTTCGGGGGTGGCAAAGTGCTGCGAGATGGAATGGGCCAATCTCCAACAGCTACCAGAGGGCAGGGTACTCCTGACGTTGTGATCACGAACGTAGTCATTATAGATTACACTGGCATCATCAAAGCAGATGTTGCCATCCGAGATGGACGAATTACGGGTATCGGCAAGTCCGGTAACCCAGGCATCATGGATGGTGTGACACCTGGAATGGAAATTGGAGTTTCGACAGAGATCATCGCTGGGGAAGGCATGATCCTAACTGCTGGAGCAATTGATGCCCATGTTCACTTCATCTCACCCAACCAGATTCCGGAGGCCTTCTATTCGGGAATCACTACAATGATTGGAGGGGGAACCGGACCAGCCACGGGTACCAAGGCTACCACTTGTACCCCGGGGGCCTGGAACATCCGTAAGATGTATGAAGCCATTGAGAGCTTTCCACTGAATTTTGGTTTTCTTGGTAAAGGGAACTCCTCGACTCCTGCTGGGCTGAGAGAGCAACTGGATGCTGGGGCTTTGGGATTAAAGTTACATGAGGATTGGGGGACCACCCCAGCGGCAATTGACAAATGTCTGAGTGTCGCTGAAGAATATGATGTGCAAGTTGCAATTCATACTGACACTCTCAATGAATGTGGTTTTGTCGAGGACACTATCGCCGCGTTCAAAAATCGAACAATTCACACCTATCACACGGAGGGCGCTGGAGGAGGCCATGCTCCGGACATCATGAAGTTGTGCGGTGAAGCAAACGTTCTCCCATCCTCTACAAACCCAACCATGCCTTATACTGTCAATACGATGGCCGAGCACCTCGACATGTTGATGGTCTGTCACCATCTTTCTCCCTCGATTCCCGAAGACGTCGCCTTCGCTGAATCAAGAATAAGAGCAGAGACCATTGCTGCCGAAGATATTCTCCATGATCTTGGTGCCTTCAGCATCCTCTCTTCTGATTCTCAGGCAATGGGTCGAATTGGGGAGGTCATCTGCAGGACATGGCAAACCGCCAGCAAGATGAAGCAACAGCGAGGAGCACTTCCCAACGACAAAAGCAGTAACGACAACTTACGCATCCGCCGTTACGTTGCGAAATACACGATCAACCCCGCGCTGACTCATGGTGTTTCTCACGAGATCGGTTCTGTAGAAGTCGGCAAGATGGCCGATCTGGTACTTTGGAGCCCAGCCTTCTTTGGGATCAAGCCCTCGCTGATTATCAAGGGTGGTTTCATTGCTGGTGCGCTGATGGGAGATGGGAACGCCTCAATCCCTACCCCAGAACCGAACTTCTATAGAGGAATGTTTGGATCTTACGGGCAAGCTACCAACACGACCAGCGTTCATTTCGCTTCAAAAGCGGGTCTGAACAGCGGAGCCTTGCAGGGCCTCAACCGTCGCTGTGTTGCTGTCAGTGGTTGTCGTAATTTACGGAAGCAGGACCTGCCACTGAATAGTTACTTACCAAAAATGGAAATCAATCCTGAGACTTACGAGGTGCGTGCCGATGGGCAGCATCTTCGTTGCGAGCCCGCAAAAGTGTTACCACTGGCTCAGCGTTATTTTCTATTTTAACACCACTGGGAGATCACATGATCATCGTTGAAGAAGTCCAGCCCGCTGGTTTGGGGGCTATTATCCAAGATTGGGAAATCGACACTCTCACTCTTTCCTGGGAGGATCGCTGTCGCAGTCATGGAAGACGAAAGACCGACCGAGGTCGCGAGTTTGGCTTGGCACTGCCCTCAGGAAGCATTCTCCGACAAGGAGACCAACTTCTACTATCTTCAGAACGCTGCCAAGTTAAGGTTCAGGAAGCTCCAGAGCCGGTCTTGGTTTTGCGTCCGCTAAGTCCTCCGGAGTGGGCTTGGCTCGCCTACCAAATTGGTAACCGTCACTTGCCACTTATGATCACGGATTTCGAACTGATCTGCCCCCATGAACCTGCTGCAGAACATCTCTTTCAGCAACTGGGGATCAACTACGAAGTCAGTGAACGCCCCTTCACCCCAGCCATCCCACAGAGTGGACACACACACTAAGAGTGCCAGACTGGAGCAGTGGCTGAGCGTTTTGCATCTGAGTGACAGCGCTTTGCCCATTGGTGCCTTCGCGTACTCAGAAGGTCTGGAGTCAGCTATTCAACTTGATGCTCTTCAAACTCTTGACGACCTTGGCGCCTGGTGGGAAATGTGGCGAATAGAGACCTTCCGCTTTCAAGAGGGTCCGGCTCTCTGTCAACTGATGCAGGCAATAAATCGAGATGATTGGCGACGTGTTCAAATTCTCAATCAGGAACTGACCGCACTCAAGCCGGCAACTACACTAAGAGATGGCAGTCACATCCTGGGAAAACGCTTGTTGAAGACCTGTGCAGATCTCTATCTGGATCTTCCTGCAGATCGTCTAGATGAACTATTGCCAAAACTCAACGTGCTGACAGTCCAAGCAACCTTGCTTGCAACCCAGCACATCTCTGAGGATGTGGCGCTGGCAAGCTTCGCCTTTGGTCGCTTGAATCAATCACTTTCTGCTGCCTTGCGTTTATTTGCATTAGGACAGCAAGCTGGACAAGTTCTACTTCAAGAGCAGTTGCGACTGATTCCCAAAACGGTGAATGAAATCCTTGAGGATTCCAATTCACCATTACGCTCATTCACCCCAAGAGTCGACCTGCTGCAGATGAAACACTCCGGTCTTTACACCCGTCTATTTCGCTCTTGAATAAACACTTAGTACTTCGGAGAAAACCTTGAAAAAAGTTGTCAAAATCGGTGTCGGTGGTCCTGTTGGTTCAGGTAAAACAGCGTTACTGGATCGCCTCTGTAAGGCAATGCGTAACCACTACCGAATGTCGGTTGTAACCAATGATATTTTCACTCGAGAAGACATGGAATTTTTGATTCACAATGAGGCATTATCCGAGGATCGGATCTATGGTGTACAGACAGGAGGATGCCCACACACCGCAATTCGAGAGGATGCTTCACTTAATTTTGAGGCGATTGATCAAGCCCTGAGTGATCACCCAGACCTGGAACTAATTTTCGTGGAGAGTGGTGGTGATAACCTAGCAGCCAGTTTCAGTCCAGAGCTTGTTGATGCGTCCATCTATGTGATTGATGTTTCTGGAGGCGACAAGGTCCCTCGTAAAGGGGGCCCAGGTGTAACTCGTTCGGACTTATTGATTATCAATAAAATTGATGTCGCGCCGCTTGTCGGAGCTTCCCTAGAAGTTATGGATCGCGATTCCAAAAAGATGCGAGGTGATCGTCCCTTCGTCTTCACGAACCTCAAAGACAAAACAGGGCTAGATACTGTCATACGCTGGATTCAAACCGAAGTATTGCTGGAGAGTGAGCCCGACTCCATTGCTGTCTGATGCATTCCAAGCTCAATTTAACTTTTAGGTATCGACGAGGTCAAACTCGACTGATAGATGTGCAGGCGGATAGTGTTTTTAAAGTGACCAGACCCGTATCGATTCCTAACGGTTCAGGGTTACAGTTGATTTTGATGAGTCCTGCTCCAGGCATTTTTGGTGGAGACCTGTGGGAAATCAATATTCATGCGGAATCAGGCACACAAGTTCATCTGACGACACAGGGAGCGTTACGAATTCATCCCTCTCAGAATGATAACATCGCCCAGCAAAAGTTACGTTACACTTTGCAAGCTGAATCAAATCTTACGATTTATAGTGATCCTGTCATTCCATTTGCTGCGTCTCAATTCAACCAGCAGACTGTATTGGAAGTGGAAGCAGGGGCTCAGCTTGGCTTTTGGGAAGCCTACATGGCAGGTCGTCTGGCTCACGGGGAAGCTTGGTGCTTTCAGTTCATGCAGAGTGAAACAATGTTATTCGCTGGCAGCGAGTTGCACTATCTGGATCGCTCTCGGCTCTGTCCAACTGAACAAGGTTTTAGAAATCCATTCCAGCTAGGCAACTATCCTATCTGGGCGAGCGCTCTGGCATTTGTGCCCGATAACTATTTCGTTCCAACCGAATGGCCTAAAGATTGTGAAGTTGTCGTTGATCAACTGGCGCCAAACTTACACCTTCTGCGTTGCCTTGCAGCAGATGGTCAGGTGCTAAGGCAGATTCAACATCTCTGGTTAAAATCATTGCCACAAAGTAATTCTCAAGCTATGAGTTCCTCAGCTTAATTTTTCAGTTCTCAGGACGAATCTGACTCAGAGCTTGCAAGAGATCTTCACGAGTAATTGGGCTCATTCGTTTTAGTTCTCCATGCACCGCTCTTTGGACTGCCAACAACGCTGCTCGATTGCAAGCTGCCGATAGTTCTGCTCCACTCCAGCCTTCCGTTAGACCAGCCAAGTAAGTCGCATCAACCTCGTCACTCAGTGGTTTTTGCTTTAAGTGGATCTTCAAGATCTCTTCGCGCTCCATTACGTCGGGTGGTGTAAATTTAACGATCTCGTCAAAGCGTCCTGGCCGCAATATCGCTTCGTCAAGTCGATCCGCACGATTTGTAGCTCCCAGCACCAGCACCCCCTTAAGTTCCTCAATACCGTCCATTTCAACCAGGAATTGAGCGAGGATACGCTCAGAGACAGCCGCATCCAAACCCATCATTCCACGGGCGGGTAAAAATGCGTCCAGCTCATCAAAAAATAGAATACAAGGGGCAGCTTGTCTTGCTCTTCGGAAAATATCCCGCAGACGTTGTTCTGACTCTCCGACATACTTCGAGTGTATATCTGCGCCTTTCATTGCCACGAAGTTGGCTTGACTTTCAGTTGCCAAGGCCTTGGCCAGCAGGGTCTTTCCACAACCAGGGGGTCCCACCAACAGTATGCCCCGAGATGGCCTCAAACCAGCCTGGGCAAACAAATGCCCATATCGCAAAGGCCACTCGACTGCTTCTACCAGACGTGATTTGACTGTTGAAAGCCCGCCAACTTCTTCCCATTTGACATTTGGCACGCTGATTACTGTTTCCCGGAGAGCCGATGGTTCAACCTCCCGAAAAGCGCCTGTGAAGTCTGGCAATCCAACCCTGATCGAACCCGAATCCATTTGATCAACAGGTGTTTTCTTGAGTACTCTCCGTAGAGCCTGCAAAGCTGCCTCTCGACAAAGGGCTGCGAGATCAGCGCCAACAAAGCCATGTGTCCGACGAGCCATATCGTCAAGGTCTACTCCCTTAGTCAGAGGCATTAGCTTCGTGTGAATTTCTAAAATTTCTCTGCGTCCTAGTTGGTCCGGAACTGGAATCTCAATCTCCCGATCAAAGCGTCCGGGTCTGCGGAGAGCAGGGTCTAGAGCATTAGGCCGATTCGTTGCACCGATAATAATAACTCGGCCCGGATCTTCCAGACCATCCATCAGGGTCAACAACTGAGCAACGACTCTTTTTTCCAGATCACCAAAAGACTGATCACGTTTTGGAGCGAGCGCATCAATTTCATCGATAAAGAGGATCGCTGGTGCTTCCCGCTGAGCCTGACCGAAAAGCTTGCGCAGTCGGGCTTCACTTTCACCATAGTATTTGTTGATGATCTCTGGTCCACTGATGCTAAAAAAGCGAACACCAGCGCTATTGGCTAAAGTTCTTGCGATTAGGGTCTTGCCACATCCTGGTGGACCATGAAGCAACACCCCATTGGGAGGCTTGATGCCCAAATGTTCGAAGACTTCTGGTTTCTGTAATGGCAGCTCAACCAACTCTCGAATGCGTTCCATTCTCTCCCCTAAGCCACCAATAGCTTGGTCATATTTTGGCTTTTCCTTAGAAGGGGGATCTGAACTAGGCGGAGAAGGATTTTGATTATTTGAATTGTAAGTAAAATTTGTACGATTAGCCTGATTACGAAAACTTTTCTCCCACTCTTCTGGAGAAGCGTCTCCTAACTGCGAGAGGTTTTCCACCAACTCAGAAAAACCCTGAAAGAGCATTTCAAATGGGTCATCGGGTGGTCTTCTTTGGTTGTTGTCCTTACTCATTTAGAAACCTTTGATCCTGAGACCGATCAGCTGATTTAAATATTGTTGAACCATTACTGTATTCGAAGAAGTGCGTATTCAACACAAAGTACACCAATTTCCGGAACAAAAGTGAGATATTCAATCATGTTGAAAATAAGTTTTGCATTAACGTACTTTGTGCTGCTAGGTGCGTGTTCTAATAGCAACCCCACTCCTGAGGTTGCAGAGGAAAAACCTCCTAAGTTGATTCCCAAGTCCGCCATCCAAGAGTGCGCTTACATTGAAGAGTTTCTAGAAATGCGTCGCTGTGAGGTTGCTTACAATAACCGGTATTATAGCGTGAAAGCAGGTTTTACAACCATTGATGTCGTACTTCAGCCCAATCGGTCTATCGAAAAACCACAATTTGAAAAATGAGATTATCCAAAAAAGCTCATTTGGTTGTCGCATTCAGTAAATTACCAGCACAGCATCTTAGTAAACACAATCTGACTCTCCAAGTGAAAGTATTGAAGACAGTCCCTACACTTCTTTTCATGATTTTGGATTGACGCAACTGTGACTGTAATCCTACAGTAGCCAATCAGAGCTTAATACCAGACTTACATCTCGCCCGATCAGGATTCCAGATACAATTTCCAAATCCCTGAGAATCTTCCTCAGTAGGTTTCTAGAAACCTCTCAAATTATTTTACAATATTTTATAGTTTGAGAACATAGTGTTAAGTTATGATTCACATCACAACCTCTCTAATTTCAATACCTCACTTCTCAAACATCAATGCTTGACACCAGTTCCCGAGCAAAAAGCAAACAACTCTCCAACTTTCTTCCTGCCTTCCGATTCTTGCAACCCTATAAATGGCGAATCCTACTCGCTGGGATAGCCTTAGTCACTACCGCTGGTGTCTCACTTTCACTTGGTCAAGGAGTACGCTTATTGATTGATAAGGGTTTCGTAGCTGGATCCCCGGAAGCTTTGACCCAGACGTTGTTATTGTTTCTTGTACTCATAACGCTACTTGCACTTGGAACTTTTCTGAGATTTTACTTGGTTTCCTGGCTGGGAGAACGTGTCAGCGCAGATTTGCGCAAGGCTGTCTTTCAACATTTGTTACAGTTACACCCTGGCTTTTTTGAAACCAATCTCAGTGGCGAAATTCAGGCGCGGATCACAGCCGACACTACGGTTCTGCAGACGGTTATCGGATCATCTCTATCAGTAGCTCTGAGAAACGTGTTGCTCTTTTTGGGTGGCATCGCCTGGCTTTTCTGGACCAACCCCAAGCTAACATCAATCGTATTGATTGCGGTTCCTCTTCTTGTTTCACCAGTTGTCATCTTTGGTCGTCGGGTAAGAAGACTCTCAAGGACCAGTCAAGATAAAGTGGCTTCAATAGGAGCTTACGTGGGGGAGACCTTACAGCACATAAAGATTGTTCAGGGCATGAATCATCAGCAGGTAGACGAGAAGTCCTTTTCACAACACGCTGAGTCTGCGTTTGTTGCTGGAATTCAACGCATCCAACAGCGAGCTTTGCTGATCGCTATCGTGATGTTGTTAGTCCTTGGATCCATCGGAGGCATGTTGTGGGTGGGTGGTCAGGATGTTTTGGCAGGCAGAGTGACACCCGGGGAATTGGCTGCATTTGTCTTCTATGCGTTAATTGTAGCAAGCTCTCTGGGTTTTCTGAGTGAGGTCATTGGAGATCTCCAGCGAGCAGCCGGAGCAACAGAGCGCTTGATGGAACTACTTGAGGCAGAGAGTGAAATAATAGACCCTATCTACCCACAGTCGCTACCCTCTTTGGTGCGAGGCTCTGTGGAGATAAATGATCTGCATTTTTGTTATCCCTCCCGTCCTGATTTTCTTGCATTGCAAGCAGTCAATTTGCACATTGAACCAGGGATGACGATGGCTCTTGTTGGTCCCTCTGGGGCTGGGAAGTCAACGCTGTTGGAGTTACTATTGCGCTTCTACGATCCTCTCCAGGGTTCCATACGCTTTGAGGGAATTGATCTCCGCTCTCTAGCCTTGCAAGAGCTTCGACGACATATCGCTTTTGTCCCCCAACAACCAACCCTCTTCAGCGCCAACGTTTGGGAAAACCTTCGCTACGGCAAACCTGATGCCTCAAAACAGCAGATGCTTGCTGCGACAAGTAATGCCAATGCTGGAGATTTCTTGAATAAGCTGCCCCAGGGCTTCGATAGTTTTCTAGGGGAACAAGGTGTGCGACTCTCGGGTGGACAACGTCAACGCCTCGCAATTGCTCGAGCGATTTTGCGTGATCCCAAGTTACTGCTACTCGATGAGGCCACCAGCGCATTGGATGCAGAGAGTGAACGAATGGTGCAGGAAGCTTTGTTGCGTTTGATGCAGGGTAGAACAACCATTGTAATTGCTCATCGACTGTCAACTGTGATTCACGCGGATCAAATCGCCGTAATGGATAAAGGAAGTGTAACTGCCCTTGGCACTCATCAGCAATTGTTGCGGACCTCTCAGCTCTACAGTCGACTAGCAGAACTCCAGTTTCAACAAGACCAAGCGGCCTAGGTTCTGCCCAAAACTTGGTGGTACAATTTTGTAGGCCTGTATCCTTACGCCAAGAACCAATATTTCTTGAACAACCCACTTGACAAGTAATGCAATTAGCTAATAATACTTTTTGATTCCGCGAGAGTAGCTCAGTTGGTAGAGCGTCAGCCTTCCAAGCTGAAAGTCGCGGGTTCGAGACCCGTCTCTCGCTCCAGCTTTCTTCTTCAGGAGGGGGGAAAGTAAAAATTTTGTACTCCTGATACCACATCGCGGGGTGGAGCAGCCAGGTAGCTCATCGGGCTCATAACCCGAAGGTCGCAGGTTCAAATCCTGCCCCCGCCACCACACCTTTCCTCAGTAAAATCAGTATTTAAACTAACTTCTCTCTTTTCTGGTCTTCACCCAGATTTCATTTTACCCAACCATATACCCAACCAATTGGCGGGATTTTCTGTCCCAGTTTGACACTACACATTGCAAAATTAATTATTTTCTAGCCCCTCCGCAACTCGCCTCAATACCTCGATCAAAGCCTTCAGCCTCTCCGAATCAACTGAATAATCTTCTCCTAAGTAAAGCCAACGATTGATCTCAATCATC
>AGAU01000057.1 GCA_000224765.2 SAR324 cluster bacterium JCVI-SC AAA005 | reverse complement strand
TAAATTTTCTATTTAGCTTAAAGAAGAGAATTCCATATGAATCAACCTTTGGAAGAAAGACAAGATGGTATCGTTTTTCATCATTCTCAACATAAGTTCGCTGAAACGTTTTAATATCTAATTCACCCTTGAGATCGTAAACGAAAGGAAATATTGAGAATTTACCAGATTTATCAAAAAAATGTATAGATGAAGGTGGAGCATAAAGAAATTCCCGATTCCTTTGAAAGGTGGGATATGGTGAAAAGAATTCTGCAAAAGTTGTGATTATGTACAAGATTATCAAGAAGTATAAAGAGTAAACTGCAAACTTATGTTTCTTAAACTTATTGATAATAAGTTCTTTTTGGGAATAAACATCTTTTTTCGGATTTTCAACTGACATATTGGGTAATTAATTTGATTTTTCGAACCTTATTCTAGGATCAAGTATCATCAATAGAATATCAGATAAAAATATACCAATAACTGTTAAAACTCCTAACATCATTAACATACTTGATGCTGCATAAGTATCCTGCGCAATCAACGCTCTAAGCAGCAATGGCCCCGTTGTAGGTAATCCGAGTACAACTGAAACTATGGCGGAACCTGAGACAATGGAAGGCAAGAGAGTTCCAATGGTACTTAAGATAGGATTGAGCGCCATACGGAAGGGATATTTCAATATTAATTTCCATTCATGCACACCTTTAGCTCGTGCAGTACTTACATACTGTTTTTCAAGTTCATCTAGTAGAAGACTTCTAAGAACTCTGATGATTCCTGCAGTTCCAGCAGTTCCGATCACAATAATTGGTACTGGTAAATGCTTCAAAAGATCCAAGAATTTTAATAAGCTCCATTCGGCTCGCAAGTATTCAGGTGAAAACAACCCACCAGGTGAGAAGTCAAATAAGTGAGTTAGGCCAATCATAAGAATTAAAGCAAGTAGGAAATTTGGAATCGCTAAGCCAATGAGACCCAGAAATGTAAATATATAGTCAAAAAATGAATATTGATTTGTTGCAGAGTATAGTGCTATTGGGATCGATACTAAATATATGAAAACCAAGGAAAGAGTAGAAATTATCATTGTTAAAAATAATCTTTCCTTAATAAGACTCCATACAGGTTTTTGCCATTCGAAAGACTGACCGAAATCTCCCTCGGTAAGTATAGGTATAATCCATCTTAGATATTGGATATAAATGGGTTGGTCTAATCCATATCTTTCAGTTAGGTATATTAATTCTTCTTCATCAACCATCTCCCCACTATTATCTAATTCGATAGCATAACTTTCAATCCAGCTTCCGGGTGGTAAGTTGACAATGTAGAATGAAGTAATTGATACCAAGCCTAGGACAATTACCATGTAGAGAAGTCTTTTTAGAAAAAAATTCAACATTTTCCTACTAATTTTTTAAATTAGACAATTTTTTAAAGTCAACTATTTTTGAATTCAATAAAACAACCAAATTTTCAAGCTGTATTTTCATATTTTAAAGAACATGGACTCTATTAGAATCTATTCAACAAATACCAAATAATAAATAATTTTCTATTCATTGCGATTATACAGATGAATTTTAATCTATATGTTTGACTATTAATATCCTTTGGCAATATTTTTTTGAAGAAAATTTAATTTTAATTATCTGATTTTATTCTGATTGTGCTATCAGGAATACGCCAGAAAAACAGGTGTAAATTTAATTCCTAGTTAGGAAACTGAATAGTTCTGAGGATTCTTAGACTTACTACGGTGTTGTTGGGGGGGGG
>AGAU01000058.1 GCA_000224765.2 SAR324 cluster bacterium JCVI-SC AAA005 | reverse complement strand
GTTTCTGAAGAGAAGATCTGCGGCAGCCTTGGGGTAATCATTGGGGACCTGCCATTGCCACCTTCGACCTAATTTTATCTGTTCATTCGGTTGGAGGTATTCAACCCAGCCTTTGGCCACCATTGCATGGAGGCAGCGGTGGAGAGTTTCTGAGGATTTAGAAAAGTTGGCTAAGGCCTGATACAATTAGAGCTTGGAAAACTTCGACAATTGTAGAGGAGCGAGGGAAACCGGATCGATTTGTAGAACCGTCTCAAAGTGAACAGTACCCTCTTCTTCAGAGATCCCCGAAGCAAGAGAAGTTTGTTCATCAACGAGGGCCGTGTTGAAGGAACATGGAACAGATTCGGATGCTGCTGCCAGCGTGTTCCAGATGTTCTGTGGAAATGGCAGGTAGATTTCAGCAAGTTCGACAATCTGCTTGTTCAGTGTCCCTATCGTATTGAGTCGGCAATTGACCAGATGCACATAGGGAGTCAGTTGGAGTTGTTGGCAGAGGTCGATCACCCGGGCGGTTGGTCCTGCGTCAGCTTCTTCAGGGGAATCAGATCAGCGCTGATTAGCATGTGGATGCCTTGAGAAAAAAATTACTGATTCACCAATCTCTCAAAAACGAAATCCTATTGGATTAATGTAGAAAATTTGACTGCGACTCTCCCTCAAAGTCCCGGAATACTAACAGATACAATGTTCGAAGATGACATATTCTTCATCTGGAGATGCTGAACACTGTTGGAACTGTTGACTTGGCTAGTAATGTCCGAATGGGCATCACTTGTCCCATCACCCATCAACCAAATTTTAGTACCCTGTTCACCGTTAGCTGAACCTGTTGCAAAATTGCTGCTGTAATCAGCATTCTCATTTGGCTTACGCCAGGGATTTCCAATTTTGTAGGTGGTCATCCAATTGACGGGATCTCGTACTATCATGGAGACTTCCGTGTCGTCTGGTAAACTTCTACCGGTTCTAAGGGTAGTGACCACAGTTGAAGCAATTTGGCCTTTGAAACGGTTGGCAGTATATGTAACGTAGGAACCAACGTGGAAACGGCCTCCTACATCTTGGTTGTTACCGTAGCTGGAGTTAACATTAGACCAACTTCCACCTGATGTGACATCTGTAACTGACCCGTTTGACAGATCGACTAACTTGAACTGGAAGCGACTGTAATATCGATTGATATAGCCAGAACTGACTCCTGTAGAACCGCCATTGAAATCAACATATAACCCATACCAATTGCCTGAAGAGATCAGACTGTTTGCAGAAGTCCACTGGAGGGCATTGTACTGATCACCGTAGTTGAAAAAGATTCCACCGTTATTGTTGATTTCAATTCTGATGTTATCGTTATGTCGACTGTCACCCTCAACTTTCGATTGACTCCAAAGAGTTCGTGATGTGCTGAGATCTGTAGGTTTGAAAACCGAAGCAACAGCCCAAGGCTGTCCACTTGCAGCAGTCTGACCGTTGGTTACAGAATCACTTGGTGTGATACTGCTTTGCAGACGGTGCAGGGGATTTTGACCATTTGAATTATCAGCTTTCCGCGCGTAATCTCCCGTTGAAGAAGAGGTTGAACCATCAAAATCGAGTGCCTTGGTCCAAGATGTACCCGAAGATGAGCTTGGAGTGTCGTTGCTGTAAAGATTGTATACCTCACTACCTGTCAGGCTTCGAGAGTAAATTTTAAACTCGTCAATGTAGCCTTTCCACGGAAATTCCCCACGTCGGTTCGTACCAATTTTGAGAGCTTCCATTGGTGAATGCTGGCTGGTGCCACTTGAAGAAGTTCGACTGAGGCCTCCATTCATATAGACTTGAGAGGTACCATTGTCGTGCTTTACAAAAGTAGCATGGTTCCAAGAGTTAGTTGGGTATGCACTGCTGGCGACGGTATGAAGCTTGTTATTCGTATCACCAATTGCACTGCGCCACCTGAGTTTTCCTCCACTACTGTCTAGTTGCCAACTCCAGTTTCCACCGTCATTTCCACTATCTGGGACATATCTTGAGGACATCAAGCTACTGAAATCTGGCATGTCAGGATCTGCGTAATACCAAATACTGACCGTAAAGTTGCCACTGCTGAAGAGGTTACTTTCATTGCTATCACTTAGACTATTATTATAAGCATATCCATTGCCTGCATTGAAATAAGCAGCAGTGTTTCCAGTACACCGGCTATTTGGAAAAGTGATTGTACCCCCACTTGCCACACTCAAATCATAACGCCCATCACCATACTTTCTTACCTTGTCATTGGCATTTCCGGCGAAGTCATAATGAACCAGTAAATCTGTGTCGTTGTCTACATTACAAGAGGATGTTGTAAAATTTGATACTACTCCAGCATCGCGCATATTGCTCTGAGAAGAAACACCAGCGACGTTACCTGCCACCATCGTGTAATGATAACGACCGGCAGATAAGCCTGCATGGACGTAACTCGTCGTCGAGCCCCCATTGACGGTGAATGTGCCATCGTAAGTTGAACTGTTCGATACATCGATAGCATAATTTACTGTGGAGTCTTGTTTGTAATAGAACTTGTAGTAGGTTGCCCCTGAAAAAGTAGACCAACTCAATGTGACTTGCTGAGTAGCAGCAACCGCATTGGTAAGGCTCGGTGTCCCGCTTGGAGGAACTTCATCGTCCGTAGTGGTTACGTTTCGGGAACTGGAACTTAACGAGGCATAACCAGTTGTATCCGTAGTAGAGCCGTTGATTGCAATGGTGACCTGAGAGACAGTGTCATTATCATCAAGAGCATCATCAACACCCGTCACAGTAATGATTTGGGTGTTCATGTAATTGGCGTTGGTGAAAGTCAATTGAGTAGGACTGATACTGATTTCAGTAGAGTCAGAGACAGTCACATCAACAACAACATTTCCATTAGGGGCACTAGCTAGATAAAGGTTTAGATTGTCCGTAGTACCTGTTTCAGAAACGGTAGTAGAGCCACCTATTGCACTGTATCTGAACGCAGCAGCAACATCATTATCTGTTGTTGTGGCGGTAACAGTCTGAGAAGAGACAGAATCATAGGTTGAATCCGCTGTAGATCCAGTATTGACTGCTACTGTGATTGCGCTTGTAATCGTTCCGTCTACATCAGAGTCATCAACGCCTGTCACTGTCACAGTTTGGGCACTGTTCCAGTTCCCTGCAGTGAAGGTTAAAGCGGTTGGAGAATAACTAATCTCAGTATTATCTGTATCATTATCTGTTAAAGCGAAAACGACATTGCCTGTTGGTTCAGAAGTCAGCACAACTGTAAAGTTATCTGTCGAGCCAGTTTCTGCTACGGTAGTTGAGCCACTGCTTTGAGCAATTGTGAATCCTGCCGTGTCATTATCAGTCGTGGTGACTGTTACTGTTTGTGAAGAAACAGAGTCATAGGCTGAGTCTGCAGTCGAGCCTGTGTTGATTGCTATCGTGGTTGTACTGTTGACATTCCCATCATCAATATCATCGTTAATCCCTGTAACGGTCACGGTCTGAGCACTGTTCCAGTTGCCTGTTGTGAAAGTCAAAGTTGAAGGGGAGACTGTAGCTTCTCCGGTATCACCAGAAGTGACATTGAAGACCACATTGCCTGTCGGCCTTGAATTCAGCACAACCGTAAAAGTGTCTGTTGATCCTGCCTCGCTGACAGAAGTTCCGCTTGATTCAGCAACTGTAAAGCCAGACGTATCATCATCTGTGATAGTAAATATGACGATTTGTGTACCATCCTCCCTAGCACCTTCACCACCAGACACTGTAGTGATGCTGATTCTTGCTGTTTCGTTATCTTCATCAATTTGATCTCCTGCCACTGAAACTGTGGCAGTGCCTGTCGTAGCTCCAGCACTGATCGTGATGCTTGTGCTGCTGAGAGTGTAATCAGTACCACCACCAGAGGCTGTTCCAGAAAATGCCAGTCCAACGTTGGTCGCTTCTGTTGATGAAGCACTGAGCGTTGCTGTGATTGTTCTGGTAGTAGTTCCAGAGTCTCCTTCAGTGATCGAAGTCGTTCCCGTAGTAGTCAGTGTGACTGTTCTTGCGGCTGCTCCAGTTGTGGCATTGTCTACATTTGAAGTTGGGCCTGCCCCTGCAGCATTGTTGGCAAAGACTTTATAATAGTAATTCGTGTTTCCACTTAACCCAGTGTGGCTGTGAGTTGTGCCAGTAATTCCTGTGATGTTTGTCCAGCTTGATCCATTATCATTGTTCCACTGAAGCGTGTAATTAGTTATTCCTTCCCCCAATCTTGTGATTGGTTTTGCCCAATTCAGGGTAATATCTGTTCCACTTGCAGTAGCTGTTAGTTGAAGCGGAGCCTTGGGAACAGCCAAGGCCGCATCAACTACAGTCACATTGACATTCGGGATTGTCATATTGTGGTAATCACTGTCATCAGATTCGACAGTGAAACTTACTGGGACAACTTGATTGCCATCAGTGATATTGTCTTGGATGGAATAGAATTGAAAATCAATTGCTAGTAAAGGTTCAGTAGTGTTGTAATTGGGCCAGAAATGAAGGCAGGCAGTAACTTCGTCATTATATGTCAAAGGCCAAATAGTGTTTAATTTCATAGCGTCAGCAACACCATAATTCGCCCCATTTGGGCCGACTAGCAATTCATCAGGACTAGAATGTGACGGACAGACTCTTACATAGGAAGTCGGTCTTCTTTGCATAGTCAGAGTGATACTATCCCTGCCAAGATTAGAGGTAGCTGGAGCAGCACTAGGATTAATTTGAGATATCAAGTTACCTTTAGTGCCGTAACCGTTCACTTGACCAGCGATATCCATTATTTCAGGGAATCCCATATTGTATCCTGAAACATAAGCAACAGTGTCTGATATGATGTGCAACTTTTGTAGCTCATAACCATATGGGAGTTCGACTGTATTGATTCTGCTGGTAGCGTTACTATTAAACTTTATGATTGTTCCTAAACCCTGATCAAAGGCAGGGGTTAAGTATATGTCTGTGTTACCAAGAACATAGAGATTGTCAGATTGATCAATTGCTAGAACATCATGCCATCGGCCTGAGTATGCTTGACCCCCAGAGTACCCTGCTAGAACCTCTTGATGTAACCACTGCTGATTGCCATTTGAATCATATTCGGCAAACCAATAATCATCGAAATAACCATCAATATCTGTGAATCCGGGGAGTGATCCTGATGTGTCTCCAAAAATTACAACATTCCCATTGGATTTAATCTTTAAATCTGATGCAGCAGTACCCCCATCTGTAGTGCTCACAAATGTTCTGATCCAAGCGTTTGAAAAATTGCTGTCATAGCGAACTAAAAAAGCAAATTTCCTATTTTGTGGAGCAACTGAACCGCTACTGACTGGTGTTATTATTTCTCTGCCAGCTTTCAGCGCAGTTTCACCAGAGACGTAAATATTTCCTAAGTTGTCAACAGCTACAGCCTGAGCCTCTTCTGACGCTCCGTAGTCTCCACTGCTACCTGTACCTTTTGTGCTTGCTATGATTGCTGTTTTTTGAATTACTCCACTACTATTATATTTGGCAAGAAATGCATCTGTAGTTATTGTATTCGGCATTTCCATAGAATTTAATCTTACAGAGCTAGGGCCAACATCATAATAAGTTGCCCCGACAACATAGATGTTATTATTTGAATCAACTGTCATCCCATAAGGCAAAGTAGAATGGGTAGTACAGGTTGTAGTTGACCATTGTTGGACACCACTGGAATTCAATTTAACTATTGCAATATTATAAGCCCCGTCACTACAAGCTGATGTTCCTGCAAAATCTGCATCACTAGTTGTTCCTACTACAATAATATTATCCTCTGAATCAACCTCTATTCCATAGACATCATCTGAAGATGTGCTTCCTACTTGTTGTACCCAAAGACGTTCACCTCCACTATTATATTTAGCTATTACGAAATCTTGTGCTTTTGTATAATTTGCCGCTGTTGATTTGTTATCAGGCAGTGAGCTACCAATAGCACTACTAGTAGTACCAGCAATATATGCGTTTCCTTGTGAGTCAGATGCTGTGTATGTACGCCCAGCCCCTTGCCATAATGGCCCTGTAAGCATTCTTGTCCAGATATCATTTCCACTCGCACCACTTTCTGTAACGGTTGCAGTTGTCCTGCTCAGAGTGAAGCCGGGAGCTAAAGTAGTAGCAGAGACTTCAGATGACCATGCGCTACTACCTCCTGCATTGTTAGACCTGACTCGATAGTAGTAAGTAGTTGATATAGTTAGGGAAGTATGGTAGAAGGGGGGTCTTGTTGAGCTTGATGTGACTGTGGTACTACCAGAATAGCTACCGCTGCTTGTACCAAATTCAATGGTGTAGTTGTCTGCTTCTGCCACACGATCCCAAAGTACATTGATCCTGTCAGAATAAACAGCAGTTGCTGTTAAATTGCTTGGAGTACTTAAAGCTGTTCCACTGTCAATAACAGTAACAGACGTTGTTTGGCCCAGCCCATTGTAGAGGATGTCTGTTGATGTCGCATTGGCTGAAATGTTGACGTTCTGATTGCCGTCTACAGCAGCGTCTTCAACTGGGGTAAGGGTAATGGTTTGGGCGGAACTGAAGTTGCCAGATCCAAATACTACTGAAGATGGAGCAACGGTAACCTCACCCGTGTCAGCGGAGGTGAGAGTGAGGGTGACATTGGATGTTGGTGCTGAATTAAGTTGAACAGTGAATGTGTCAGTAGTGCCGCTGCTCTCCGTGACTGAGTTTCCACCAGTTGTGGTAATGGTTATGCCTGCAGAGATTCCACTGTCAACAACAGTGACTGGCGTTGTTTGGCTGAGCCCATTGTAGGAAATATCAGTGGAGGTCGCATTGGCTGAAATGTTGATGTTCTGATTGCCGTCTACAGTACCGTCTTCAACTGGGGTAAGGGTAATGGTTTGGGCAGAGCTGTAATTGACAGAGGAGAAAACTACCGAGGATGGGGAAACGGTGA
>AGAU01000059.1 GCA_000224765.2 SAR324 cluster bacterium JCVI-SC AAA005 | reverse complement strand
GGGGGGGGATTCACAGGAGAGGATTTTTTCAACTAGGAACTTAGTGCTTTGAACACGGCTTTCGTAAATCAACTGTTTTTTTAAACTGGACCAGTGACCATCAACCGTCTCACCTGCGAGATGAACTAATGCATCACAATCGTCAAGGCCCCCCTCTAAGACCTTTTCTGAATAATCCCAAAACCGCTTTCCTTCTGCGGAAGTTGGATAACGAACTAGTTTTAAGGATGGTTGGCTTTCTGATCGAAGCCTTTTTGTAAGCGCCTTGCCGATCAGCCCGGATGTTCCAGTAATTGCTATTAGTGCTGGGTCTGACATTTGGGTCATTTTTTAAATATTCAACGTGATTATTCGGCGTTCAAAATTCGCCAGTAGTTCCAATCAAGATACTGAAAGAACCAAGTTCGACGAATTTTTCATTAGGCTGGTCCTGGGCCATTCCCAAGTAATTATTGGAATCCCATTGCCAAGAGATAGATTTTTCTTCATTGATTGAAAAAAGTAACTGTGCGTCGTAACTATTGCAGAGGAACCACCAATTCATACCTTCTTTAAAATTTTCAATTTTCCAAACAAAACTCCTTACATGGGGTGACCAATCTGCTTCTTCTCCTTTAGAATTAAACCACCTGATGGTTAAAGATGATGAAATCCAACATGATCTGCACAATTTTTCTCTCAATGAAAGAAGCCTTCGAACAAATTCAACTCGTTTAGAATTCGTCTCACTCTCCTGCCAATTTAGCCAGCTTAGCTCATTGTCTTGGCAATAAGCATTATTGTTTCCATATTGTGTTCGACCCCATTCATCGCCTGCGACAAACATCATTGGCCCACGACTAATGGCAAGAATTGTCCAAGCCATTCTCCACTTCTGCTCCCGCAATTTTAGAATTTGCTGATTATCAGTTGGTCCCTCTACTCCTGAATTATTCGAAAAATTAGCTGCATGACCATCATGATTGTTTTCGCCGTTTGCTTGATTATGCTTTTTGGAATAGCAAAATAAATCCCATAGCGTAAAACCATCATGGGAAGTTATGAAATTTAGACTAGGCCAATAGTTAAGTGAAGATTCACCAAAGATTGAGGGACTACCTTCAATTGCATCTTTTAGAGCAAAGCCTTGACCCACATTTCCTGAGAGTACTTTTCGAATGGTATCTCTGTAACGGTCATTCCATTCTGTCCAACCTGCCTGCTTTGCAACCCTTCCCAAATCGTATCCATGCGCATCCCATGGTTCAGCGATCAGACGAACATTTTTCAGTCTCGGCTCCTGCCGTAATTCCCAAAGAAGATTTGGAAAATCCTTGAAATCTCCAGTGTCCTGATGCCGATTTAAGATACTGGTTAAATCGAACCTGAAACCATCAACCCCCATCACCTCATGCCAGTACTGCAAACTTTCTAGGATGAACTGCTTAACCAGCGGATGTGAGCATCTCAAAGTATTGCCACATCCTGAAGCATTATGAAATTCACCTTCTTGCGTATTTAGATACCAAGTATCCTGGTCCATCATTTTAAAATGATACTTGGGCCCTTCGGCATCCTGTTCAGCGGAATGATTATAAACTACATCCAACCAAACCTCAATTTTGTGAAAATGACAGTCTTGAACAAATTCCTTGAATTCCCGATGCCAATCTAATGGATTTTCAGCGTAGGCTTTTTTGGGAGCAAACCATAGAATTGGGGAGTAACCCCAATAGTTTTTAAGATTTTGATGATTTTCAGGATTTTTTAACTGATTCTCGTTTTCATCGAAATCAAAAATAGGAAGCAGTTCTACTACATTTACCCCAAGGTTACTTAAATATTTAATTTTTTGTTTCATTCCAGAAAAGTTTCCTCGATGCCTCACGGGCACCTCGGATGAATGATGCTGAGTCATTCCACGAACATGACATTCATAGATAACCAATTCACCAAGCGACTTCTTGGAAAATCTTGCTGATTCAATTTTTACCCTTTCGATATCTGTCAAAAGGGCCACTCTCCTTAATTTTTCTAATGAACTCTTACTTAGTGACTTTTCACTTTCAAAAAATGCCCTCAATAGTCCAATTTTCTCATCAACTTCAAATGTAATAATTTTGCCCCACAACTCTCCACCCAGAGAATTTCTCGCAAATGGATCCAGTATCCACTCAGTAATAGAATTACCATTTGAATCTGCTCGTAAAACTTTTACCAAATACGCTGTCAAATTTGATATCGGATATTCAAATTGTCCCTGCCAGACTTCGTGGACCTTTGAGGATTTACTTAGATCCAATTTTCTTAGCAGTGGAAGGATTTCTGTGGAGTTATCAGGTTGATTTCCAAAAAAACTGAGTGGCACCCCGAATAACCATAGCTCTACTTTGATCGCATAGTGGATTGGGAAAGAAACTTTACAATACCCACCATCTATTTGAACACCAAATCCATGCATATGCTGAAACACCCTATGTTCATCAATAAATTATTTGTTTTTCGCATATTTTAGCTAGTCAAACAAGATTATCAGGTTTGTTAATAACTTTCATAAGGTACATCCTGTGAATGTGTGGACTCCCGGTAAGAATATTTGATTAATGGGCATCACTTGCCCAAATGCTGACAAACAGAATATTTTGAGCTCCCTGAGTAAATAATGCATCCAAACATTTCATTTTTCATTGTTATACTGTTGATGACCGACCTAGTTGGATTAGCTTGGGCAGCAGGTGAAGGGCGAAGGCAAATTCGACCCTTGGATTATCAGAGTTTGCGTTCCTTCACTGAGTCTCAGCAGGTTATTCCTAATTATGTTGCTGATCGGTATCCAGATAACTTTGAAGACAAAGTACGAAGAGATGCTGCTCGTTATGTCCCCGCAAAGCGCCGTTTTAAACCCAATCCACTAAATTACGGACAACTCAGAATTTATCTAGACAGACAATACGAAAGCCCTCCTGACAACCCACTCACGAGAGATATTTATTCACGAAGAAAATCTGTGCGGACCATCATTAGAGAACCCATGGATATGCGGTAAAAAAGAACATGGTGTGATTCACAATTAATTTGTGCTATAAGAAATAAATTAACAACCTTAACGATATCTAAATCTCTTAGTATTGGATACCTCCTCACATATCCCGAGTAGATTGGGCACTCCAGCATGGCCAAGAAAAAAGTTCGCAAGGCTGGCATGGTCAAACGCCAGCAAACAAAGAAATATATTAAAGCGCAGCAACGGCGTAAGTTTGCCTCACGAAGAATGTTTAGCAATCCCCAAGCTGCAACCCAAAAGCGCTTGGAAGAATTACTGAGCACACTTCCCTACCTAGCTTTCTCAGAACGTTTTGAAGATCTCAAATTTGATGTTCAGGCAGTGAAAGAAGAATTGGAAGCAACAACACCTGAACCTTTGCTTCTCATGAGGCTACTAACTGATGAGTTTTTGGAAGGGTTCCGTGCTCGATTTGAAGAATTTGAGAGAGAAACCACACCTCAATCACCAGACAACCTTTTGGCAAAAGCGACCATCCATCAATTGGACCACAGCAATGAAATTCCCCATCTTTCAAACCCAATGATCGTGGCAGTGTATCTTAAGACCCGCGCCGAAGCACTTGGTGATGATACACTTACTAGAGAAACGATTCACGATGCTCTCAACGATTATGAAGTCAGAAACAGTGATCTGATTGAATTAATATCTGAGAGTCCCAGTGAGTTGATTTATGGGCCAGAAGCTCAAATACCCAACTCATCCATTTCAGAATTTGAGGGTAGAGTTAGTACTGATTCTAACTCTGAGGAAGTCGTTAGAGTTCCTCCAATCCCTGAAAAAGTTTTGGCGGATTTCCGAGAGAGTCTCGACTGGACAGAGGAGGAATTCTCACGATTGGATGAAGACCTTGAAGTGTTTCTGGATGATTTCCAACCACCCGTGTATCAGGAATGGACGCCTGATTTGATTGACGAATTCATCAATGAATGGTTTGTCAGGGAAGCAAATCCTTTGGAAGAAGACTTGGCAAGCATGCGAAAAAACATGCTCTATTTCTTGAGGCATCTGCGTGAAAAATCTCTGTTACCATCATGCTTTGGAGATACACGACCAGTTAGCCTGGAAGGAGCTGATTGAATCGAGCTTATATTTTGGTGAATGGTCGGACATTTTTCCAACCACCACGGAGGTGACTATGCGTATTCGTTGGCAATTGAGCATCCTTTTTACAATTCTATCTCTGGCTGCACTGAATGGGTGTAATAAGGATCAGGCGCCAAGACCTAGTCAAGGAATGCTTGACAACCCTAGTTTTCATGTCATGCGGGGTAAAGACTTACTTGATGAGCGGCGTATTGATGCTGCCTCCAAGCAGTTTGACCTAGCACTTGAGTTGAAATCCGACTATGCACCTGGTCTAGCAGGCAAAGCGCTTGTCCTTACTCTCCAATCACAACAATTGGGATTGGAGCCAGAAAATGCTGCAGAACTCTTGGAGGAATCTGAAAAATTACTAGACAAAGCACTCAGAAAAGCTATCGGCCCTAATGAGGAGCTCTCAGTCCAATTGTTAGCAATGCGTACAATCACTGCCAAAGCAGAAGAGGAGGACTGGATCGATGATGTTGAGGACCATTTCAATGAAGCTCTGGAAGTTTTCGAAGATCACCCTGATCTTCATGCAAGCAAGGCAGAACCATGGTACCATTGGGGCCAATCTAATGAAAAAGCTTTGAGGTTCGAGGAGGCCCAGAATGCTTTCACGAAAGTACTTGAATTGAATCGAGGTTTTACGAGAGAAGCCAATCATGCAATGGATCAGCTAAACAAAATTGTCCGAGCCCAACCGGGTACAAGGCATGGGCTCGGACTTGCGATGATTGATCAAATCACTCGTGCTGATATGGCAGCCTTGCTAATGCAAGAACTAAAATTAGCTGATCTTTACAGCCGAAATGCAACTCCAAAAAAGGAAGAGCTTAGATTTGAAACTCCAACAAAAGATTTTGTTTCTCTTGAAAAAAGTAGCCTAGAACGGCCGCTGGCCTCTGATATTTCAGAGCATCCATTACGAGAAGATATTGAAACAATTCTTAAACTTCAGGTACGAGGCCTTGAATCAAATCCTCAATACCTTTTTTTCCCAAATAAAGAGATTACAAGAGCTGAGTATGCCTTGATGCTGGAGGATGTTCTTGTGCAAGTGACACAAGACACATCTCAATCCACAAGGTTTATCGGAGACACCTCACCGTTTGTCGATGTTCGGCCAGACGCCTACTATTACAACGCTGCGCGCACCCTTGTTTCGAGAAACATTATGCAGTTGCAAGACAAGGTACGTGGTGAATTTGGTCCCGATCGCGCGGTTGCTGGTGCTGATGCCTTGTTGAGTTTGCGGCTTCTCAAAGACGAACTCCAGCGCTATGTAAGATCTCCGAGCAGTTGACGAGGTATGAATTGCAACGTACTGGTTGTTGATGATGAGCGAAGTATTCGTTGGGTTCTAGAAAAAACCATCTCCCGAGCCAGTGCAACGCCCCACATTGCTTCGAACCTCCTGGAAGCACTAGAAATTCTAGAAAGCCAATCTATCGACATCGCATTTGTTGATATTCACCTGCAACAGGAGAATGGTTTGGCTTTCACGGAAGAAATTTCGAAGCGATTCCCTTCCTTATTGATCACGGTGATGACCGGTAAGAACACGATGTTCAACACGGTAGAAGCTATGAAGAGAGGGGCTTTTGAGTACATTACGAAACCATTTGATATCAATGAAGTAGAGGAAATTCTTGAAAGATGCCAACATCTTCTTAGAGGCAACAGAGACGATCGCCAAAGCCAACTCCAATTAACCCACCGTGAAGAACAAGAATTACTAATCGGAAGGAGTCGTCAAATGCGCGACATCTTCAAGTCGATTGGTAGAGTAGCCGCAACCCATCTTACCGTACTGATATTGGGAGAGAGTGGTACGGGCAAAGAATTGATTGCACGTTCCATTCATGCACATTCTGATCGTGCAGAAGCGGCATTCATTGCAATTAATTGCGCAGCAATCCCAGGGGAATTATTAGAATCTGAATTATTTGGTCATGAAAAGGGGGCTTTCACAGGGGCTGTTGAACGTAAACGTGGAAAGTTGGAAATTGTAGGTCGAGGAACTCTTTTTCTGGATGAAATTGGCGATATGCCTTTAAAACTTCAAGCAAAGCTTTTGAGAGTTCTACAGGAGAGACAATTCGAGCGGGTTGGAGGTAGCGAATTGATTCCTGCATCAATGCGAGTTATTGCGGCTACACACCGGCAATTACAAAAAATGATTGCGGAACATGAATTCCGCGCAGATCTTTTCTACCGATTAAGCGTTTTTCCAATTGATGTCCCCTCGCTTAGGGAACATCGTGATGACATCCCTCTGCTTGTAGAACATTTTCTGAAAAAAGGTCGCCAAGAACTAGCAGTAGGGCGCAAGAGCATTACGGAGGAGACGATGGAGATTCTTCAAAAATATACTTGGCCAGGAAATATCAGAGAATTAGAAAATATAGTTAAAAGTTTAATGATTACCAACGTTGGTGAAGTCATTACCAAAGATGCTCTTCCGCATAATCTGCTTAAACAAGCCCCACTCCCAGAATTTGAAGAAACATTGGAAGAATTGGCTTTTAAAAAGCTAAGTATGATAATCCCTGAATTTGTTCAACAGCAAAGAGAGGATTTAATGGACGCTGTTCTGCATCAGATTGAAAGACCCTTGTTACAATTGTTGTTAGACGAAACCCGGTGGAACCAGCAGAGGGCTGCCCGTATTCTGGGTATTAATAGAAACACTCTTCGTAAAAAAATTGAGATTTTGCAGGTCCGGCGATTCAGTTCCTCGAAAAGCCCATAATTGAAAATGCTCAGTCAGGTTTTAGAAACTATTCATCAAAGAATTGCATCAGGTGACACTAATTCTTCCTATGTAGCATCCCTCGTTCAAAAGGGAGAAGATAGAATTCTGAAGAAAATTGCTGAAGAAGCTACCGAAGTAATTTTGGCAGTTAAAGGGAATGACCGTGCTGCATTGGTGCATGAATTGACTGACCTCTGGTTTCATTGCCTTGTCTTGATGGCCGAAAAAGAAATATCCTTACTAGATATTGATAATGAATTTTTGAGTCGCTTCGGCCAATCAGGTATTGAAGAGAAAGCTTCTCGCAACTAATCCTGATAATTTTCTCTTTTTCCTCCCAAATTAAGACTTATGTTTACCCCCTTTGAATCTTTCGGAATCAAATTCCGCAATCAAATTCTTGCTCCACCAACAAAAGAGAACCTTGCAAACCACCGCGGCATTGTTGGTGGTGAAATGGTTCGTCACTACTCAGCCCTTGCAAAGCAAGGCGTTGGCACCATGCTTACAGAATCCGCTTTTGTTGCCCGTCAAGGGAAGATGGCAACTGGTCAATTAGGTATTTCCGAAGAAGAGCACTTAGAGGGCTTAGAAAAACTAGTCAAAGCCATCAAAAAAGAGGGAGCATGTATTGGGATCAAGCTTTCTCATGCAGGCGCAAGAACCTCAGAAGAAGTTTGTGGGGAAAATCCTGTGGGGCCATCTTTGTACAATTTTGGCCGTGACTTCGACCTCAGCAGAGATTTTGACGAGGGAGATATTGAAGAAATCATCCTTCATTTTGTCCATGCTGCAGAAAGAGCTCAAGAAGTTGGATTTGATTTTATTGAAATTAATGGGGGAGACCAACTGCTCCTAGATCAATGCTTTTCTGTCCGGTTCAATAATCGAGACGACGATTATGGATCAGAAACAATCGAAAACCGATTACGGCTGACTTGCCAAATCATCCAAGCAATCCGTGATCGGAAAAGTGTTTCGATACCCATCAGTTATTACTTTTCCATTTTTGATAAGATGGAGGATGGATTTTCAATCACTGATCTCCATGAAACACTTGAACTCCTTGAGAAAAGTGGGGTTGATATTTTTCACCCATTTGCGGTGCATGTAATGAATCGATGCTTTGATTCTGAGGAATCTTTATTAGAATTGATTGGACTAAACACAGAGCGGCCTCTCGTAGCGGATGGTAACATCAAGTCACCACAAGTGCTCTTGGAGGTACTAAACATCGACAAAGTGCAGTGGTACGTTCTCGAAAAGACACTTTTGGCTCGTCCAAATTGGTTTAACTTTCTGAAGAAAAAAGTAGCGGATCAGGAGAAGTAATCATGTCAAGTTTATCTGAATCACAACATGACTCTTATCTATGTCGGGTAGCGATAGTTGGCTTAGGCACTGTCGGAAGGGGAGTTGCAGAAATCCTTTGGCAACATGGAAAAGAGAATAACAATGCTGTTCAGTTGGCAGGAATTTTAGAGAGAAACCAAGAAAATCCGAACCTTGCAGATTGGGTGCAGCGAGATCAAAGTTTACTTTATTATTCAATTGAAGACTTGCTCACAGATCCTACGATTCAAGTAATTGTAGAAACAGTTGGAGGGCAAACATTCGCTCGCGAGCTAATTAGAAAGGTTCTTGAGTCAGGAAAAGATGTAGTTACAGCCAACAAAGATCTAATGGCAGTGCATGGGGAAGAGTTACTCGCAATAGCTGAAAAATACGGGAGACAACTTCTTTTTGAGGCAAGTGTTACAGGAGCAATCCCTGTAGTCAGATTACTACAAGATTACTTTCATGTTGATGATATTGAGAAAGTCAGCGGTATATTTAATGGAACTTCTAATTATATATTAACCGAAATGGAACAGAAGCAACTATCTTTTGAAATTGCTTTGAGGCAAGCTCAGGATTTAGGGTTTGCTGAAGCTGATCCGACTAATGATATCGCTGGATACGATGCTCGCTACAAATTAGTGATCCTCACGTATCTTATAACAGGTATTTGGCTGGCACCAGAACAAATTACCCTTGAAGGTATTGAACATCTGGAACCTGAAGATTTTGTATATGCTTCAAGGATGGATCGGCGCATTAAACTAATCGGGTATCTAAGACGAGAAGCTCAAAATCTTCAGGCTTTCGTCCTTCCGTTGATGATTCCTAGAGGTGATGCTGTGGCTGAGATAGGTGGTTCAACCAATACTGTATCAATTCAAGGGAGATTTAGTGAGGAAATCTCAATGGTTGGTAAGGGAGCAGGGAGTTTGCCTACAGCTTCCGCATTGGTTGCCGATCTAGAGAAAATTTCCAGAGGATTCAGACTTTATAGTCACCGCTTAGTAAAGCAATACAGACTGCAGCCATTTGAAGAGTACATATTCCGGCACACTCTTAGGATTACTGTAAAAGACAAACCAGGAATTGTTGCTCAAATAGGTAAAGTTCTTGCGGAGCATGAAATAAACATTTATGCCCTTGAGCAGTTGCCGCAGTACCACCAAAAAAATGGATCTCATCCTGTCATATTCACCATCACATTGGAAGCTTGCCAAGAGGCGCTTTTGAGAAAAGCTCTTGAAAAAATCAATAAAGCGGATTTTTTGCTGCAACCAGTTTCCGTCCTACGTGAAATCGCTTAGGATTTCAGATGCGCTGGTTGCATAGAAATTTATGGGGACTTCTCTTAGGGATAGTCATCCTTTCTTCAGCAATCCTTTTATATCAATCCTACCAAAGTACAGATACTTCAGAAGCCTCATCAATTAGGGAGGCAGCCCACCTCATTGCAAGCCCCTTTCAAAAAAGCATTAATTGGTTTTCAAAACGTTTTCAAGGACTTCAAGCATATTTTACTAGGCTTGAAGAACTCAAAAAAGAAAACCAGGCTTTGAAAAAGCAGATATTGCATCTCACCAATGATGCGAGCGCACTCCATGAGATAGTTGCACGTAGCGTTTCCAAATCTACTCAATTAAATTGGGTAAATAGCTATCCAAAGCCAGTTATCTTTGGAGATATTTTAGGAATAAGCACAGATCCACTGACTAGAGTTTGGTGGCTAAATCTTGGCGCGCAAGATGGCATAAAAGTAAGGCAACCTGCTGTCGTCGCAGAGGGCTTGGTGGGCAGGGTGCAAAATATTTCTTCTAAACAATCTACCATTCAAATCATTCTGGATCAACGCAGCCGGTTTCCTGTTTTAGTGCAACGAAACAGGAGTAGAGGGATTGTGGTTGGTACTGGCAGTGGTATTGAACTAAGGCAGGTATTAGTAGGAGATGAATTGAAAATTGGGGATCGCATTATTACCAGTGGCTTAAGTCAATTATTTCCCAAGGGTTTGCTTGTGGGAGAAATAAAGAAAATTGTTCAATCAGAAAACCAACTTTTTCAAACTGCAGTCCTTGAACCAGGTGTTGAATTCAACAGGGTAGAATCAGTGGGGATTCTCCCACTTGAGTTGGGTTTGTTTGAGCCTGATCAGCCCCAAGAATGATATGTTCCCAGGACTAGTTTTTATTATCCTCTTTGGTGTCGAGGTCATTCTTGGAGGAATGATCACCGAGCCCTGGCCATTTCCTGTAAGGCTAGTTTGGCTCGGAATGGCATTTCTGATTAAAGCAAATTTTCAAAGTGCAGTTTTTTGGGGATGGTTAGGAGGAATTTTTAAGGATTCACTTGGCCATGGATTGCTGGGCCTCGACGGTTGTTCTTATTTGCTTTCCCTCGCCATTATGCATTGGATTATTCAAAAAAAACAGTGGATCTCCGATGGATATTTTCTTCTTATTCTCATTTCAACATTTGCAATCCAAGAGGTTTTCAACGTTGCTTTACAAACCTGGCTGTTCCTGGAGGGCACCTTGAAAATTCTTCTGTACTTAGTGACCATCAGTATACTGGTACACGGTCTGCTGGCGACTCTTTTTCTTGGGTCAAAATTGATTTGGACACCCCGTTTTCCATTGAGGAAGCATTTCTGATGAATCAGACAAAAATTTTATCAGAGCAAGACCTTTTCCGAAATCGCGTCATCTGTATTGCACTGGCTATCGCTTTTGTATTTTCTTTTTTGGGGAGTCGTCTTTGGTATTTGCAGGTCATTGAACATGAAGAATACCAGAGTTACGCTGAAGGCAATCGAATCCGGCTTCGGCCCGAACCAGGTTTACGGGGACGAATTCTTGATCGGAATGGTCAGATTCTAGCTGAGAACCGTCCTGCTTACCATCTTCAAATGGTTTGGGAAGATGCCCCGAAACCCCTCCTAACTCTAAGCAAGCTTTCAGAAAGCTTTCAGTGGTCACTATCTGAACTGAAGGAAAAATCCCAATATGCTAGTAGATCCCCTTTCAAATCAATTCGATTAAAATCTGACCTTTCCACAGATCAAGCGGCCTTCTTGCAAACTTACTCTGAAAGTTTTCCTGGAGTAACTGTAGAAATACAGGCAGCACGGTACTACCCTCATGGCAAAATTGCTGCTCATGTCTTGGGGTATGTCGGAGCAACAAATAAACGAACAGAGGAATTGCCTAAGAATCAAAAGCGCTCTAGGAGTATTGATGGGAAGGCTGGACTAGAAATGACTCTAAATGATTTTTTGACTGGGCTTGATGGTGGAAGACAAGTTGAGGTTGACCACATCGGCAGAGAGTTAAGGACTATTCCACCTACTATTGCCTCTGTGCCTGGAAATACAATACAATTAACCATTGATCTTGAGTTACAAAAAGTAGTTGAATCCGCAATGGATAATCAAACCGGAGCTGTTCTTGTCATGCAACCAGATAGTGGTGAAATTCTAGCAATGGCTAGTTTTCCCTCATACGATCCCAACTGGTTTGTAAACGGTATTGACCCAAATTTGTGGAGTGAATTACTTAATGATGAAGATCGCCCCTTGGAAAACAAAATTGTTCAGGGGTCCTACCCACCTGGCTCCATCTTTAAATTAGTAACTGCCTACGCTGCATTGGACCAACAATTGATTGATCCTACCCATCGGGAAACCTGCAATGGCTATTTCTACGTTAAAGGTAGGAAAACTCCCTTTAAGTGTTGGAAGTCAGGGGGTCATGGCGCAGTCGACTTAATTGAAGCCATTAGAGGATCTTGTAATATTTATTTTTACCAATTGGCGATGGAAATGGGTGTGGATAAGTTAGCTCATTTCGCCAAGCTGATGATGTTTGGTGAAAAATTAGATTTGGGGTTCGCTAGTGAAAAAACAGGATTGATTCCTGACTCGGAATGGAAAAAAGCGACCCTTAATGATCGATGGTATCCAGGTGAAACTCCCTCCGTAGCTATCGGCCAGGGATTCGTGAGTGTCACTCCCATACAATTAGCAAATTTTGTCAATTTGATTGCATCGGGGGGTGTATGGCACCCACCCAAGCTATTGCGAGATCAGGCTGACTCTCCTAGCCAACCAATTTTAGACCAGCGAATCGTTCCCCCTCTGCTTCAGGGCATGGTCGCTGTGGTAAATGATCCCAATGGTGGGACTGCTAATATCGCTCGAATAGATGGCTTCACTGTCGCAGGTAAAACAGGTACAGCACAGATTATCAGCCATGAAACTCGTAAAAATCTCACCGAAGAAGAAAAAAATCTTCGAAAATACCAAAATCATGCTTGGTTTGCAGGCTTTGCTCCTGCGGAAGCCCCAGAAATTTCTGTACTTGTCTTGGTTGAGCATGGTCAAGGTGGAGGTAAAGCTGCTGCACCTGTAGCCCGTAAGATTATGGAGTTTTATCATGAACATCGATACGGTCAAAGCGTAGCCAGTTCATTTAATGATCAAACAGTACCATTTTCATGGCAACTAAATAATGCCTTTGACCAGCCATAGGATGAATATACAACAACATAGGCCTATCACACTTGCCTCCTCTTCACCACGTCGAAAAAGTTTCTTAAAGAATTTCGGCCTTCAGTTCACCAGTTTTCCACCAGATATTAAAGAAGTGCGTAAATCTGGAGAAAATCCAATCGAATATGTTCGAAGAATGGCAATGGAGAAAGCAGAAGTGACTCAGGGCAATTTCCCTGAAAGTTTGATCTTGTCAGGAGATACCGATGTTGTTCTTGATGGAGTGGTACTAGGCAAACCGAATGATCCTGAAGATGCACTCTTTCTTTTGGAACAACTCAGTGGCAGAGATCATTTAGTTCATTCTGGTTTCTGCCTAATGGATTCAAAGAACAATTGGACTTACATTGGAGATGTAACTACAAGAGTTTGGATGAGATCTTTGCCCAAAAAATGGTTGGAGTGGTATGTTTCCACCGGGGAACCTCTAGACAAAGCAGGCGCTTACTCAATCCAAGGAATGGGTACGCTTCTCGTCGAGCGAATTGAAGGTTCACACAATAACGTTGTAGGTTACCCAATTGAGATCATCATTGATGTCCTTGTTCGTGAAGGTTTCCTCTCTTTATCCAATAACTAGATCCTGACTGTTGTCACTCTTTAAATGAATCCAATATTACGATACGTTTCTATCATCCTGATTTTTGGGGCTACCACTAATCATACTCTGCTAGCAATTGAAGTTGAACAACCACTACCCCCTCAAGTCATCGAAGCAAAAATTCAATATCAGTATCAGCCAGAATATTCAGAAATATGGGGTTCTGGTGGAAAAGACGCATCTCTAAAGGAAATGGTACTAGGAAAATATTCTAATGAATTCTCAGGAGAGATCACTCAATCTGAACATTTGCTCAAGGTTAGTTTCATTTATGGATGGACAGAAACGTCGGCCCTTGGTGCTACCATTCCGTGGAAGCAGAAGAAACAAAGCACCTCACTTACTTTCTCTGGTGTCAATAAAACTGCTGAGCTTCAATCTGTGGAAAAAAACGTCGCAAGTGATTCACAAGCTGGTCTCGGAGATGTAGCACTCTGGATGCGTTACAACCTCTCCTCGAGTTATCGCTGGCTATGGACCCTTACCCCCAAATTGGTTTTCCCGACTGGAGTAACTGGAAAGGCTAGAGGTTTTAAGCCTGTGGCCATTGGTGATGGTCAATTTGATTTAGGACTTAAATTACAATCCCAATGGTATCCTCCTCAATCAGAGGGTGTACTACAAATCACTTCGGTTGAAGGGCTTAATCAACTAAAGGGTAAGCGTGAAAATTTAGCTGGTGAGAAAGTCAGCTACAAACCCGGCAACTCATTTGACATACGATATGGTTGGATTCTAGAGGTCGAAAATTATATGCTTGGTGCGGAATTTTCTTGGTTTATTCAAGCACCAGATACTCTTGGTTCTGAAAATGGGAGCACTCGGCGCCTCTATCAATGGAATTTTGAACTTGGTTACGGGAATTTAAATCAATTGGAACGTGAGCCACTGCCAGTACCGTTTCAGGTTCGTTTTGGTGTTCTCAGGCCATTTATGGGCGAAAACATTCCTAAGGAATCTCAATATTATCTGAGCGGGGATGTCTATTTCTGAGACAACTATCTTTCGACTCATCAGAAAATATTGGGGAGCTACTTTATTTGCAATAGGTGCTTTCCATCTCTCAGCCTGCAAAACGAAGAACAAACAGATCTCTCACCCCTATTATCATGAGTATCCGACTACACAGGAAGAAAGGGTTACCGAAATTTGCGACCATGTTGCGGCTTCACATTTCGTCGTAGAAAAACGCATGGTTTACTTCAGGAAAGTAGGCACAAAAGATGATATCAACATGCCTCACTACAACACCGCATTACCTGACGGATATTACTTCTGTAGTGATCCTTTACTCCCGAAATCTCACCTCGAATGAGATTCTCATTTCTGAAGCTCAGGAATATTTCTGAAATACTCCAAGGCCTCTGGATTTGCCAAGGCCTCCTGGTTTTTTACAGGCAAATTGTGAACGACTGCTCGAACAGCCAATTCAACGATCTTACCGCTCAATGTTCTTGGCAAGGCAGCGACGGAAACAATCACCTCTGGAACATGTCTTAGGGTGGTATTCTGCTTGATTCGCCGACGTAACTGATCTTTCAATTCCTCTGTTAGCTCTTGTTGCTCTTTCATAACGACAAACAAAACTACTCTCACATCGTTATTCTTATCCTGCCCGATTGCTAAAGCCTCAATGATCTCTTCAAAGGTTTCCACTTGTCTGTAAATTTCTGCAGTGCCGATTCGGACTCCTCCAGGATTGAGGACTGCATCTGATCGACCATGAATGACAAATCCGTCTTGGGCTGTTCTTTCAGCATAGTCACCATGCGTCCAGGCTCCCTCAAATCTTTCAAAATAGGCTGAAAGATATCTTTTTTGATCTGAATCATCCCAGAAACCAACTGGCATAGCAGGAAAAGGTTTCGTACAAACCAACTCACCTTTTTGTTCTTGAACTGGTTTTCCCTCTTCATCAAAAATATCAACAGCCAAACCAAGGCCAGCCCCCTGTAGTTGGCCCCGATAGACTGCCCTCACAGGACAACTAAGCATAAAACAGGATACAATATCAGTCCCTCCTGAGATTGATCCTAGAAGAATATCAGGTTTTAGCTTGTTGTAGACATAATCAAAAGACTCATGAGCTAGGGGAGAACCAGTTGAAAGAATTGCCCGTAATTTCAATAACTTCATATTCTCAGGCGTCTGCCATTTTTGTTTTTCTAAGGCTGAAATGTATTTTGCGCTGGTGCCGAAAATAGCCCAATCATCTTGTTCACACATTTCCCAGAGCGTCTTAGCTCCTCTCGAGAAAGGAGACCCGTCATAAAGCACAATCGCAGTTTTTGTTGCTAGGCCAGCAATGAGCCAATTCCACATCATCCACCCGCATGTTGTGTAGAAAAAAAGCCTTTCATTAGCTCTTAGATCTACGTGATATTGATGCTCCTTCACCAATTGAATGAGTGATCCCCCATGACTATGCAGAATACATTTTGGATTACCAGTGGTACCTGAACTATAGAGAATAAAAGCTGGATGCAGAAATGGGGTGTCTTCAAAATATAATTCAGTACCCAAAGGTGCTGGTTTAGGAAACTCAAGCGCAGTTAATTGTAGCTTCGTAAACTCAGTCCCCGCTACAGCCTCTGTACCAGGGAAATGAATGAGATGTGCGACGGATGGTAGTTCCTGACAGATTTCGATTATCCTTTCAGTGAGATCAATTGGCTTTTTATTGTAGCGAACCGAGCAGCCTGCAATGATCACCTTCGGTTTGGTTTGTCCAAACCGATCAAGCATTCCCTGTACACCAAAGTCTGGAGAACAAGAGGTCCAGATCGCTCCCAAAGAAAGAGTTGACAAAGCTGCGATTACAGCTTCAGGACCATTAGCCACATAACCACCAACCACGTCTGAAGCCTTCACACCAGCTTCCCTAAGTACCTGCTGAAAGCTCGCAACACTTGCTCTCAATTCCCCCCAGTTCAATTCTTTGCGAAGCCCTGTTTCATTATGAGAGATTATGGCAATTGCCTCATCAGCTTGGTCGTGGTTTAGACAGTTTTTTGCAAAATTGATCCTTCCTTTTGGGAAAAATTTTGCTCCAGGCATCAACTGGGGATTTTCCAAAGCTACTTCCCCTTGAACTCCCTGAAGTCCCATATCCTCCCAAATTGTTCGCCAAAAGATTTCTTGATTTTCTATACTGAACTTATGCAGTTCACTGTAATCGTTTAGATTGATAGAATTTTCAGCGGAGATTCTTTTTCGCAATTGCTCTATTCGACTTTGTAAAACAAACTCTGGCGATGGACTCCAAATTGGATTCATTTTCGTATTTTTTAATTCGATTTAATCAATAATTTCAGATTTTTTATTTATAAGATCATTCCTGAAAAAAATGTGTTTCTTCACTTAAATTTAATCAAGCTCCGAGAAATCACAAATCCAAGAATTAATATGTACCAAATTTCAGAAACTGTAGCGGAAATATGGAAAACTGCTGTTGATGATCCAGATTGCCAGATCATTGCCTTAACTGGGGCAGGTATTTCAGCAGAAAGTGGGATCCCCGCTTTTCGTGGAGAAGATGGTTAGTGGAAAATTAGATCTATAAATTACACGCCAATGGAAATGGCAACAGTTGAGAAATTCCAAGAGTACCCTTGGGAAGTTTGGGATTGGTATTTGACCCGAATTTATAAGCATCGTAGAGCTCAGCCAAATGATGGGCATCAAGCTTTAGTGAGACTTGAGAAGCTTCTCGATGACAGATTTCGACTGATTACCCAAAACGTGTATGGCCTCCATCTCAAAGCAGGCAATAGTTCTGAAAAAGTTTATGAAATCCATGGCAATCTGCATTATATGCGCATCTTTGATGCAAGCAGGCCAAATTTGCTGCCAATGCCCGATTTTGTTGAAGAACTTGACCCGAATGAGCCTCTAGATGAAGAGGTAAAATCTAAACTCTGTGATGAAGCAGGGAATCTGATGCGGCCACACATTTTTTGGTTTGATGAAATTTACAATGAGGAACTGTATCGCAGTGAAAGTGCTTTAAAAGCTGCACAGGAGGCTGATCTTGTTCTAACAATCGGAACCACCGGTACCACTTCTCTCCCCGCTGTGATCCTCAAAACTGTTGCTCAGAATGGAGGAACGATCATTGATATCAACCCTGAAGTAACTTGGTTCTCCGATTATGCGATGATCTCTGGTGGTTACTACCTGAAAGGCCCAAGCGGTGTTTTCTTGCCAAAGCTAATGGAACTTGTCGGGTGAGCAAACATGCTCTTTCTCGCTTGCTAAAAAGCTTTTCCTTGCTAGCAAGTGCTTCCTGAATTTCAATAATGACTTTTTCAACTGTTTCAACTCTGAGGTGGCGCCTAAGAATGCTCTTCGTGATTCTTTGCCTGCGAAAGCCAAGGCCCCATGCAGCATGCTGACGTACTAGTTCTTCCTCGTCTTTTAGGCCTATTTGCAGACCAGATAGGGCTTGAGGGTGAGAACAAGCACTCAATGCGGTCACTACGTTTCTAAGTAAACCCCTTCGCTTCGTACGTTTGACCGCACTTTTTCTGAACTGATTCGAAAATTCCTCTTGCTCTAGTCGAACCCAATCCCACAATTTTCGATCTTTTAGACCTTTTCGAGCCTTCCATGTGGCATCAGTTGTCTTGGGTGCTTTACGATTCCAAGGGCAAACTTCCTGACAGATATCACAACCGAAAATCCAGTTCTGAAATTTCGATCTAAATTGCTTTGGGATTGTATTTTTTAATTCAATCGTAAGGTAGGAAATACAGCGTCGTGCATCTACTTTTCGATCGGAAACGATGGCATCCGTCGGGCAGGCTTCAATACAGCGAGTACATGATCCGCAATCTATTCCTGAAAATGGTTGATCAGGTGGAATTTTCGAGTCAATAATGACTTCTGCCAGCAACAACCAAGAGCCAAGTTTTGCATGAATCAGGTTACTGTGCTTTCCAAACCAACCCAAACCTGCTCTCCAAGCTAGCTCTCTTTCCAAAAGTGGTCCTGTATCGACGTAGACTCTGGTCTGTTCAAAACCTGATGCCAGCTTTTCGTCCAATAGCCACTTTCTAAATTCTTCCAGACGATCTTTGAGAATCAAATGATAATCATTTCCCTGAGAATAACGACTAAACCGTCCCCGACTAGAATCCTGATATTTTTTCGTGGAGGTGTCATCATGAAGATAGTTACAAGCCACAGAAATGACTGTCTGGGCGTTTTCCAAGACTTTTTGGGAGGAAATTTTTTGGGGTGCATGTTTGTGAAGATACTGCATTTCTCCAGCAAATCCCTGCTCAAGCCACGCTGAATAATGAGGATGAGTCAAATTTTCAGTGGTACCTGTAAAACCGACCCAATCAAAACCCAGCGACAAGCCCTTCTTACGAATCTTTTCTCGAAGCTGAATATCTGCTTCATTAAAGTTTTGTGCTTCTTTCAAATTTTTATTCATTAAACAAATGTCTGATATTTTGTGTTCTTTTGAAAAGTTATTGTTTTTAGGATGCCTACCCTGGTATTTCGTAGCCAGTGGTATTTGGCTGTCTTTAAAACATATTCAGAGTCTGCCCTTAATTTCATCAGATGGAGATAGCAGTTATCCTAGGCTTAGTATAATCATAGCTGCTCGAAATGAGGCCCATACTATTGAAACTGCTTTAAAATCGGTCTTAGCCCAAAACTATCCAAATCTTGAGATCATCCTTGTAAATGATCGTTCGACTGATAAAACTGACAAAATTTTGGAAAAACTTGCAGAAAAAGATCCAAGAGTCTTGATTCATCATGTTGAAGAATTACCTCCTGGATGGCTTGGAAAAGTGCATGCTATGCAGCAAGGTTTCTTGAAGTCGACCGGTCAGTGGTTGTTATTTACGGATGCTGACGTGCATTTTCAAGAAGGATGTTTGGACCGAATCATTGACACAGCCGAAACAAGCTCAGTCGATTATCTTTGTGTAGTACCTGAAGTACAAGCACGACAAAATCTTTTGAGAGCACTATATACCGTCTCTCTCAGCGGCTTTTTCCTCACCACGAGAATCTGGGAAGTTAAAAAACAAAATGCTTTCGTGGGAGTGGGAGCTTGTGGCCTTGTCCGTCGTTCTTTATTGGAAAAGAGCCCTGGTCTTCCATGGCTCAAAATGGAAGTTGTGGACGATCTCGCAATAGCGCAACTGTTATGGCAGTCTGGAGGAAAACTTGATGTTTATTGGGGACGCGACTGCCTTGGAGTCGAGTGGTATCCAAGTATGGGGGATCTTATCAGAGGACTCGAGAAAAATTTATTTGCTGGTGCGCAATATCAATATTGGCGAGCGTTGATTGGAATAATTGGGATCTTGTTTATTGCAGTTGCACCGTGGCTTTCTATTTTTGCTGGAAATTGGTTGCTTAGCCTCACAGCTGTGGGAGCATTTTCAGTATATTGGCTTGCTTGGATTCCTGGAAACAAGGTTCAAAGGGTTGGGTTGTTAGAGAGGCTTATCAGCCCCTTACTGCTTTTTGTTATAGCTTGGGCTTTAGCACGCTCCACATTCATTACCTGGCGACAAAATGGTATACGTTGGCGAGAGACTTATTATTCCATTGCGAATTTGAGACGTGGACAGAGATTAAGATTCTAGTTAGAATCAGCTAATTCTACTTTTAAGGTTGGTAGAAGAGCTATCATTGCCTCGTAACCAGCCTGAATGGCAACCTCTCTTTCTTCAAAGCTTAGGAAGTCTTTTGGCTCAAAATCTGGCCGAAGTAACCAGTCGGCTTCTTCCAACTCACTTTTGTTGCCGCTACACATTTGCAGTCGAAAAGCCTGTGTAGTGGTCCAAAATGCATTTTCACTTACAGGATAATCTCCTCCACAAAAGGTATCGATAGCAAGTACATGGCTGGCTCCAAGTGCCCTGGCAAATCGGACAGGGACTACAGAGAGCACCCCGCCATCCACCCAGATTTCTTGATCAACTTTTACTGGAACAAAAGTTCCGGGTATGCTTGATGAAGCCTGAACGGCTTCCCCTGCTTTGCCGTCAACAACTAGAAGTAATTGACTGTTCACCAGTTCTGTTACAGCAACTCCTACCTTTTTCGGAAGTTCATTCAAAAGTTTGTTTCCTAAAATGTGATTAATCCAGGAAGCTAATTTTCTCCCCTGAATCAAGCCTTTTAAACTAATCACCGGATCCACAACATCCCAGCGTTCGAGCTGGAACATCTTTTCCTGTATATGCCGCAGAGGAAGCTCAGCAGCATATAAAACTGCAGCGATAGCACCCGCTGAGGTTCCTGTCACAATCTCAGCATCAATACCCGCCTCCACAAGTGCCTGAATCACCCCAAGATGGACAAAGCCACGTACCCCACCACCACCAAAAGCAATTCCTAGTTTTGCTGTCTGGCTATCTGGGGGAGGATAAAATTCCCGGACTTCCTCCAAGGTCTTCCCTTGGAGGAAGTCATAGCGATTTTCTTGAGCACAACCGGTCCATATTATTGAAAGACTCAAGACAAGGAGTATTTTCAGTCTCATTTAATCAATAGATGCTTGAATGTTCGAATTTATGAAACTAACTCAAACAAGATTAGCAAGGAAGGAGGATGGAGAGAAGTTTGGAGTCATAAAATCAGATTCTTTCTCCCGTTTGATTCGAAAACAAGAAACATTTGCTAGCTTCAAATTGTACCCCAACAGCTTCATCGATGTTTATTTTGAATTCTTTAGGACCCCTAATAGTAAGACGATCAGGACCAACATTGATGGTGGTCAAAGTCGATTCTCCTGTCAATTCATGGGCGTAGACTGTTCCCTTAAGAACTCCTTTTTGAGCAGCACATAAAATCAAATCTTCTGGACGAATTCCAAGAGTGGCTTCTTCCAGGTTTGCTTTGTGGTTGATGGAGATTGAAAAATTTGGATGTTGAAAGTTGTTTTCGTAAAGTTTTCCTTTCATTAAATTCATTGGTGGAGATCCAATAAATCCTGCGACGAAAAGATTTGCAGGATCGTTGTAAATTTCTTCAGGTGGTCCCATTTGTGAAATTATTCCATGATCCATCACTGCTACACGATCCGCAAGAGTCATTGCTTCAATTTGATCGTGTGTCACATAAACAGTTGTGATCTTCAGTTCATGCTGCAAATGCTTCAGTTCTGCACGCATTGTCACACGAAGTTTAGCATCAAGATTCGATAGCGGCTCATCCATCAGAAAAACGGTTGGAGTTCTCACGATTGCTCTTGCCAAGGCAACTCTTTGACGTTGACCACCGGAAAGTTCTCTGGGCTTACGTTTAAGTAAATGATCTAGTTGAACTTTCTCTGCTGCTTGCCGAACTTTTTCTAAATGCGAAGACTTGGGAACTTTACGTACTTTTAGTGGATAGCGAATATTTTCATAAACTGACAAATGTGGGTACAAACCATAATTTTGAAAGACCATTGCTACATCACGATCCTTGGGAAGGTCTTCATTGACTTTACGGCCACCAATAAAGACCTCTCCATGAGTTGGTTCTTCAAGGCCAGCAATCATTCTCATCGTGGTTGTTTTACCACATCCTGAGGGCCCCAATAGTACCAAAAATTCCTGATCCTCAATTAATAGGCTCAGATCTTTGACTGCTATAAATTCGTTCCAGCGCTTCGTAATACCTTTTAGGGTCACGGATGCCATCAGTTTGTCCTACCTATCTTACTGCGCCAAGGGTCATACCTTGGACAAAATGTTTCTGGATGATCATTGCCAACCCAAACATTGGCAGCATGATTAGTATGCCAGCCGCTGAAATGAGATGCCAGAGGACTCCCTCCTCAGCGTGAAAGAGCGATAAGCCCACTGGCATGGTAACCGCCTTGCTGTTGGTAATGATCACAGCAAAAAGAAATTCATTCCAAGCCAAAATGAAACAGAAAATTGCCGCTGTTAAAATTCCAGGCAAAGCCATTGGCAAAACAATATTCCAAATCACCTGAAGCCGACTTGATCCATCAACTAGAGCTGCTTCTTCAGTATCCAAAGGGATGCCATCGATGAATCCTTTGATCATCCAAATAGCAAAGGGGAGGATAAGTGATAAATTGACAAGGACCAAAGCAACCCTTGTATCCAGCAAACCCAAATCTCTAAACAGCAGGAAGTAAGGTAGAACAATAACTACAGCGGGTACAAACTGAGTAGATAAAATCATCAGGAACATCGTGCGCTCGAATCGCAGCCGAAATCTTGAGAAGCTGTAAGCAGCCATTGTTGCCAATGGAATAGCAACAATAACGGTTGTTCCAGCAACTAGGACAGAGTTGAAAAATTTTTCGTGAAGATTATAAGGCGAACGGAAAATTTCTTCGAAGTTGGCAAGTGTCGGAGTGAAGAGTAGCTTGAGTTGGAAAACATCCACTTGTTGTTTGAAAGCTCCGGAGGCAATCCAATAAATTGGAACGAGGATAACAACCGCTGCGCAAAGAATTAGCGCAAATTGAAAAAGATCAGCTACTTGTTTTCTAATTGAGTTGCCCATCAGCGTTTCAGGAAAACAAGTTTCATATAAAGCCAGGTCAACCCTAGCATAGGAATCACCAAAAGATAGGATACTGCAAAGGCATAGCCCATATCATAGTATTTGAACCCGTGGAAATAGATGTAATGTGCAAGGGTCTGGGTTGCATTACCCGGCCCTCCATTGGTCAACATGTAGACCTGATCGAACATTTTCAGGGAGAAAATACTCTTTAGAATAATCCCGACTGCAAGAACGGGGTACCAGAGCTGGCAATGTAACATCTACAAATACTCTCCAACTGGAAGCCCCATCAATCATCGCTGCTTCTTGTGCGTCCCGGGGAACGTTAGCCAACCCTCCTATGAATACAAGCGTCAAGTAGGGTGTCCAATGCCAAACGTCACTACCAATGATTGCAACCAGAGCAAGGGTCGGGTCTCCAAGCCAATCCACATCTGCCAAACCCGGCATTAAGGCACCAAAGAGAGCCTGAAACAATCCAAAATCCGGTTGGAGCATGAACCTCCATGAAATTCCAATCAGAGCAGGACTCATGGCGAATGGAAGAATGAGCAGAGTCCTCACCGTCAGTCGGAACTTACCCTCTGGAGCAAGCAAAAGAGCTAGCCCCAAAGCCAAACCGACTGACACAATTACTGAAGCGAACATAAAAGTAGTTGTGACCTGTACTGAGTTCCAGAGTAGGTCATCTTCTAGTGCTCGCTGGTAATTCTCCAAGAGGTAGGGCCAAGTTTCCCAACCATCTAATTCTGGTTCCCAGAGTGGCCTAGACTCACGAGCTCGACTGAGTTTCCATTCTCGAAAGCTGAGCCAGAATGATTGGAGCAGAGGCCAAAAGGACGTAACCAACACCAACACCAATGCCGGTAAAACGAATAGGTATTTCAGGTGTCGGTCTCGCATTTTAAGCCCGAATCAGTAACCAGCTCTTCGTAAAATACGTTCTGCTCGCTGGCCGGCTTCTGCCATCAATTCTTCGACATTACCACCCGTGGAGGCTTTTTGAATCGCATTTGAAAGCAAGTCTCCAATTTCAGGCCATTCAGGGATCTGAGGCATAATATCAGAATTCGCAAGACTTAGAGCTGCAGCTTGCTGAATGTTGTCATTTGCAGCATTTACCTCAGGATCTACAAGACTCTGCTTGTGTGTAACGACATTGTTCACAATTGGCTCACCCGCGACCTCTCGTTCAATGGCATTTCTGCGATCAAGTTCGGGATTTGAGAGCCACTTCAAGAACTCCCAGCTGGCCTCCTGATTTTTTGAATGCTTTGAAATACTGAAGGGCATGCTGATCGCGTAAGTTACCGTTTCTCCTTTGTAGGATGGCATCCCTGTGAAAGCAACCTGATCCTTTGTCAATGTAGACTGATTGGGATTGTAGAATCCGCTGTAAGCCCACCACCAGACTGGTATCATTGCGGATTTACCCTGAGAATTGGATTCTTGCATCCTGTTCCACGTTCGAAACAGCTCCCTCACCACAGATATCGTCAGAGGTATGCATTTCGATGTAGTCTTTGGTTGCTTGTATAGCTGCTGGAGTTGTCCAGGCGGGTTTCATTTGACTATCAAAAACATCTCCCCCTGCTGCCCAGAGATAGTTCAACCAAATGAAAAGATTTTGTCTGTTTCCATCAGCCCCGTAGTAACAAGCTAGGCCTCCAATTCCCTCTTTCTCCTTGATCATTCTCCCCGCGCTAACGACCTCAGACCAAGTCTGTGGCTCACTCAATCCATGCTTATCGAACAGATCCTTGCGATAGAACATCAACTGTGGATGAGCACGCAATGGGAAACCTAGAGTTTCTCCCTTAAACATAGCACTCTTTTTAAATGCATCAGGATAGCGATCCATGCTTATGCCGTCTTGCTCTAACCATCCATCGATTGGTTGAAGCCAATAGGCATTTGCAGGCCCCCAGGAATCTAAATAGTTCACCACATCAAAATTACCATCAGCCGCTACTCCGACACTTGCCACCTTCTCCTGAAGGGAAACGAATGGGATATTAGTCCAATTAACAGAAATACCTGTCAAGCTTTCGAACTCTTCATCGCGCAACTCGTAGGCTTTGAACTGTGGAGTGACAACCGACAGAATATTTAAAGTTGTGCCAGCGTAAGGTTTTCCAGATTTAAGACCATAAGGAAGAATATTTTCTGCCGCAAACACGTTTGCAGCCATTAAGGAGCCACACAGAAGGGCACAAAAGTTTTTCCACATTTTCACCTCCACAAATGTATAAGAACGAAAAAATAATGAATGCCTATGCAAACATGCACACTAGCGCCAATCTCCTTGTTGAAGGTCAAGCGATTTTTTCTATACTTGATTTTTGTTTTGATTAAGCTTTTATTCGTGCAATATAAATTGCATAGCTATGCAAGAAATTTAAATCCAAATGTAGAGAATTACGATGATTCAGTACCTGAAAGAAGGGAGAAGTTCAGCAGATGCGAAGGCTGATCAATCAAAAGTTCGCCAGACTGTGGAGCAGATCCTTGCAGAGATAGAGTCTCGTGGGGACGCTGCTGTTCAGGAACTAGCTCAGAAGTTTGATAGATGGACTCGTCCAAAATTCCGCCTCAGTCCGGATGAAATTCAAGCTGCTTTAGGGGAGGTACCCGAATCTACCTTGGATGATATTCGCTTTGCCCAGACACAGATACGTAATTTTGCCCAGATTCAGCGCTCAGCTTTACAAGATGTAGAAGTAGAAACGCTCCCGGGGGTGATTCTTGGCCATAAAAACCTCCCGGTGAACAGTGTCGGCTGTTATGTACCGGGTGGAAAATATCCAATGGTGGCCTCAGCTCATATGAGCGTAGTCACAGCAAGAGTTGCTGGAGTTCCAAGAATTATTGCATGTGCACCGCCTTTTGAGGGCAGACCACATCCAGCCATCATCGCCGCAATGCACCTAGGTGGAGCTGATGAAATTTATTGTCTTGGGGGGATACAGGCAGTGGGATCCATGGCTTTGGGAACAGAATCTATTAAAGCCGTCGATATGCTTGTAGGGCCTGGGAATGCTTTTGTTGCAGAAGCGAAGAGGCAACTCTATGGTAGAGTTGGCATTGATCTTTTCGCTGGCCCCACAGAAACACTGATCATTGCAGATGAAAGTTGTGATGGAGAGCTTTGTGCTGCAGACCTGCTCGGTCAAGCTGAGCATGGTCTAAACTCACCAGCAATCCTTCTCACCAATTCAGAGAAACTAGCCAGAGATACCATGGAAGAAGTCAAACGACAGCTAAAGATTCTTCCAACTGGCTTAATTGCAGGCCAAGCCTGGCGGGATTTTGGACAAGTAATTGTCTGTGAGAGTTACGATGAGATGGTCACCAAAGCCGATGAGATTGCTTCAGAACACGTGCAAGTGATGACAAAGAATCCCAATTTTTTCCTGGAAAGAATGACCAACTACGGAGCTCTATTCCTTGGCAAGGAAACTAATGTCGCCTACGGAGATAAAGTTATCGGAACCAACCACACGCTCCCGACAAACAAGGCAGCTCGTTACACTGGAGGATTGTGGGTTGGTAAATTCCTCAAGACCTGTACCTATCAGTGGGTGAAGACACCTGAAGCGAGTACTCTGATTGGCGAATACTGCTCGAGGCTTTGCGCCTTAGAAAACTTTGCAGGCCATAAGGAACAAGCAGACATTCGAGTACGTCGTTACAAGCAGTGATACCATCTTTTTGGAATGATCTGTGGCTGAACGAAAAGTGAACACTACATCCACTCAAGTGGCAAAATTAGCTGGGGTCTCTCAGTCTGCTGTTTCAAGAGCATTCACTCCTGGTGCAAGTATCGCCGAGAGTACCAGAAGAAAGGTTTTTCATGCTGCCAGGAAGCTTGGCTATCAACCGAATGCGATCGCACGAAGTCTGAGTACCAAGCGTTCCAAGATTATAGGGATCGTGATCGCCAATGTGACTACCAATCCATTCTACCCGGAAGTGTTGGATGCCCTTAGTCGTCGATTTCAACAAAGGGGACAGCGAGTCATGTTGTTTGTTGTTACACGTGATCAAAACTTGGACGATATCCTCCCCCAGTTTCTGGAATATCGTGTAGACGGAATTCTTCTCACAGCTGCGACCCTCAGCTCCGCAATGGCTCATGAATGCGCAAGGCTTGGAGTTCCAATCACACTGTTCAACCGTTCTGTTCCAGATGCTCATGCAAGCTCTTTTTGCTGCGATAATATTGAGGGGGGCCGAATGGCCGCAAGGCTTTTAATGGAATCTGGACATCATCAAGTAGCTTTCGTAGCTGGGAGTAATGACACATCCACAAGTCTTGAGCGGGAGAGAGGATTCAGAGAAGAATTGAAAAAACATGGCCTGGAACCCTGTATCGATATGGGAGAATTTAGCTATCAAGGAGCATTTGACGCGGCTAGAAGATTAATGAAACTACCAAAATCACCTGATGCAGTTTTTTGTGCTAATGACATCATGGCAATCGGTGTTTTGGATGCACTTCGCCATGCCGAGCAGAAAAAAGTGCCCGAAGAAGTATCCGTGATTGGTTTTGATGATATTCCAATGGCTGCTTGGCCCAGCTACAATCTAACTACGATCAGGCAACCCATTGAAAGAATGATTGATTCTGCGGTTAATGATCTTCTTGATCGTATCAACCAAAACACCATAGCTCCTAAGCAAGAGTTAGTTCGTGGAGATTTAGTGGTCCGTTCCTCAGCAAAATTACCTTCAGGGCTGTCATCAGGTTATGTAATTTCAACTTCTGAAACCAGAAATGTCTGAGCATTCAACAATAAAACTCATTGACGCTCATCACCATCTATGGGAACCACAGGCGTTGCCTTATGTGTGGTTGCGTCAGATTGGCAAATCTAAGCCATTCGGAGATCCCACGGAGATTCAACGAAATTATCTTCCAAAAAATTACCTAGACGATGTTGGAGAAGCCAACATCGTTGAGCTGATTTCAACCGTCCATGTTCAGGCTGATGGAGCGCTGCCAGATCCGGTAGCAGAAACTTTTTGGTTGGAAGATCTCAAATCCACTATCCCTTCTGCTATTGTTGGATTCGCTGACTTGGGAAGTGCAGATTTACACAAAGTTCTGGAACGGCATGCTCAATCTCCTCGATTCAGTGGCGTTCGTCAAATCATTGGGAAACTGGCTGACCGCCCAGATCTTTCTTTCACATCAGAGGATCTACTTGAAAAGTCCGCGTGGCAAAAGGGGTTTCCCCTCCTGCATGAGTTTAACCTGAGCTTCGATCTGCAACTCTATCCTGAACAAATGAAAGGTGCTGCTAAATTTTTGGGAAAGCATCCGGAAACAAAAGTTGTTCTTGATCATGCCGGTTGTCCCTATGACCAAACTGATCATGGTCTTGAAATTTGGGGAGCGGGGGTGGAACAGCTTTCTCAACTGGAGAACGTGTATGTCAAACTTTCAGGCTTCGGGATGTACAACAGTTATTGGGATGCTGAAAATACGGAAAGAATTTTTCAAAAATTATATAAGAATTTTGGAGCAAAGCGCTTGATGTGGGGGAGCAACTTCCCTGTTGATCGACTAATGCAGAGTTATGGACACTGTGTAAAGCAACTTCAGACTTGGTTAGCTTCCCTATCCAAAGATGAGCAAGAGGATATCGCTTGGCGATCGGCAGCGAAGTTCTATCGTTTGGACTTAGGCAAGTCTCATGGCTGACCTTGAACTACGAAATATTTGGAAGAGCTGGGGTGATTTTGTCGCCGTCAGGGATTTTCAACTAGAGATCTCCGACAAGGAATTCTTGGTTCTGCTGGGACCTTCAGGTTGTGGCAAAACGACGACAATGCGCATGATCGCTGGGCTAGAAGATCCGACTTCAGGAGAAATTTTTATTGGAAATAGAAAGGTCAATGATTTGGAGCCCAAGGATCGTGATGTGTCGATGGTATTCCAGAACTACGGTTTGTATCCAAATCTGAATGTCTACGACAACATCTGCTTTCCTCTCAAGGTCAGAAAGGTTCTTAAGGCAGAGCAGGATCAGCGTGTTCGAAAGGCTGCTGGCATGGTAGAAATCAACGACTTGCTGGACCGACGTCCAGCAGAGCTATCCGGTGGTCAACGACAACGAGTTGCTCTGGCTCGTGCAATTGTTCGAGAACCTAATGTCTTTCTGATGGATGAACCACTCTCCAATCTGGACGCGAAGCTGAGGATCTCGACCAGGGCTCAGATTAAAAATCTTCAATATGAGTTAAAGGTCACCACGGTTTACGTAACTCACGACCAAACAGAAGCTATGACTCTGGCTGACCGAGTTGTTGTGATGAACCAAGGAGAAATTCAACAAGTTGGTTCTCCCTTGGAGATTTATGATCGGCCCCAGAACGTTTTTGTTGCAGGTTTCATTGGAAGCCCTCCAATGAACCTGATCGAGGGGAGCATTCAGGACGGTCAATTTGTTTGCGAAATGAACAAAGGTTTTCCGCTATCGGGACCTGAAGGCCCAATAGCGCTTGGTTTTCGTGCAGAGGATGCCGAAATCGTCTCGGAAGGTGGTCAACTGAAGGGTCTTGTCTACGCGATGGAATTGCTGGGCGATGCAACCCTGATTACTTTGCGAATTGGAGGCGGCTTGATGTGTGTCAAGATGCCGAAAGATTTTCGAGCCAAGATGGGACAGGAACTGGCGGTCTTTTTAAAACCAGCTGCCTGCCATCTTTTTAAAACGGATTCAGGACTCCGTCTGAACCAATCCTGAATCCATCAATTTGTTTCCCAAGAAAGGAACCATGATGAAAAAATTCCTGACGATCGTCGTCACACTCACAGCCTTCGTAGCTGCTCCTATGATGAGCTTCGCTGCATGTGATTATAGGCCATCGAGCAAGGTAAGTCTTCTTGCCAACAGTTTTGCAGCTTGGAAGGCAGTTTCTGATGCAATGGGCGAATGTGGAAATTTCGAAGCAGAATTAGATGCAGAATTTCGCAAAAAACAGCCTGACGCATTTGCTGCAAATCCTTCACTTTATCAACTTGGCGGGGTTTCCAATGGAACAATTCAACCTCTACTCTCTGCTGGCACCATTCGACCATTGGATGATCTGGTTGCCAAGTATGGTAAAGATCTCCAACCCAATCAGCTGATTCGCATCAATGGACAAGTCATGGCGATCGCTATGATGGTAAATAATCAACACCTGATGTACCGAGAGGATATCTTCAAATCTTTGGGATTAGAGGTGCCAACTACCTACTTCGAGTTGCTCTCAGCAGCGGACAAAGTAGCTGCTTCTGGCCAAGTTCAATATGCTTTGGGTGGAACCTACAAAGCCGGATGGAACTTAGCTGAAGAGTTCGTGAATATGTACATAGGCATGGGAGGTGATTTTTTTGATGGATCCAAACCCAATTTAAATAATGCCATGGGTGTCCGCACACTTGAAATGATGCGTAATCTAACCCACTACATGGATCCAGAGTATCTTGTTGCAGATTCCACTTATGTCCAGCAGCAGTTCCAACAAGGTAAAATTGCAATGGCTGTTTTATGGGCTACGAGGGCTGCAGCAATGGATGATGCAAAGGAAAGCCAGGTTGTAGGGAAAGTTAAGATGGCTGCTGCACCATCTCCAGTATCTGGTGCATTGCCTGCCTCAACGCTTTGGTGGGATGGAGTTGTGCTTGCTAAAAATATGACAGATCAACAGGCGGATGAGGCCTTTCAGCTATTGATGGAGGGAATCGATCGTGAAATGGTCACAAGTAACAACGATGCTGCTGTCTGGTTGATCAATGGCTATAAACCTGGCCCCGTAGCAATGGGGGCTGCTGAAACAGCTGAAAACGGTGCCTTACCTTACCCAAATGGAGTTGAAATGGGTTTGATGCACACTGCTCTGGGAAATAACGTTGCAGATTTCCTCACAGGCAAAGAGACAGCGGAGCAAACGCTGATAGACATCGAAGCGGAATACACAACCGCAGCAAAAGAAAAGGGATTACTTTAAGTAGAGCTAGTCTCGATGAAAAATCGCACATTTCTGGTCTTCGTTGGTCCATCGCTCTTTCTAATGTTCCTGTTCATTGCCGGACCGTTGATGAGCGTTGCGTGGCAAAGCGTACATATCACTCGGGCTGTGTATGAGGAGGTAGAAACAGAATTGTGTACACCGGGTTTCCTGACGCAGAAATGCACGATGGAAATCCGGACTCAACCTCAATTAGATGAAAACGGTCGGCAGATCAGTGAAACTGTCTTTGTGGGCTTTGAGAGCTACAAAAATCTGCTACAACCTCAAGTTGCCTTTGAGAATATTAAGGAGGGCAGCTGGGCTAAACTTTCAAATATTAACTTTTTCAAGGCGCTTCGTTTCACCCTCACGTTTACCCTGATCACTCTCCCACTTGTCCTAGGAATTGGACTGCTCGTTGCCCTGACTGTTAACCAAGTAATACAGTCACTGCGCGGTCCCATCATCTTTATCTCATTGTTACCTTTTGTGATAACGCCAGTGATTGGGGCTCTGTCATTCAGATGGCTATTTGTTGGAGATGGTATTCTTACAGCCTTACTGGAGTGGTGGCTAGAACGTGATATAGCGATGTTTGCCCAAGGTTGGACAATTGAGGTCTTAATGTTGAGTTATCGAGTCTGGCACGTTGCTCCCTTCGCCTTCATTGTTTTTTACGCTGGGCTTCAGACAGTCAACAGGGATACTCTGGAAAGCGCAATTGTCGATGGAGCGACCCGTTGGCAAAGGCTAAAATTGGTGATTTTGCCACACCTGAGTCCGCTAATACTCTTTGTCAGCATTATCCATTTAATGGATTCCTACAGAGTCTTTGAAGAGGTAATTGGCTTCAGAAGCCAAGCTCACGTCATTTCTCTGCAATGGCTTACTTATAACTTCCTGACCCTGGATGAAACAGGTAACCGCATGATCAGTCGAGCTTCTGCTTCTTCAATGCTGACCATGATCGGGATCGTATTTCTATTGCTCTTTCCTTTACGCAGCACCTGGCGAGAACATCAGAAACGCAGATCAGGATGATCAATGTCTGAATCCTCATTTCTGCCGAAGAGCCTACAACTTTCAAAATCCCTCAAGCTACTCAGCAATGGATTTCTGAGCATTTGGTGTCTGATCGCTGTTTTTCCTCTGCTTTGGATTACGTTGATGAGCCTGAAGTATCCTCTGGATGCTTTCTCAGCCAATCCGCTTGTCGTGATTTTTGGCCCAGGAACACTATCCGCTGGTGCTTCCATCAACTTTTTTGATTTGCTGTTGGTAATTCTTTGGGTGGTGGTGGCATTTCTAGGAATAAAACGCTGGCAGGCAGAAAAAAATCTGGGATCAAAGAATTGGTTGTACCTTGGTATCTCAATCGGATGGCTCTTTGCTGCTGTCGCCCTTACTGAGCTTAGTGCTACTTTGAGGGAGCAGCTCGGGGCAGATTTTTTCTTATCGACTCCCTTGTTGGGGATGACCACTGAACATTTTCAATCAGTTTGGATCGAACAGGAATTCTACCAACAATTCTTTAATTCACTTTTTGTAACTACTGGAGTCGTAAGCATTTCACTGACAGTGGGAACATTGGCGGGCTACGGATTGGCTCGCTCTGGTTCTAACTGGGCATTCTGGATTCTCATGACTGCCTTGGTTTTCCGGGCTCTACCCCACTCTGTTCTGGTTTCTGGCTACCTGCCATGGTTCATCAATTCAGCAGAATGGCTAAGACCTATTTTTGGGGAGGCTACACTGACCTTATACGGCCAGCCATGGGCGATCATTGTTGTACTCGCATCGATCAACCAGCCTTTCACGATTTGGATGCTCCGTTCATTCTTTCAGAACATCCCCCGAGAATTGGATGAGGCCGCCAGAATTGATGGCTGTTCGCATGGGGAAGCCTTTGTGCGAGTGATTGTTCCAGTCATGTGGCCTGGAGTCCTGACAGCGGGACTTTTCAGCTTTTTACTGGCTTACAACGACTACCTGGTTGCGGCTCTGTTACTGGATGCACAAAACCAGACGATGGTTCCCGCGATTTCTGGGTACTTCAATCGTGAAACAACATCCACAGACCAAGTCGAGGCTGTAGCTGCAGCAGTATCGATAACCGCACCACTTTTTGTTTTGGTAATGGTCTTTCAAAAGCAACTCGTTTCTGGACTGACTCAAGGGGCCGTCAAGGGTTGAAAAAAATCTTCAGTATCAGGATTATCCAGTGGAAGAAAATGACAACAAGCAACTAGTCAAAAATATGTACGTAGCCATGAACCAGAATTCACTTGGCCTGATGAACAAGTATTGGTTCGAAGACATGGTTTGGGAGGGGCCCGCTGGAGTGGGTACCAAAAATGGATTGCAAGAGTTCGAAGAAGACTACCGTCGAGATTTCATCAATGCCTTTCCGGATAAGCATGCTAATGATTTGGTGCGTGTTGCCGAAGGTGATTGGGTAGCTGGAGCCGGTCATCAAGACACTACCTTTGCCAATTCATGGCTAGGTATTCCGGCCACTGGTAAGAAAATTCGCATCCGCTACATGGATTTTTGGAGGATTGCCACAGATGAGTCTACCGGAGAAAGAAAACTCGCTGAAAATCTTGTATTGATCGATATTTTGGGGGTCCTCCAACAAGCTGGTTATGATATTGAAAAAGTCCTTAAATTCATTGGCTCTAAATCCCCTGAGTTTTTTGAGAACTATCCAGAATCAGACAATGAATGAGCATATTTAAATTCAATAATGAGCTAAATCAGCAGCATAAACAGTTAGTTTGGGACTATTGGCATCAGGCAGCCTGGCAAAATCCTGCCGACATTCAAAAGCATCTGCTGCGATACCAGAATCAGGATGCCAATTGGTTTGGTTTTGCACCGCTCAACCAATTGTCTTCCCCAAAATCACAGATTGATGAATTTTGGCTTCCGCTCTACAAGGCATTCTCGTATCTTCAGCGGCAGACTCATATCTTTATTGGTGGCAGTTCCAGTGGCAAAGCCGATGGCAGTCTAGATAATTGTTACTGGGTTGGAGGAACTGGTCTTTTCAAAGGTTTTTTTCAGCAAGATTGGCAAATTAGCCGCCTAAGAATTCCTGCCAACCAACAACCTATCCAGATCCGTTGGGCAGAATTCTGTCGGTTTGAAGAAGCAAGGATTGTTGATACCTACATGATGTTGGATCTAGTTGATTTCTTTGAACAGATCGAGCATCCCATTTTGCCACCCTGCAAAGGGGTTCCAGGGATTTATCCAGGACCGATTACTCAGGACGGGGTGCTACTGGACAAGCAGGAACAAGCTGTTACCGAAGCGAATCTGCGATTTATTCGAGATTTCCTGTTTGAGGGCCTGAACCTTTATGACCAACATAACCTCAACAGTATGGGGGTAGCGGACTTTTTTCATCAAGATGTCAAATGGTATGGCCCTGGAGGGATCGGCGGTTGTTTAGGTCTGAAAGCATTTGAGGAGAACCATCAAAAACCCTGGTTGATTGCTTTTCCAGATCGAAGGGTTTGCGACTTGAACTCACTTTTTGCTGAAGGTAACTACGTTGCTAGTTCTGGTTGGACAGGGGTCAAAGCCAAACATACTGGGCCATACCTTGGACATCCTGCAAGTGGCAAGGATATCTGCTTCAACGGCATAGATTTCTGGAGAAGTAAATCCGGGAAGTATGTCGAAAACTGGGTCTTTGTGGATATGATCCATCTGTTTGGGCAGATGGGAATTGATCTACTGAACTGCTTGAACTTTGAGGGAGGGCACTGATGTCAGCACCAGAACTGGAATTTGCCGATATGACAGATTTTATTCTGCGGATCACTGAGAGAATCTGGGAAGAGAGGCACATCGAAGACATTCGAAAATATTATACTGCGGATTGTCGTGTAGAGACACCGGCTGGCATTACTTCGAATGTTGAAGCAGTCATTCAATCCACCCTGGAGACGTTGAATCAGTTTCCAGACCGACAACTGCTCGGTGAGGATGTGATCTGGTCTGAAGACCAACCGGGCCATTTCTACTCTTCTCATCGAATCTTCTCCAAAATGACACACCTTGGTGAAGGAAACTTCGGTAAAGGGACCGGGAAAAAAATTGGTGTGAGGACGATTGCTGACTGTGCTGTCTACAAAAATCAGATTTACGATGAATGGCTGGTAAGAGATCACGCAGCAATCCTGAGCGATATAGGTCTGCTGCTAAAAGATTTTGCACTTTCACTGGCGAAAGCAAGATCTGAAATGGGACAGAATCCTATTCACTTTCATAGTCTTGAGAATCGACCTAAAGCTGATGGACTGCACTTGTCAGACAGAGATTCTGCTCAGTATTATCTCCTAGGCTACAGAAGCTTGTTTGATGAATCTGCTTTCGGCTGGGTAACAGAAAGCTATGACCGGGCTGCACAAATTTACGCTCCAGGTGGGGTAACTCTTCAGGGCTGGGACAAGATTACCGATTTCTGGTTGGGACTCAGAGCCAGTTTAGGTCAAGTAAAGTTTACAGCTGACCACTTGATTCATCGTGAGGATCCAAGACAGCCGGAGCGGCTCGCCCTGCGCTGGACAGTAACCGGACAGCATGAAGGAAGGGGCCGATATGGAGAACCAAGGGGTAACCCACTTTATTTTTTGGGGATCAGTCATGCAGAGTTACGCAAAGGAAAGATTTTACGTGAATGGGTTTTGCTGGACGAACTGGCAATTTGGCAACAAATTTTTTCTAAATTATGAGTTAGTCTAACTCCTTTCGGACAGGAATTTCTGATGGATATCGTTCGCTTCAATGAAATGATCCCCTGTCGCACTGCCTTCATAGATGCGCACACCCCAGGATCGGATCAGAAAGAAAATTACACTATCATTGGCAATGGGGTCTCAGAATCACCTGATCAGCACGTGCATCTTAGTAAAACTCCCGGTTTCAATATTGGTGCTGCCGCACAACCTGCGGGTTGTACAAACTCCTTGCACAGCCACCGGACTGCTGAAGTATTCATCATCCACTCAGGAAAGTGGAGATTTTTTTGGGGCTTGTACGGTGATAAAGGCGAAGTTGTTCTAGACCCAGGAGATGTGATCAGCCTTCCTACACATATGTTTCGTGGTTTTGAAAACATCACTGAACCGAATGAATCAAATCCCAATGGCTACGGATTTATGTTCGCCGTACTTGGTGGAAATGACTCTGGGGGAGGTGTATTATGGGCCCCTCAAGTTATTGAAACTGCCCAGGCACATGGATTAGTGCTACTTGAAAATGGACTCTTGATTGATACACACAATGGTGAATCAATTCCTGATGGAATGCTCCCACGAAAACCCTTAGAAGGAACTGATTTGGTAGCATTTGATCAAAATAATATTGCAGACCCAAGTCGTGTTCTTGCCAGGAAATCTGAAAGTGGAAACCTCATTCTTAGCACTTCAGACACGGCAAAAATTCGTGAAATGCCAGGGTTTGAAATCTGTCGGACTTCGGGTTTCGAGACTCTGGAATTAAAGCATTCAAATCCGGCGGTGTTGATCTGTAACGAAGAAGGCTTTCAGATTGGTGATCAGCTTATCGAGAAAGGAGATGTAGTTTATCTTGATGCAGGGGATTTCAGTACAATTGAGTTTTCTTCAGCCTGTGAAGTTTTCTTGGTAACCCCCACTTTAGATCCAGCTGGTCCCACCAAATACTTATAAGGAAAAAAAGATATGTCTGGATTAGCTGTAACCCATGTAGGTTCACTCCCTCGAAGGCAGAGGGTGGTCGACCAAATTTTCGCAAGAGAGAAAACCAAACCTTGGGATCGAGGTGAATTTGACGGAATTATGGCTGAAGAGGTAGCCGAAACTGTCCGACTTCAACAAGAGGCCGGGGTAACGATTGTTAGTGATGGTGAAACTTCTAAAATTTCCTATGCAACTTATGTCAAAGATCGTTATTCCGGTTTCGCTGGTGATAGTCCGCGCCAACCTCCAGCGGATCTAAAAGAATACCCAAGCTTTCTGGAACGTTTAGCCAAAAGTGGTGGTACCCCCCAATATTCTAGACCCTGCTGTGTGGGACCGATCAGCCCCAAAGATTCCCATGATCTTAAAGCAGACATCCAGCACTTACAGGCTGCAATGGCTTCCAATTCTGTAGCCCAAGGGTTTTTGAATGCTGCAAGCCCCGGAGTCATTGCTCTCTTCCTACCAAACCAATACTACCAAGACGATGAAAGCTATTTGATCGCCTTGGGAGAAGCACTGAAAACAGAATATCAAGCCATCATTGCTTCTGGGCTTTCACTGCAACTAGATTGTCCAGATCTGGCTTTGTCTCGGCATATGCTCTTTAACGAGAGGTCTGATGATGAATTTCTTGAACTAGCAAGACTTCACATGGAAGTGCTCAACTCTGCCTTAGAAGGATTACCTGCTGATAAAATTCGTCTTCACATCTGCTGGGGGAATTATGAGGGACCTCACCACTGCGACATTGCCATGGAGAAAGTCTTTGATGTGTTGATGTCAAGCAAAGCCCAATATCTACTCTTCGAAAATGCCAATCCAAGGCATGGTCATGAATGGGCAGTTTTTGAAGAAAAGCGTGCTCAAATTCCTGATGATAAGATTCTGGTACCTGGAGTAGTTGATACCACAACCAACTTTGTGGAACATCCAAGATTGATTGCACAAAGACTTGAGAGATTTGTGAACTTTCTAGGTAGGGAAAGAGTTGTCGCTGGGACAGACTGTGGATTTGGTACTTTTGCAGGCTTTGGTGCAGTCGATCCTGAAATTGCTTACGCTAAACTCAGATCCTTGTCTGAGGGAGCCAGCCTAGTCTGAAATGACCAACCTGAATTATTTTTTATGGACCCAAGACAAGATCTAGTTACTCGACCAACAGCCTTGATCACTGGTGGAGTAGGAGGAATTGGTAGAGCAATCTGCCATACTCTAGCGTTGAATGATTTCCAAGTGCTTTTCACTTACAGATCGAAAGCCGATAAGGCGCAGCAACTGGAAAAAGAGCTCGCTGGATCAGGACATCAGAGTTTCCAACTTGATGTAAGTGATTCTGTTCAGATTGATAAACTTGCAGTGACCACCTCAGAAAAAACTCGTCAACTCGACTTACTGGTGAATTGTGCTGGAATGACACGTTTTGTTCCTCATCAAGACTTGGAAAGCCTGGATGATGAATTGATTGATCAAATTTTTCAGGTCAACTGGCGAGGTTCTTTTTCAACAATTCGCTCATTTAGAAAGTTATTGGAAAATAGTCCTGAAGCCCTGATCGTCAATATTTCATCTATTGCGGGGAAAACTGGTGAAGGAAGTAACGTTGCCTACTGTGCATCCAAGGCTGCCTTGGATTCGATGACCAGATCCTTAGCTCGGGCTTTGGCACCTAAAATTCGAGTAGTCTCTGTTGCTCCAGGGGTGGTCGAAACAGAATTTATCAAAGGATTGGATCCAGAATGGCGAGAAAGACAACTACGCAGAACGCCGAGTGGCCATTTTGCTCAACCAGAGGAGGTCGCAAAAGCTATACTGTATCTCTACAAAGATTTGAAAAGCTTAAATGGTTGCCGTCTAGATTTAGATGGAGCAAGACCACTCGGCTGAGAAGACAAAGAGTTCCGTCTATCCTCTACCCACTTACTATTTTCACTCTCTACAAAATATTTCAGGCTGAAGCCAATTAAGTTATGAGTAACACCCTTAGATTAGTTATATATGATATATATCTTAATAATATTATATATATTACTTACTGTAATTAACAATCACTTTCATCAATGCCATCGGCCCAAATATATTGGGACACATAGTATGACATTTGAGTATGCTCCAGCATCGATTACTGAAATCATTGATTTGTTGAAGAATCAGCATGACCAATCTTACATTGGGCATGAAAATGTAGCTCAAATCTTTTCTGAATACGTAAATCGCGGTATTCTATTCAGGCGTTGACCCTAAAGAATTCATCATTGAGACTTCATTTTCAAGTACAGTACCCTAAAGGCCATTAATGGATGAGAAAGAGAGTTATGTAACAAAGGGAGGCCGCTTTCTCCATTTGAAAATCAGCAACCGAGAGTTGAAAACAGCATTCGGTGTCGAAAATTAACAATCCCTGACATTCTCCAAAAAAGAGACTATCAGGTTTGAAGACAGATTAAGGTCTGCAATACCATCCTATCGAGTTAGGACAGATTTTTGCTAACAAGATTAACTAATCTTTAAGGTTCATGGAGCGAGCCCAAATTTATGGAAGATTGATGTTATTGAAACGACCTCACTTTCAAATACCCTCACTAACTGAAGCTCAAGCCCTCCTGGAGCGTATAAAAGAACAATTTCCCTTGAAGGCGCTGCCCAGTCAAATTTGGGAATACGTTTACTACGACACTTTCGATTCGAGACTCTATAAAAATCAGCAACTCCTACGTCAAGAGACCAGAACTGACGTGGAATGCGAAACTTGGCTATGCTGGCTGAGTTTAACAGGGAATCGAATTTTACAGCGTAGTCGTTCTCCTGTTCAGGAGTCAGTCATTCGACAACTTCCTCCAATCCCTCTTAGACCATTACTTGAACCCGTTATTCACCCAAGGGCTCTCTTGAGTCAGTTTAAGATATCAGTTCAGCAGAAATGGCTTGTTTGGAGAAACAAGGACGACAAAACCGTTCTTCGAGTGATGTTAGAATCAACAAAGCTGTTCCACGAAAATCAACTGGAGGATTTGGAAAATCGTCTAGTGATTGTCTCTTTTCGTGGGTATACCAAACCCTCCCAGCAAATTAATCAGTTTTGTCGTGCAGAAGGTTTTGAGGAACTTAATGAAGATCTTTTCCAAGCTGTATGTAGCAAATTAGAGATCGAACCCGGAAGTTATCAGCCAAAGCCAAAATTGAAACTTTCGCCCTTTGGCCGAACCGATCAAGCACTTCGCACAATTCTTAGAGAAAGCACGAAGGTGATGGATTTAAACCATCAGGGTACGATCGAGGCACCAGATACCGAATTTTTGCACGATTTCCGAGTTGCTTGCCGGAGAGCCCGATCAGCACTGAACCAATTGAAAGGGGTTTTTCCTCCTGAAAAGATTCAAGGCTTTCGAGATGACTTCGCTTGGCTCAGTGATCGCACCGGGCCAACTCGAGACCTGGATGTTTATCTTCTAGATTTCAATTCATACCAATCTCAACTGCCCGAGGATCAGCAACCTGATCTTGAAGCTTTTCGAGATCTTCTACTCACAGAAAATGATAAAGAGCAGAAACTCTTAGCCAAAGATCTTCAATCAAAGCGATATCAAAAATTTCGTTCGAGTTGGGAAATCTTTTTAGCAGATCAGACTTCTTCAACAACAACTGGAGGAGCAGAGGAAATTCGCAAGGTAGCATCAAAAAGACTTCTTAGAAGTTATCACCGTTGCTTAGCCGAGGGGAAAGCAATTAACCTGCATTCTCCTGATGAAGCTCTCCATGACTTAAGGAAGAGTTGTAAGAAACTTAGATATTTACTAGAGTTTTTTGAGAGCCTTTGGCCTGCAAAGGAGTTTCAGGGTCTTCTCAAACCTCTGAAAGCCCTTCAAGAGGACCTTGGTCAATTCAATGATTGCTCTGTTCAGCAAGAATCCTTAAAGAAATTTGGAGATTTGCTAGCCAAGCAGAAACCAGTTCCTGCACAAACTTTGGTGGCGATGGGAATGCTTGTCAGTTCCCTGAATCAACGCCAGGCTGAAGCACGAAAACGTTTCGTAGGAAGTTTTAGTGGTTTTGCTTCGAATCGCACTCAAAACCGTTTCAATCTTCTTTTTCAACAGCAAACTGTTGCAGAGGAGTTGAACTGATGCAAATCTTGGCTTCTTACAACATCAAAGGTGGGGTTGGCAAAACCTCTACTTCAGTAAATCTAGCTTTTCACAGTGCACACGAAGGGGCTAGAACACTGATTTGGGATCTTGATCCGCAGGGAGCAGCAACCTTCTATTTTAGAGTTCGGCCAAAGATCAAAGGTGGTTCCAGGGCTTTGCTGAAAGGTCGTCAAGATCTTGCAGATCTGATTAAGGCTACTGACTACGAAAACCTAGATCTTCTGCCTTCCGATTTTTCCTACCGGACGATGGACCTGCTGCTTGACGACACCAAGAAACCTAATGAGCGACTTAAGATACTACTTAGTCCTCTAACTGGAGAATATGACTATGTTTTTCTAGATTGCCCACCTGGACTTACGCTGCTATCCGAAAGTATATTTGAAGCTGCCAATGTCCTTGTGGTCCCCGTCATCCCGACCTCTCTATCACTTAGAACACTAAAGCAATTGGTGGAATTTCGTCGTAAGAAGCAATTGCGAAATTTCAAGATGCTCGTATTCTTCTCAATGGCTGATCGACGCAAACAATTGCATCGAGACTTAATGCAAATGATGCCTCGCAAATTTCCAAATTTTCTGAAGACAAATGTCCCATACTCAACTGAAATTGAGCGTATGGGAATTGAGCGAGCCCCAGTAAGCTGCTTTGCGGAAAACAGCAAATCAGCACAGGCCTATCAGGAACTCTGGCAAGAAGTTAAAGCCCACCTCCCGGCCTGGTAATTCAACTTTTCAATCCATTGATTACATGCCTGAATCCCCGGTGTCTACCCGAAAGACACCCCCTAGTCTTTCGGCGTTTCGACGTGCAGAAGCAATGTCCCATGATCTTTCCCAGCTACCAGGCAAAGGTCCCTCATATTTAAACGATTATAATTTAGCTGGTTTACTTAGCAAAGATAGCATTGAAGAACAAATCCAATGGCTTCGTAGACTTGATGTAGACAGTTACATCCAAAGGGTTGTAAACCCATCTGAAAACCAAAAGCGTCTCAGCACTGCTGAAGTTATTCAGCAGTTGGGAGGAAATCTAATTCAAGAAGAAGCCGAGGGTCCGCTCTATCTGGCTGAGATCGAATTTCAAATTGGTGCTCTAAAAAGAAGAATTGGGTTTGTTGCCCAAGATCACAGGGTTCAGCATGGAACTTGGGACCCGAGTCATCATTGGCGTGCTGCTGAAAAGTTAGGATTTTTTGCTATCCATGGTATGCCAGTAGTGACTTTTATTGACACCCCCGGAGCTGTGGCTACAGCTGAAGCCAATCTTGACAATCAATCGCATAGTATCTCTTTTTTGATTGCCGAAATGGCTAATCTACAGTTACCGACAGTTGGGATTGTTTTTGGAGCTGGATACAGCGGTGGTGCGATTCCTCTGGCCACCACAAATGTGTTACTTGCCACCAAAGATGGCGTGTTCAACACAATTCATCCCAAGGGGCTAAGCAACATAGCTCGTAAGTACAACTTATCCTGGCAAGAGTGTGCCAAATTTATGGGGGTTTCCTCCTACGAACTTTACTCCAGTGGATATTTCGATGGGATTGTTGATTTCTCTTTGGATCAGCCTGGAAAAATTTCAAATCTAAGGGAAGCGATACTCAATGGCATTGAGATAACAGAACAAAACGCTCGTCTCTTCCTCAAAGAAAACTCCTTTCTTTTTGACCACTACAAAGAAAACATTGGGCATTATCTCAATCCTAGCGAGCTTCAAATAGTCGCAAATCGTAGAACTCACAAACCACCAACAGGGACTTTAAACGTTTTCGGTTCAGCCTATCGCTTCATGCGTGGGTTAAAGATACGTCAAAAAATCCAAAGTGAATCTCTCAAAAATTACTCCAGACTCAGTAGTAAGACTGCCAAGACTCCAATTGGCACTTTGACTGAAAGGATTGAGCACGAACGGCAAGAAAAATTTAAGAAGTGGCTTCAGGCCCCTATTGAACTTCGCTACCAGGAGGAGTTAAACAAACGCTACCAAAGATTCCTTGAAACAAAAGCAGAACGAGATGTGGAAAGGACCAAACTCTTCGCATTTTTTGTGGGGGATCCAAAGGACAACTTTGAGAAGGCCCTCGAAGAGTTGACGCTGGAAGTGTTGATATATCTTTACAACTTTTGGAAAGACAGCACTCGGGAGAACATGATTCAACTTCATGATTTTCTTAGGGAAGCAACGCTCTCCGAGATTCATGAAAATCCTTCTTTATTAGACGTTTTGCTTGTCCCCGAAGTGAACCAAAGTTTGCAGCAAAACTTCCAGAACATCCTGCTCTTTGACATGCTTTACGATGGCGTGATTGAAAGTCTACCCATGATTGCAGGCGAGTTAATAGGAACAAATCACATCTCACAGCAATCAGTAGAGAAGCTTTTTGAAAATTCTTTCAACATAGCTTTGAAAGAATTTGAAAAGATGGAGCTAAAACTTGAAGGTGATTGGGTGCGTCAGAGCTTCTTCAAGTGGCTTGCCCAGTTCATTGCTCAAAAGAACTGTGACACAGTCATGGCAACAATTAGTGGATGGAAGAGAATTGTCTACCCTAGAATGTCGCCACCTTTATTTGGGGTGGTGCGCTACTATTTTTCAGGACTACTACCCTCACTTTATAAAGCACAACTTGGTGAAAGCAAATTTCAGGGTAAGATCACACCCCGTAATATTGGAATCAAGGATTTCTGGAATCGATTGGATCAAGCCTACAAGGACTTACTTATTCAGAATCTATTGAGAGATTACAAGAAGAACCACATTGAACCAAAACAAATACTTAGTAGGTATTTTGCCAACTTCAAAGAGCTCAACGCCGAAAAAATTACAGCAAATCCTGTCAATTTCCCAGGATTTCGTCAAGCAATTGAGCAAGCCCTTGACAACGGGATCACTCCTTGTGGGGTGGTTACAGGCATAGCTAATTTCACAGATAACAGAGCCGCAACGAAGGTCGGTTTGGTCCTGAGCAACACTCGATTTCAGGCTGGAGCCTTTGATATGGCAAGCTGTGAGAAAGTTTGTCTTCTGCTTGATGAATGTGCCCAGCGCAATCTTCCTGTGATCTTTTTCATTTCCTCAGCAGGTATGCAAACTAAGGAGGGGGCAGGATCCCTCTTCTCCATGGCAACGATGAACGATCGTCTGACTCGCATTGTCAAGGATCATGATCTTCCCGTAATTTGTTTTGGATTTAGGGATTGTGTTGGGGGTGCTCAAGCTAGTTTCGTAACCCATCTTCTGGTGAAAACGTATTATCTTTCAGGAGCACAAATTCCTTTCGCTGGGCAACTAGTTGTTGAAAGTCACCTTCCAGCTTCATCCACTCTTGCAAACTACCTCAGTCAAAAAGAAGGTACAATGGATGGCTTGGTAGAAAACCCATTTGATGAACAAATTGATCATGCTCTGCGGAAGATTGATCCAAGTATTCCAATGCCAAAGCTATCAATTCAGGAAGTAATTTCGAGGACACTGACAGGTGAGTATAACCTCTCTGCTCAGCGAGATCAGGAAGTTGAGTCACTTGAAAAAGCCGAGATGATGCAGAGTGAGATTAAAAGAGTCCTTGTTCACGCTAGAGGATGTACTGCTGCCAGACTGATCCAAGCTTCTCAGGAACATGGCCTTGAAGTCGTTCTTGTCCAATCTGATCCAGATATGGAGAGTTACCCAGCTCAATTGTTGCGTGAAAACGACCGGCTGGTTTGCCTTGGTGGAAACACTCCTCAAGAAAGCTATTTGAATGCTATGAGCATCATCAGAATAGCTGAGATTGAGGGGGTAGATGCTATTCATCCTGGAATTGGCTTTCTCTCAGAATCAACACAATATGCCCGTATTTGCCGTGAACATGGCCTAAACTTTATTGGACCGCGTTCTGATAACATGGACTTGATGGGTAATAAATCTAATGCGATCAATACAGCAAAGCGGCTTAAGATTCCTGTTGTTCCTGGAAGTGAAGGTGCCTTAGCAAATCCATCAGAGGCTTCCAACGTAGCGGAAGTAATCGGGTATCCTGTACTGATCAAGGCCGCCCATGGTGGGGGTGGTAAAGGCATTGCGGTTGTCGAACAGCCAGGTCAATTGGAACCGATGTTTATTAGGATGTCGAAGGAAGCACTAAATGCCTTTGGCAACGGTGATTTGTATTTAGAAAAATTCATTCGCTCATTGAGACACCTGGAAGTCCAAGTTCTTCGTGACCTTCGGGGCAATTCTCATTTGCTGGGTATTCGAGACTGTTCGGTCCAGCGAAATTATCAGAAACTCATTGAAGAGAGCGCATTTGATCTACCACAGAAAATTGAGGATCAACTCTTCAAATACTCTAGAAAATTGATTGATGAAATTGATTATGTTGGGGCAGGAACTGTTGAATTTATCTACGATCTAGGAGAGCAAAAGATCTACTTCATGGAGATGAATACACGCCTTCAGGTGGAACATCCCGTCTCTGAAATGGTCACTGGGGTGGACTTGGTTGATCAACAGTTCTCAGTAGCGAAAGGCAACACCCTTGAAGCCTTGGAAGTCCTGCCAAATGGGCATGCTATGGAACTTCGGATTAATGCAGAAAGAGTTGATTTAGACTCTTCAGGTTCCCTTCGTTTTGTGCCAGATCCCGGCAGAGTTACCGAAGCCTACTTCCCTGCGGAAGAAAATATCCGAATTCTTCAAGCTGTGACCAATGGCTCAATGGTTCCACCTTACTACGACTCTCTTGTAGCCCAGATCATCGCCTGGGGAGAAGACCGCAAAGAAGCGATTGAACTGCTAATTGATTACCTGAGTAGAGTGAAGATTCATGGCATTTCCACAAATCTGGTATTAGCAAAGAGAATTTTGCAGGATCAGGATTTTCAGGAGGGGAATTTTGACACTCGCTATCTAAATGGGCTGTTTTCAAGAATCAACTCTCAAGAGCTAATTAAGGAATCTAAGCTTGAAGCTGGAGGCTCTGCCGTTTCGCTAGATGAGTCCAGTGTTCGTTTCGAGAATTCGAAAGAGTGGAAAATTCTTTCACCACAAATGGGAGGCTTTTACCGTTCTCCTTCTCCTGAGACTCCCTCATTGGTGGAAGAAGGCAGCGTTATTAATCTCCAGACTCCAATCTGCTTACTTGAATCCATGAAAGTCTTTAGCGAGATTTCTCTAAACTCCTTCAAAACTTTGGACGGGAAATCGCTCTACCCTGAGGATCAGCAATTCCGCATCACCAGAGTTCTGGCAGAAGACGAACAAACAGTAAACCAAGGTGATCTACTGTTTGTGATGGAGTCAATTACGCCAAATTAAGAAGGATAATTGTTTGAGAGCAGATAGAAAGGTCAGACTAGAGAGAAAATTTACTAGGGAGAGAGAACCTCATCTGAGGATGGGGCTTGTATTATCAAGTTTATTTTTTCAGAACCTCAACCATTTTCTCGCCAATATCAGCAGGGGTTGGTACCACATGAATACCAGCATCTTGTAGTGCAGCCATTTTTTCGGCAGCAGTACCTTTGCCACCGGAAATAATGGCACCAGCATGGCCCATCCTTCGCCCAGGAGGAGCGGTTTGCCCTGCGATGAAGCTGACAATTGGCTTGGTTACATAATCTTTGACGAAAGCAGCTGCTTTTTCTTCAGCGTCTCCGCCAATCTCGCCAATCATCACAATCGCTTCAGTTCCAGGATCATCCTGAAACATCCGTAGACAATCAATAAAATTGGTCCCGTTTACGGGATCTCCCCCAATACCGATACAAGTACTCTGACCTAGGCCAACCCCACTGAGTTGCCCCACAGCCTCGTAAGTCAAAGTTCCGGAACGTGAGACCACACCAATTTTACCAGGCTGATGAATGCTTCCTGGCATGATGCCGATTTTGCATTCTCCCGGAGTGATGACCCCCGGACAGTTGGGCCCAATCAATCTGACTCCCTGCCGTTTTACATAATTTATTGCTCTCACCATATCTTGGACAGGCACTCCTTCAGTAATCGCCACAATGAGTGGAATTTTGACTGCAGCTGCCTCAATAATAGCATCTGCGGCAAACGGAGGTGGAACGAAAATCATGGTTGCATTCGCCCCTGTAGCCTCCACTGCCTGTTTCACAGTGTTGAAAATTGGAACACCTTCGAAATCTTGCCCACCCTTGCCAGGGGTCACTCCACTAACAATATTGGTTCCATAATCCTTGCAACCACGGGTATGCAATTGCCCCTGGGATCCAGTAATTCCTTGAACCAAGACTCGTGTTTCGCTGTTGACGAGGACTGTCATACTTTCCTTTCAATACTCATTTGAGGGGCGATCAGGCAACAGCGGCAACTGCTTTTTCGGCAGCGTCTCTTAAACCATCTGCCATTCGGAGGCGACTACCAAGACCAGAATCATTCACAATTTGATGTGCTTCTGCCGCATTAGTTCCTTCCAAACGAACCACAACTGGCACCTTTAGGTCAACATTCTTAATTGCAGCAACAACGCCCGCAGCGACCATATCACACCTCACAATCCCACCAAAAATATTGATCAAGATGCACTTTACATGTGGATCGCTGGAAATCAGCCGAAACGCCAATTCAACTCTTTCCTGGGTACTCCCCCCCCCAACATCAAGGAAATTGGCTGGTTCACCACCACAAGCCTTAATGATGTCCATTGTCCCCATGGCAAGACCCGCACCATTGACCATACATCCAATAGAGCCATCCAATCGAATGTAATTGAGGTCATTGTCTGAAGCTTCCGTTTCAGAAGGATCCTCTTCGTCAAGATCTCTCAGCGCAAGCGTATCCTTGTGTCGGAACAAAGCATTGTCATCGATTGTGATCTTCGAATCCAAGGCAATGACTCGGCCATCACCAGTGAGCACCAAAGGATTGATCTCAACCAAGGAGCAGTCTTCATTCACAAAGGCCTCATAAAGCCCTTGGAAAAGAGCTGCTGCTGGTCTAATCAATTTTGGATTGATCTTGTCAATCTCTAAACCGTATGCCAACTCGGTAGCTTGGTAGGGCCTCATTCCGATTGTTGGATCGATGGCAACTTTAAGAATTTTTTCTGGGGTGTTTGCCGCAACCTGCTCAATGTCCATTCCCCCTTCTGTGGAAGCCAGCATCACCACTTGCTGAAAACCCCGATCAACCAGCAATGAGACATAAAGTTCTTTCTTGATGTCAATTCCTTCTTCGACTAGGACCCTTTCGACTTGCTGACCCTTGGGCCCAGTCTGGTGAGTAACTAGTTGCATCCCAATAATCTGCTCTGCATTTGTACGCACAGCTTCCAAGCCTTTTGAAACCTTAACACCACCACCTTTCCCACGTCCACCTGCATGAATTTGAGCCTTCACCACACAGATCTCAGTTCCCAATTCTTCTGAAGCACTCACAGCTTCATCCACGGTGAATGCGACTTTTCCACGGGGTATGGTTACGCCATATTTGGCTAAAATTTGTTTCGCCTGATACTCGTGTATTTTCATCAGTCCTCTGAGAATGGAATAACGACTTTTGGTATTCCCAATTATTCAAGGCTGGGTAAGCAAGAGTTAGCTATCGTTGAATTCAAGTTCAATTAAGCATGCTCTTCACAGCATCTCTTTCTTCTTCCAACTCTTTGCGAGTGATATCTAACTTACCTTGCGCGAAATCATTCAATTTAACGCCCTGCACTATTTCATAGTTTTCGCCATTGCTACGCAGTGGATAGCTGAAGAGCAAGCCTGCTGGAATTCCGTAACTTCCATTACTTGGAACCGCTGCGCTGAACCAATCTCCTGCTGGAGTGGGCTTTTCTAGACGCATGATTGTATCGAGAGCAGCGTTTGCAGCTGATGCCGCTGAAGAAGCTCCTCGAGCTTTGATGATTGCTGCTCCACGTTGTTGAACCACACTGATGAATTCACCTTTCAGCCATTCATGATCTGTAATCATATCAGTAGCCGGTTGGCCTTGAATCAGTGCATTGTAGAAATCGGGATACTGAGTCGCACTGTGATTTCCCCAAATAGCAACATTGCTGACCTCACGAGTTAACACTCCAGCCTTTTGGGCCAGCTGACTTTTAGCTCGATTTTCATCCAATGCAGTCATAGCAAACCAGCGATCTGCACCGATTTTCGGGGCATTGTTCATGGCGATTAATGCATTGGTATTACATGGATTACCTACAGTAATGACTCGTACATTTTCACCTGCATTATCGTTGATTGCTTTGCCTTGACTCACAAAAATCCTTCCGTTGATTTCTAAGAGATCTTTCCGCTCCATTCCGGCTTTTCGGGGAGCGGCTCCCACCAATAATATATAATCTGCATCGCCGAAAGCGACATTCGCATCTGAAGTACAGGTTACTTTTTCCAATTGAGGGAAAGCACAATCATCTAATTCCATCTTGACCCCATCCAAAGCAGGGAGAGCCTGTTCCAGTTCCAGCAGTTGAAGTTGAACTGCAGTATCAGGTCCGAAGATAGCTCCAGAAGCTAGTCGAAACACCATTGCATAGCCAATTTGGCCTGCCGCCCCGGTCACAGCAACTTTAACTCTTTTCATAAACGAGATCCTTGATCAGCTGTGTGTCAATTAGTTTGAGATTTGAAAAATTTTTAACTCATCGCTTTTTGCAAACCATTGTCTAAAGCGTCCAAAAATTCATCTGTATATACATAATTTTCCTTGTATGGATTCGTACTGCCAGTGATTGCAACAGCTAGATCTTTGGTCATCACCCCACCCTCAATGGTACTTACGCACACCTTTTCGAGAGTTTCCCCGAAGCGAATCAGGTCCTTATTGCCATCCAATTTTCCGCGGTGCTTCAGCCCAACTGTCCAGGCAAAAATACTGGCCACGGGATTGGTGCTGGTTGGCTTTCCTTTTTGATGATCTCTGAAGTGACGGGTTACTGTACCATGTGCAGCTTCGGCCTCAATTGTCTTACCATCAGGACACACCAAGACCGATGTCATTAATCCTAAAGAACCAAATCCTTGAGCAACCGTGTCAGATTGAACATCACCATCATAATTTTTACAGGCCCAAACTATTCCTCCATCCCATTTGAGCACTTGTGCAACCAAATCATCGATAAGTCGATGCTCATATGTTAATCCCGCTTTATCAAATTTTTCTTTGAATTCAGCGTTAAAAACCTCCTGAAAAGTATCCCTGAACATTCCATCATATTGTTTTAGAATAGTGTTTTTTGTGGAGAGATAGAGTGGATAGTTTTTCGACAGGGAATAATTCATACATGAACGTGCAAAGTCAATGATAGAAGCCTTGGTATTGTACATTCCCAGTGCTACCCCAGCTCCTTCAAATTGGTAAATTTCTTCGTTAACAACCTCTCCCCCATCAGCAGGCTCAAAACTGATTCTGAGTTTTCCTGGACCGCTCACCTTAAAATCTGTAGCCTTATACTGATCCGCAAATGCGTGTCGACCAACAACGATAGGTTTTTTCCAGGCTTTCACGAGTCTTGGGACATTACTGCAAATGATAGGCTCCCTGAAAACAGTACCCCCCAAGTAATTACGCAAAGTTCCATTTGGAGACCGCCACATTTTCTTAAGATTGAATTCAAGAACTCGATCCTCATCAGGAGTGATAGTCGCACATTTGATTCCAACATTGTGTTCTTGAATTGCTTTAGCTGCGTCTAATGTAATTTGATCATTAGTTTCGTCCCTTTTTTGGACTGAAAGATCATAATATCTCAGATCAATATCAAGATAGGGGTGAATCAATTTTTCTTTGATTTTTTGCCAAATGATTCGGGTCATCTCATCACCATCCAGTTCTACGACCGGATTGGCTACTTGGATCTTGGCCACGATTTACTCCACAAAGAGGTTTTAGAAATTGTTTGTAAAATAAGCGCAGATTTCGGGAGACGATCTATTTTTTTAAAAAATTTGAATTTGCAGACCCTACAACAACCCAGATAATTTTCAATTTTTATCTAAATTTAAGCCTACTTATCTGTGTACGATACTGAACTCGATTTATAGTCGCTTACCGTCCATTTTCAGTAAACTCCAACTACTAGAAGCCTTGACAAAGATATTTGATCATTTGATTATTATTAAAAACTTAGACAACACTAAGCATAACTAGAATGAACCTCTCTACAAAATTGCGACTTCAGAAAACTAAAATTCTCAAGACAGGACAATTTTACAATATTATCCTTGAGCACAAAAATTATCGGATCAATGAGCCAGATCAGTTTCTAGAGAACTCAAAAATTGATTTTTTCGCATTTTTAGACAAAGAAAATAATTTACATCATTTCAACAGATTGTGTTCTAATCAAATGGCGAAAACCAACCTGAGTGAACTTTTACAAATTCCATCCATAAGAAAAATTGAAGTCTTTGAATTGAGCAGTTTGAGCGAAAAAGAGGTAAATTCAATCAGTCTGAGCGGGCTAGATGCGATTACACAGGAGCAGGTTCAAATTTTGAAGAAATTATTGGGGGCTTTCACTGGTATGGAGAGAAATGCTGTGAAAGGAAAAGAAGTAGAGTTTGAAAAATATCTAATTGAAAATATGAGCGATTACATCGACTCACAAGACCTAGTTGTCTGACTGCTCCTGACTATTAACCACTCTGGGTTCTAAGACAATCCCATAGTTAACCCGATATTTTTTCCCCTCATTAGTAATATTTCTCTGCAGAGCAGCTTCAACAATTTGCCGCAATTCTTGCAACTCTCTCTCTCTACGTTGGTTTCTTTCTTCAATCAGATCTGGCCTAGCAGCAGCCTGCTGTTGAAGGATATTTCTGCGCTCTGCATCTCGAATCTTAGCTGTTTCCAACGATCCTGTATGACTCTGCATGAAGCAGTTATATCTTGCCTGTTCAGATAAGTAACAGTCCCTGCGATACTTTTGGGCGGAGGCCCCAAAGGGAATCATGAGGATGAGAAAAAAAATGAACCATCCAAAAAAATTTACAGGTTTTTGTCTTTTCATGCTGGTGTTTTATGTTGTGAAAGCGCAAGAAGCTATTGTCCAAAATGGACAGTTGGACCTGCAAATTCAGAACCTGATTCTGCAAGAATCAGCTGAAGCTGTTGATAGAATTTATGCTGCAGAGCCAGAAGAAGTAAGGAGCACAGCAAGCGAAGTTCAAGATATTGCTGCCTCTCAACCACAACCAACGCCACATGTGCCCTTTCGGCTTAGGGAGGCCGGCCATGAATTATGGAAGGCAGAATTGAAGGCAATGCATGATGCCTACGAAGAACACGTCAAGGAACGTTATGATCGCTTCACTGCCACTCGTAACAGAAAGTTGCCAATGAAAGGTCGTAGAATGGATTACACCGGTTATAATAGCCAGTTCCAACCGATAGAGCGTCGTTAACAAAAACTTGATGCAAAGAATATGGGAGTACCAAGGGTTGCAATGGCAATGAGCGGAGGGGTAGACTCCTCAGTTGCTGCGGCTTTGCTAAAAGAAGTGGGCTTTGAGGTGATTGGGCTTCACTTGAAACTGTATCAGGGTCCTGAAGCAACAAAACGAATCAAAAGTTGTTGCTCGCTTGATGAGGCACTTGATGCTAGGTTAATATGCGAACGGTTAAAAATTCCATTTTATGTTTTAGATTTTCAGGAAGATTTCCAATCAAACGTAATTGATTATTTTGTAAACGAATACTCTTTGGGTAGAACTCCGAACCCATGCGTTATGTGTAATCGCACGGTAAAGAGTGAACTTCTATTGAAAAAAGCAGACGAGCTAGATTGTGAATTCTTGGCAACGGGTCACTACGCGAAGATCCTCAAAAATATTACTGGAAAAATTGAGCTTCACCGGCCAAGAGATCGCAAAAAAGACCAGACCTATTTTCTTCACGGTATTCCTTATGGTCAACTACAGCGGTTGATCTTTCCTCTGCAAGACCATATCAAATCTGAGGTTCGAAAAATCGCTGAAAAACTTGATCTAGATTCAGCATCCAAGCCAGATAGCCAAGAAATTTGCTTTATAGACAAAGATTATCGTCAATTTCTCAAAGCGCAGAATCGAATTACTGAAAACCCAGGTGAGTTTATAAACTTAGAAGGTAAGGTCTTGGGCAAACACAGAGGAATTCCTTTCTATACAGTTGGACAACGCAGAGGCTTGGGGATTAGCGACAGGACCCCATGGTATGTAGTTGCTATAGATGTAAATGAGAATCGGGTTGTTCTTGGCAAAAGAGAGAATCTCCGTTTTAATGAGATTCATGTAAAAGATATCAACTGGCTGATTGAACCACTGGAAGAACCGAGAGAAATCGTGGTTCAGTTGAGATATTCCCATCGGGGCTGTGAAGCTATGTTGACACCCCTGGCAACAGATCAGGCGACTTTGCATCTGCCTTTCTCAGAACTTGCTGTCACAGCTGGTCAAGCCGCTGTGTTTTATGAAGGGGATCGGGTGCTTGGCGGGGGTTGGATCAAGAGTTGCTCCAACGAAGAAATTTCGATGGACATCCCTGCATGAACATCATTTTGATTGGTTTCATGGGGGCAGGTAAAACTACTGTTGGAAGAAAATTAGCTAATCGGCTTGGATATTTCTTCCTGGACACTGATCAGCAAATTGAGAAACAACAGGGCTGCACGATTGAAGAAATTTTTCGTTATGCGGGAGAAGCGACATTTCGAGATTTAGAAACCAAACTTTTGGAAAATCTTCAAAGTGTTCGCAATACAATTCTTTCAACAGGTGGCGGGATGTTTATCCGTTCTAAGAATCAAGAATTATTGAAAGACATTGGTAAGACCGTTTACCTTCAAGTGGATAGAGGGACACTTGAGCAACGTTTGCAATGTGACTTAAACAGACCCTTGCTACAGCAGCCAAACTGGCAGAAGAACGTTAACCAAATGCTTCAGCATAGAGAACCAATTTACCTGACAGCTGATTTGACCATAAAAGCTCAAGACGGACCTCCTAATGTGATGGTCAGTCGAATTATTGAGGCCATCTGAATGGGCCAATCCTCCAGTTTTGAAGATTCCCTTCAGCAACTCAACGAAGCTGTTCGTCGCCTTGAAAGTGGCGACTTGGCTTTGGAAGAGGCGCTGCAAGCTTTTGAGGAAGGTATCCGCCACAGCCGGGACTGCAACCGCCTGCTTCAAATGGCGGAAGAACGCATTGAAATGATTTTGAAAAACGAACACGGCGAGTACGAGGTAGTTCCTATGAAGGAAACCGAATAGCACGCCAAGACGCTCAGTTCCGGACCGCACTCGCGGTCGTGGTTCTGCTTACGTAACCAGAACCTAATGACGCCAGATCGCAATAGGCACAATCATTCAGAAGATCTGATCACGATGAAATAATAAGGAGCAGTTGCTCCTTTGCTTCAACGAATCGAACTTTGAACACTAAATTTGTTGGATCCAGATTTTCACAGTTTCGAAAGCTTCAAGATTTTGTCTGAGGACAATTTTAGCAATTAGAGTATTGTAAACTGCTGAAAGTCTAAGCAAAGCCAGTCTTTGGAACCAACTAACTGAAGCCTACTACAAGCTCTTTCTGTTCGCCACTGGGTTACTGCTACAAGAAGACTCACCTCTTGGAACCAAGCGTCATCATCTCCAATTTCCTTACAAAGGAGAAGGATGTCAGATTCCTACAAAAACATGTTGATCAATGTAGAAGATGATGAAACACGTATCGCGATTGCCAACGATCAGATGCTGGACAACCTCTATATTGATTACACCCACCGAGCCCAAACCGTAGGAAATATTTACATCGGTATTGTGGTAAAGATCCAATCCTCATTTCAAGCTGCTTTCGTTGACTATGGCGCAGAACGTCATGGTTTTCTTGCTGCTTCTGACTTAAACCAAATGCTTTATAAAGCGCCAAGAGGGATCCGTGGAAGACCTGCGATCAACCAATTGCTGCATCCTGGCCAGAAAATCATGGTTCAGGTGGTAAAGGATGAAATCGCTCACAAAGGCGCCGCTTTAACAACAAATATTTCACTACCAGGACGTTTCCTCGTATTCATGCCCAACAGTGATAAGGGAGGCGTTTCCAAACGAATAGAGGATAACGAAACAAGAACTCGCCTCAAACATTTGCTGAAGGGTTTGGGAAGTGAAGACGCCTCAGCAATCATTCGCACTGCAGGAGTTGACAGAAGCCTGAGCGAATTGAAGCAAGATTTTATGACACTTCGGCGAACATGGAATAAAATCAAGCAAAGCTTTGAAGGTTCCTCAAAACCAACCCTCTTGCACCAAGAGGAAGATGCCGTCGTCAGGATGCTACGGGACTACTTCACGGATGATGTGGGTGATGTGATCATTGATGATCCAGAAGCCTTCCAAAGAGCGTTGGAATTCTTCCAGACAAACATGCCAGGTCGTCAAAAGAAACTTCAACTTTACCTTGGGGAGCGCCCGATTTTCTCAGAGCATCGAATTGAAGACCAAATCGAGTGGTTGAATCATCCCCAAGTTCCTTTACCTTCTGGGGGTAGCTTGGTGATTCAGCCTACAGAAGCTCTTGTCTCGATCGATGTCAATTCTGGTAAATCTAATCAGGAAAAAAATATTGAAGAGACTGCTCTTCGGACCAACATAGAGGCAGCAGAAGAAGTAGCTCGACAACTTCGACTTCGAAATCTGGGGGGTCTGATTGTCATTGATTTCATAGACATGAACCATAGCCAAAATCGTCAGGCAGTAGTTCAATGTCTCTCAGAATCCATGTCCAAAGACAAAGCGAAGTGGACTCTGAGCGAAATTTCCCAATTCGGACTACTGGAAATGAGCCGACAGCGGATTGCTTCAAGTCTTTCTCAAAGCGGAAAGGAACTTTGTCCTGCTTGTCACGGTTCTGGGAAAGTTATCTCGAACTCTTCGCTTGCAAATAAGTTGTTACGACAGATGAGAGATTTGGTTCTCAATGGTAAGATACAAGAGGTACGCTTACGACTCCCTCTCGTTTTGGCTGAACAAGTACTGAACCAGAAAAGAAAGCATCTACATCAGTTGGAGATGGAATACTCTCTGAGGGTCAAGATCACACCTGATCCAAGTCTTGCACCCGGTGAAATTCCAGATATAGAACTTGTTGGACGAGACGGGGGCCTTGCTCAAGAATCTGTAGACAGTGATCCTCGCGAGGCATATCGAAACCGTGATTTCAGAGCACGAGCACGGAGAGATTTCCGCATACACAAAGAACCGCACCCTGCAAAAGATCAAAACGAGGAACAGGAAGATTCCCTGTTGGAAGAAGTGGCTACCCCTCTTGAATCAGTCGCTGAAGATAGCCTTGGTGACGAAGACGTGGAGGATGAAAGCAAACAACAAAAATCTCGCTCAAGAACTCGTAGCAGAGGAAGAAGTCGGGGTCGTGGACGGCGTGATTTGAACGATGAATCTTCAGATGATCAACTTGATTATCCGGATGGTAACGGTGCTGAAAAACATGAAAATATTGCTCCAACGGATGAGTTTGAAGAACCCCCACTAAAAACAAAACGTTCCGCAGGCCGGACAGTCTACAGGAGCGTCCATGAGAAAAATGGTAAGGAGGATGACTCTCCATGGGAACCGTTATCCATTTCTCCCTGGCGAAAAAAACTAAGGACAATACCACCCCATACTATCGTCTTCTCCAGCACTCATATCGATGCCCAAGGTAATTTTCTCAATCAACCTGCGGCTAAAGAAACCTCGGGAAACGCACTTTCCGTCGAAGTCCAAGATTTGGGTTCACAGGACTTGACTTCGACGGAACATTCAATCGCAGAAATCAAGGATCAAGAATCTTCAGAGATAGCCGAGCCATCCGAAGACTTGACGCTCTCCAAAGAGAACGAATCTACTGTCCAAGACCTGTCATCTGTCCAAACAGACTCCGCAGAGACAAAGATTTTGGACACTTTATCCGAGCACAAGGAAGTCCCTCTCTCCGAAGAAAACTCCATTTCAGACGAGTCGACACTTTCTGAAAATTCTTCACTTACAGAATTTCAGGTAATTATTGAAAAAGCTTCTGGAGACTCAGATGATGAGATTGATGAGACCAAAAATTCAACTCATGAGATTGTTGGCGAAGAGACGCAGTCACCTGAATCTTCTGGCAAGCAGGAGGGAGAGAAGAATTTAGAAGATTCTGCTATCACTGAATCCGCAGATTTAACAGATCAAACTAAAGACGGAAATTCGGAAGGTCAACCAGATGCCTCATCTTCTTTGGTAAAACTGCCAAAATCAGCACCGCGGGGAACTAAAAAAACTTCATCCAGTACGACTCGCACTCGGAAGAAGCAACCTACCAAGAGTAGTAAAGAACAATCATCCTCACAATTAGAAGCTGGGGTTTCAGAAATAAATTTATCCCCAGAAAAAGGTGATAATGTGTCTGACAATCAAGTTGAATCGCAATTTGATGAGCAGTCTGCAGCATCTAAGATTGGGTAATCATGTCCTCCTGGTATCGTAATCTTCCGTCGGTCCAGGAAATTGAGCTAACCCTGTCACAGTTGGGTCTTACAAACGTTAAATTACAGCGCAGGCAGATCGAAGCTTGGCTGGAAGATTTGCGAATAAACTATAATCAAAGTTCCTCCGAGAGCGACCTACCCGATTGGATGCGCTCTCGGAAAGGGATTCTATCTGAAGTAAAGGAGAGATTCTCTCAAAGAAAGCCCTCACAACTTTCCCCAGTTATTAACGCTACCGGCATTGTACTCCATACCAACTTGGGCAGAGCTCCACTCGGTGAAAAACTCCTGGCTCAGACAATCCCATCATTATTCCAATATTCTGATCTCGAATTGGACTTTGCTACCGGTGAAAGAGGACAACGAGTGGATCGTGTTGAAAGCTTACTTTGTAATCTCAGCGATGCCGAATCAGCAATTGTCGTTAACAACAATGCTGCAGCAGTTTTTTTGATGATTAAAGCCGTCTGTGAAGGAGGAGAGGTACTGGTTTCCAGAGGCGAGTTGGTTGAAATTGGAGGATCCTTTCGAATTCCTGATATCCTCAGGGAAGCTGGGGCAAAGCTCATTGAAGTTGGTACAACAAACAGAACTCGCCTCAGTGATTACCAAAAAAACCTTAGTGACAGAACAATCGCTGTCCTCAAGGTGCATCCCTCTAACTATTCTATTCAGGGGTTCACTGAAGAAGTTTCTTTAAATGAATTGGTTAGATGGTCGAAAAAAGTTGAAATACCAACTCTATATGATTGGGGAAGCGGGACTTTTTATAGATTCCAACAACCAGTACTTCAACATGTTCCTACAGTTCAACAGGAGATGGCAACTGAAGTTGACATCATGTGTTTTAGTGGAGACAAGCTACTCGGAGGCCCCCAAGCAGGTATTGTTCTTGGGAGAAAGATTTTTTTGGATAAAATGAGGAAACATCCTCTCTATCGGACCGTCAGACTTGATAAGGCCACTCTTTGTATCCTTGAACGAACCCTGATTGCTTATGGGAGCATGAGTAATGTTGTTCAAAACATCCCTACTCTTGAATTTCTAGAGCGAACAAAGGACGAAATTCTCGAATATGTGAATGATCTGTATAGCACCATAGATATAAGCCCTGATTGGAAATTGACCGTTCAAGAAACTGAATCTATGGCAGGAGGTGGGGGCATACCTGAAGTAAAATTGCCTTCCGTAGCTCTTTGTTTGAACCATGAAAGATTTTCAGCCACAGAAATTCATCAAAGACTTCGCTCCCAAAAACCTGCCATTATTGGGGTGATCCGGAGAGATAATGTTCATTTAGATCTGCGCACAGTGATGAAATCTCAGTTAAATTCTCTAAGGGAAAGTCTTCAGTCACTGGTTTCGGTATGAGGATTTTGCTGACAGGTGGCAAGGGTATGCTGGCTCAAGATTTTTTGTCTGTTTTAGATCAATTCCCAGAATTTGAGTGTTATGCTCCCCTACGCAAGGAATTGGACATTACGAATCAGGAACAGATAGAAAGCATTATCAAGAATTATAGACCAGAAATCCTGTTAAATTGCGCAGCATACACCAAAGTAGATAAATCAGAAACCGAATCAGCAATTGCATTCAGTATCAATGGGACCAGTGTTGGGAAATTAGCTGAAGTTTGTCATCGATCTGGGGTTAAGATCGTTCATTTGTCCACTGATTTTGTTTTTGATGGAAGCAACCGTGCCCCTGTTACTGAATATAACTACACGGCACCGCTTGGGGTATACGGGGAGAGCAAACGAGACGGGGAAGCGAGAATTGAAGCCAGTGATGCTGATTGGCTAACAGTAAGAACGTCATGGTTGTTCGCTGCTCATGGCAATAATTTTGTTCGCACAATGCTCCGACTGGGAAGTGAAAGAAATGAGATCAAAGTTGTTTCTGATCAATTTGGTTCACCTACTTGGACTAGGGATTTGGCTTTGGCACTTTGCCAACTTATCAGAATGGATGTGAAGAATTATGTTCACTTTGGGGGTTTGAACTCTTGTAGTTGGTTCGAGTTGGCAAGTTATACGGTGCATAAAGCCCATCAAATGGGCCTACTCCTAAACCTACCAAAGGTGATCCCCATTCAAACAAATCAATATCCGTTGCCTGCTCCTCGTCCAACTTATTCAGTTCTTTCAACCGTACGTTACCAAGAATTAACAGGTTTTCAGCCAATGAAGTGGGAAACAGCTGTTGACTTCGTTCTCAAAAGACTCCAAGAGAAATCCCAAAATGAATGATATTAAGAATTGGCATTCAGATGCGTTGATCAATATTCAGCGTTTTTTGGATAAATACTCCACAAAGAGTACAACACATCTCCCATTAGTTGATGTGATGCGCTTTCGAATTAACGCAATCCTTGGATCTGAGCCAAATCAACTTCGATGGTCTGAAGCCGATGCCGAGGAATTGCTGGCACTGATCAAAGCTTACAAGCACATGTTAGAAATTGAGCAGCAGAATATTGCACAATTGGAGACAAACTTAGAAGCCCAGCTTGGCAGTGCTAGCCTCAGAGGTGCATGAAATCACTATTTGAATCCACCCAAGAAGTTCTTCTTTCAAAAAATATCGAACACAAGACTCAGGCAACCCAAAAACTTAGACAAGATTTTGAAGATGGTAAACTCAACCATGAGAATGTTTTTCAAATCAAAGATGTAGTGGAAGCAGGTTACCCATTATTCCTGAAATTTGTCGCCCCAAAAGACTTACCAAGAAGACGACTCGGATCCCCTCTCGGCAAGGTCGCACTGCTGCACTCCCTCGCTCACATTGAATTTAACGCCATTAACCTTGCATTGGATGCGGTTTATCGTTTCCAACAAATGCCTCGTGGTTATTATGCTGACTGGCTAAAGGTTGCCGCTGAGGAGGCCGGGCATTTCCAGCTTTTGCAAAATCGTCTAGTCCAACTGGGCAGTGCATACGGTGACTTTCCTGTTCACTCGGGTTTGTGGGAAATGGCTGAAAACACTGCTCATGATGTTCTCGTTAGGATGGCGCTAGTTCCACGTGTAATGGAAGCCCGTGGGCTTGATGTTACCCCTGGAATGATTTCTAAGCTGAGGGAGATCCAAGATTCAGAATCTGCCCAGATACTACAGCTTATCTGGGAAGAAGAGATTCAACACGTCTCAATCGGAAGCTACTGGTTTCATTATCTTTGTCAGCAAAGAAATATTTGTCCAGAAACAACTTATCTTCGTTTATTGAATCAGTTTTTTTCAGGGAGATTACGCGGCCCATTGCATCAGGAAGCACGCCTCCAAGCCGGGTTCAGTGAATTTGAACTTGCTGCCCTCAAACAATTGGCTACTAAAAATTGAATCTCCAATTATAAATCAAAACTTTCTGAAACCCTCTCAAATGATTCCCGGAAACCTCCTTTCCAAGGGAACTCCTATCCTATTTGTTGTGCTATGGAGCACGGGCTTTATTGGTGCGAAATTAGGCATGCCCCATGCCGAACTAATGACTTTTCTGAGTTTAAGATTTTTGATTGCAATTTGCTTTTTAGTGCCTTTGGTGTGGTGGTATCAGGCGCCTTGACCTTCAAATCTCTCAGATTGGTTGCATGCTAGTATAGTCGACCTGTTAGTTCGGAGGTTACCTGGGTGGTGTATTCATCGCTATCAAAGGTGGTTTACCAGCAAGCCTTAGCAGCTTTGATTGTTGGCATTCAACCTCTGCTGACTGGAATTCTTGCTTGACCTCTGCTTTGAGAGAGCTTAACTAGAAAAAATGGAGGGGGTTTTCTTAGGATTTTTGAGGGTTTGTATGGTTGTATCAGAAAAACTACCTTAAGAAAATTCCTTTGGTATAGATTCAATCTTTTTTGCAAGCCTTGCACTGGTCTCCATTACATTAGGCACACTTTACCAAAAACGGTTTGCTACCAATTTAGATATCCTTACTAGTGCTGTGATTCAGTTTATTTCAGCGTTGACAATCTTTGGGCTCTTGTCCGTTTCTTTGGAGAATATGGTTTTCGAATGGACTTTCGAATCCATCTTCGCCCTTTTTTGGTTGGCTATAGTTCTTTCAATTGGGGCAAATTTAATATTATTGCGCTTGATTAAGTCGGGTGCAACCTCAAATGTGGCGAGTCTTTTTTATTTAGTTCCCCCTGCTACAGCTGTTGAAGCATGGTTGCTATTCGATGAAAAATTGGGGTGCGTAGCGATTGCGGGGATGGTTGTTGCGGTGATTGGGGTGGCAATGGTTATTCAATGACCCTCGAATTGATTATAAGTTATGCTAGAGTGCTCTCCAAAGGGGTTTCAGGGCTTATTTGGGCATGCCATTTCCCCAAGGCAGAACCTCTTGATGGTCTTAGAGCAGACAATCATCATGTAGAAGCTCGATTGGGGTGAAATCTCGATTGGCAATGAACTCTGGGTGTTCAAACCGGCGAATGTGATTGATCACTGCACTAAGCCTCCAATATACACTAGCACGATTCCATGTTGGAAAGATTGCTTGTGGAGGTGTGGATTGGTCAACTATGAAAAAGAATCATTGGACCCCTAGGTCCCTGAGGACTTAAGATTCAATGTTCTCTACCCACGAAATTTTCCACAATTTGAGTCAGTTGATTGTAAATCGTCCAAAGAGGGTGGCTTCTCGTAGTAAGATCATACCCAAACTTGAGGACTCCTCAATTGTGGCTTCCAGGAATATTCATCAATAGGCAATTGAATTGGTTGACTTCATTTAGAAAAATCGCAACATTCACTGCACTTGTTTCAAGCATCATGTCCTCATTGATCCGAGTGCCAAAGCCTTGATACCATTTTATTATTTATTTTGAACTGTTACATGTAAAGCTTGGCACCAAACACCAGCTCAACAAGTTTCACTGCTCTTGGATGCCATCCTAATCCAGCAAGTGGTGAAAATAAAGATGTGCAGCAAAATTTGTTCTGACCACTTGACTCCCTTTTTCCCTGACATTACAAGCTTCATTTCGAACATTATTTCTGGAACAGCATAATTGAGTTTTTCACCTCTTCACAATTGAACAATCCAGGGGAAAAAGAGAGCCGTAATTGTGAATAGCCTCCATTTGTTATTTTGAAAGTTCCAAAAATTCTACTCTGAGTTCATCAGATCCTAAATTTTAGGAATTTCCCCTCAGAGATTTAACTTACTGAGCGTCTCTGATTGAATATTCATCACAGACATTACCACGCACCTCGTCATAGCAAACAATTTTCTGGGCGCTTACGTTTTGTGGGGTGTCACGATAACAGACTTGGGAGAGTTTTTCTTGTTCACCATAGTGAAAATGGAGGGGGCCGATCGTGCAAGTGGAAAGGTTATTTGATGCACACCCAGCGGCGCTCACCAGTAAAGCCAGAAAGCTCAGATATTGGACTTTTTTTTTCAGATTCATAGTTAAGATGCATCAATCGAGTTAGGGAACTACTATTCAATGTAATCTTGATCCCTGCATCTTCCAATGATGCAACGTAAACCGTGTTTTACTTGACAGACTTAGCACTTAGCCTTATCAAAGCCTTGAAACAAGTCCAGAAATTTTCGTTCAGATTCCATTCATTATAAGTTTTGCAACCCTGAATTTGAATTTCTATGACAGACCCTTTTTACCAGAAAGTCAGTACAAAGAGGGCAAGGCAACATTTTTACTTATGAGTTGACACGCAATTTCAGCGCCTATGAGTAATCAAGAGGATTTTTGGTTGTATGATTTGGAGGTGGAGACTGTCTTGGAAGGCCGTACTCCAGTTTGCAGACATATTGAAGGAGAAAAATTTAGAGTGGAAGGCGAAAACCTGATCTTCCCAGAGCATCAGAAAATCTCTATGTATGCGCTCGCGGCAATTCTTCCTTTACTCACAGCTAAACAGAGAGAAACGGCACCTCATGATTGGATGACAACTGACGCTGAAATAGCCTGCCCAGATCCTCTTGAAATCGAGCCAAAAGTTTTCCCACAATTAATTCTGCGCTTCCATAATGGTCAGCCATGTCAAAAGTGCTAAAGCCGTCTTGGTGGTATTGCTCCAATATATTTGCCCCCTCTTCAGGGTCAAATAATTGCCCTTCCTTCTCAATATCAGCAACCTGCCAGAGCCCTGTGATCAGTTGGTGGATGGATAATCTTCCGATTAAAGTCAGTGGAATTTTTTTCATGATTGCTTCAAGAGAGATTGATGTGCTTTGTAATTTTTATTGGGTGCTGGGGGATAATTTATTGAATAGTAATTCCTGATTTATCTTCAATAATTTTAATAACTTCTAAGTGATCAGCGTCAGGAGCCAGGTGCATTTTTGCATCTTGCAAAGCCGTCAAGATATTCATCAGTATTGATGGTTCTAGACCATGGTCATTTATCATTTCCTCAAAAGTACTAACATCTTTACAATGCAAACCAAAAGAAAACCCGTAGTCAAAAGTCCTAGATAGAACATGGTCAGGAAATCTTTGCTGAGAGACCCATGAACGTCCCGAAGATGTGTTGATTGCGGAGAGGGCTTTTTCTAGAGGGACATCAAAAGATTTCAAAGTGATCATTGCCTCAGCCACGCAGAGTATGTTTGCTGCTAGCAAGGTATTATTGACGGCTTTCACTGCATGACCAGATCCAACCAGCCCGAGATGGACAAGATTTTTTGCAAAAGATTGAATCAATTCCTTCACTGCATTAAATGCTTCCTCATTGCCTCCGATCATAGCTGTAAGAGAACCTGATTTCGCACCTTTGGGTCCACCGGAAACTGCGCAATCCAGATAGTCAACCTGATATTCCTGAAGCTGGGCCGCAATCTGCCGAGATCGCTTGGGACTACCAGACGTAGTGTCAATCCAGTAGCGTATCTTCTCTAAGTTTTTTGAATTTCGGATGGCTAAGTCAACGACGCTTTGAACATCCTTGGAGTTAGGTAAACAAGTCATGACGACATCAGCTTCACAAAAGCCCTCTGGGATATCTACTGCATGAAGATTTGGATGTTTTTTTTCAATCTCATCTCTGACTTGAAGATTGAGATCGTAAATTATTAATTGATTATTTGCCTCAGCAATCTTAATACTGAGAGCACTCCCTAAGTTTCCTAAACCAATAAATAAAATATTTAGACTCATTTTTACTCACCTTAATAATTTCAGATTGGTGTTTGACTATTACGTATTTCTTGTAAGAATAAGTAAGTTAAATTATTAACAAATAAATTTATCAAAGTTTTCATTAATTTTCAAAATTTTCTCAGTTTAAATTACAATGAATAATATCGAAAAAATTGGCATTATTGGAGGTTCTGGTTCACTTGGATTCGCACTATCCAACAGATTAACTAAAGAAAATTTTAAAGTGATGATTGGATCCAGGTCTCCAGAAAAAGTGACCTCCAAAATTAATGAAATAGGCAAGGATTTAGATGTTCAAAATCTTGTGGTCCAAGGAATTGGGCAAACTGCCCGTGAAAGTGAATTAATTTTTCTTACTGTCCCTTTCTCAGCGCATCACAAAACTGTTTTGGAAATCAAACCATTTGTCCAAGGTAAAATTGTCGTTGACACTACCGTTCCACTTGTCCCTCCCAAAGTAGCCAGGGTACAGTTACCAGACTCGGGATGTGTGGCTCGAATGACCCAAGAAATTTTGGGGAATGATGTTCATGTCGTTTCTGCTTTACACAACGTTGCAGCAACAGAACTAGCCAAATCCCAAACAACCGATGTTGAGGTAATGGTCTTTGGAAACAATAAAGAAGCCAGAGAGACTGTGATTCAGTTGATTTCGAAAATCTCTTTAAAAGGTTGGCATTGTGGATCCATCGACAACGCAGTTGTTGCAGAAAGTTTAACCCCTGTTCTGATTTTTATGAATAAATTTTATAACTTCAATGGTTCTGGAATAAAAATTGTTGATGGAAGAAACAATAAATAATATTTACTTTAATAAACAATTTATTTTTGACATTTTGTAAGTGTGATTATGGATAGATCTTTTGCCCATTTCGGTATCAAAAAAGAGATTCGTGAATTAACCTTTTCACCTATTCGAGAAATTGTAAGATTTGCGGAAAATCAAAATAATGTTGTTCCATTTTGGTTTGGTGAGCCTGATGTAAGCACTCCAGATTTCATTTCTAAAGCAGCAAAAGAAGCACTCGATCAAGGAGATACTTTCTATGCACCTAATGCAGGAATTCCAAAATTAAGGGAAGCCATTGCTGATTACATGAACGATCTTTATCAAACCGAGATCACATTCAAGCAGATCACAGTTTCAGTTTCTGCTATGAATGCAATCATGATCGTTGCCCAAGCTTTGGTGAGACATGGTTCCAAAGTTGTTGTCTTATTACCAAGTTGGCCAAACATTCCTGCTGTGCAACAAATAATGGGTGCAAAGGTAGAAGGATTCCCAATACAGATGAAAGATGGGAAATGGAAACTCGATCTGGACCACCTCTTTAATATCTGCGGTTCTGATACATCAGTACTTGTTATCAATTCACCCAATAATCCCTCTGGTTGGACAATGAGTAAAGATGAGCAAAAAGCAGTGTTGGATTTTGCTCGGAAAAAAGGGATTTGGGTTGTCAGTGATGAAGTGTATGCACGTCTTAACTTCAATCATAAACACGCTCCATCTTTTTGCGAAATAATGGAACAAGATGACAGGGTTGTGGTTGTGAACAGTTTTTCCAAATCCTGGGCAATGACAGGTTGGCGACTAGGATGGCTTACTTCGCCAATTGAAGTTAGTAAGGAATTCGAAAAACTGACCGAATACAATGTTGCAGGCCCTCCACCTTTCATTCAGCAAGCTGGCGTTGTTGCTTTGAGAGATGGAGAATCATTCGTACAGGAAAGCAATCAGCGATATCTGAATGCGCTTTCAGCATTTTCAGATTGGGCCAGATCAGAAGATCGGATTGAGTTTGACAGTCCGGAAGCTACCTTTTATGCATTTTTTAGTGTTAATGACGGGACTGACAGCATGAGCATGGCCAAAGATTTACTGATTAAATATAATATTGGGCTAGCTCCTGGTTGTGCTTTTGGGCCACAGTATGATTCTTACCTTAGGCTTTGTTTTGCAGCATCATTACCTAAGTTGGAGATGGGACTAGAGGGAATATCAGCTTGGCTAAAAGGTCCATTTGGCAAAAAGTGATTACTGCTCAATTCAAATACATTCCGTACCTGGCATCCCTTTAATCCACAAAGGGGATGATCTTTGCCAACTCGTTTTGGATGCAATTAAAGCAAACAAACTCATCCTGAAGGATGGAAGCATCTTGGTTGTTGCTCAGAAAGTAATCTCCAAAGCTGAGGACCGGTTTGTCAATTTAAAGACAATCAAACCAACAGCTCTTGCGATCGAGTATTCCTTGCTAACAGATAAGGATCCTCGACTCGTAGAACTCATACTACAGGAGTCAAAAAGCGTTATACGACATCGCAAAGGGGTCCTAATTGTTGAAAATAACCAAGGGTTAATTATGGCCAATGCCGGAATTGACCATTCCAACGTGGAACAGGATTCAGAAAATGACTGGGTCCTGTTACTCCCTGAAAATCCAGACAGATCAGCTAGCTCAATCCATCAAAAATTGCTTGCAAAAACCGGTTGCAAGATAGGCGTAATTATTAATGACAGTATTGGACGAGCTTGGCGCAATGGGACTATTGGGACAGCAATTGGAGTAGCTGGTCTTTCCTCAATCCTCGACCTTAGGGGTCAAGATGACCTCTTCGGCAATCAACTCAGAGTCAGCGAAGAAGCCATAGCAGATGAACTAGCTTCCGCGGCATCACTTATTCAGGGACAGGCAGACGAAGGATTGCCTGTCGTACTTATTGAGGGATATCCGATAAATCTGCGGGAAATCCCAGCTTCAGAGCTCATCAGGCCTGAGGAGAACGATTTGTTTCGATAGTGCTAAAATGAATAAAGCTGGTCCATTAGGAACTTATTTGAAGTCAGATTTTGTTTGAGATAGCACATTTACCCAGATTAAATTTGATGTGTGCCAATCTAAAAGATTCAGCGCAAAGAGGAGCTAATTTGACTGCTGCAGTCATGTTGATCGCAAATTTAGATTTTGCAGATATATACTCTGCAAGGTCGTGTAATACTGTTGTCAAAGGTGGGCAAAGATTTTTTATGAATGCAGGCTGAGGATTATGACGCTTTAGTCAAAAGCCTTACAGTTAAAATGTAATTTCTTAGTTTCCCTTTTTCTGCAGAATTTCGATTCCACTGACGAGACTTTCAAGATCCTCAAGCATCCACTTTCCTACAAAAAGAAATTCTTTGAAGATCCTACTGTACGTGAAACTGTCTTCTGGATTGCTTGTGTAGCGGCTTTTTCAGTACGTTTTGCTACTGGGTGAATACGAGTTTAATTTAATCAAGAAAACATGGGGACAAGTATTTTTGAAACGAAACAAAAAACCTTGTACTGATATCTGTAAATTTCCTGCTCAAAACAATAGGTTTCTTGGTTTTGGTCTTAGTGAGCAGGAATGCCAACTTTGGGGGCCCATGCAGACCTACACCAGAAACATTCTTCTGAGAGATTTACTATAATGGATATCTAAATAAAAAAATGAATGGTCTGAAAAAAGTAGTGATCAACTTGGCAATCAGTTAGTTGGCTACGACATCACAGAAACTAAAGCGTGAAGACCAGCATAAGGAGGGGGAACAACCAGAATTGAAGCATATGAAAAATCTTAGCGGCTTGTCATAAATGGTGACTTCTCGCTTACTGATGAAATTTATCATCCAGATTACAAAAATGCAGTCGTTAGTTCAGGTATAGAGCATAACCTTGAAGAAGATAAAGCCGTAGTTTCTTCAATTGTAAAAGCAATTATAATTTGATTTACAAGACGCTCTCAGAGGTTGGGAATTCTTTACAATTACATGCCTTTAGCAAATTCAAGAACAAAGAGATTTTCAATTCATGTAAAACTTCAGTCACCTACAACTAGGGAAAATAATTACTTAGCAATCATTAATGGAAGATCCAGATACCGATCCCTTGCGAAGGGCAGGGCTTAAATTGGGAAGATTACGAGTAACTTTTGAGTACTGATTAAGATAAATAGACGATTTGAAAAAAGATGATCTGTTAATTGCTGGTGTCGTTGCTGTTTGTCCAAATGATCTAGCCACAAAAACGTGCAATCCGTTCTGTCACTTAAGATAGTATAAAACTGAAAGAAACTAATCACTGTAAGTATTGCGATTTTACATGGAACGAGTTTGGAGATGAATTCCTCAATATCTTTGAAGCAAAAGAGATATTTGTATCCATAGAAATTGGAGTCAACTGATCATGAACAAAGCTTTGTTAAGTGATGATCAAATCAGAGAATTTATTACAAATGGTTTTCTAATATTAAATTGTGAAAATCAAGAAAATCTACATAAGATTATTAAAGACAAGTTAGAATATTTTCATAATACAGAATCATGGCTTGGAAATAATGTCATGGCACGTATTCCTGAACTTTGGAGTATAATCGGATGTGATATTGTGAAGGGTGCAGTAGCCAGCATCCTTGGGCCAGAATATGTTTTACATCCTCATCGAGCCGTGCATACAAGTGAGCCAATTGATAACAAGACAATAACTTATTCAGCACAGCAAGATGCCCCACAGATGGGAAGTGGGTCTCAAGCAGGTTCAGCCTGGCACCAAGATGCTCATAGTCCACTGGCAAGAGCACGCCACCATTTCCCAAAATATTTGATCGGATTTTATTTTCCTCATCATACTCCACCAGAAATGGGTCCTACTAGAATTTATGCTGGTAGCCAATTCTATTCAAAACCAATGATTCCTTCGAAAACCTTTTCATTACTTGGTTTTGAGTCGGGCTCGTTTGTACTTGCCCATTTTGACATTGTTCATGCGGCCTTTCCGAATCAAACAGATCAGACAAGGTTTATGATCAAATTTGTTTTTGCCCGGACAAAACAACAGGTTGCACCAACATGGAATAACATTGATGAAAACTGGAATACTCCAAAAAATTTGTGTTCACAATATAACTTGGAATCTGCTTGGAAAGCCTCCTGGTTTTGGTTACAAGGCAAGGAAACTTCATCAAAATACTTAGGGTCTGTAAAAAATCTTAATTCTGCAGATCAATGCTTACGTGTAAATGCTATTTATAGGGCTGCTCATAAAGGCAATATTGCAAGACTTACTAGAAAAATTGAGAAGCTTGCTGAGAAACAATTCCACCAACGAAAACTAGCTAAAAATGAAAAAGGTAGAAATATTCCAAAGGATCTGCAGGATGGATGGGAGCGAAGATGGAATGAGAGAGCCGTGCTCTTTGATGATTCGGCTTATACACTTGGAACGATTGGAATTGAAGCTGTACC
>AGAU01000060.1 GCA_000224765.2 SAR324 cluster bacterium JCVI-SC AAA005 | reverse complement strand
CCCCCCATAACTTGAAATTCTTTGCTGAAAATGATTTAACTTCTTCTCTCTAGCCCTTTTACCTAGAATTATGTTGTTAGAGCAGCTGGTAGGTTGGACAATGGGTTTCCACCGTTATTAGGAAAACTTACAACTCAACGTAACTACTGCCTTCGACGAAACTCCCATCTCTTTATTAAAAAACGAAGTGTCCAAACCCACCGCTGAACAGCTTTTCGGCCAGCACTTTTGACACTTTGCAGTGCAATGTTTATCATTTTATAGTACTTTCTTAAGTCCAAATTTGAAGAATGTGTACAATGACTCTTTTGCACAGTCTCAGTTTGTGTAATAAAATGATTTCTAGACAAATCGTATGATCTGTAAAAAAGTTATCTTGAATTTATGAACCTTCCAACTTCCTCTGAGACAGAAATCCAAAGGCTCTTTCTTGATAGTGATTGATTCGACTCTCAATAATGTTCTTGGCCCTTTAATTTTGAAATATAAATCTAGAACAGTAGACCGGTTTTCTAGCAATTGAATAGTTTTCCAAATATTGACTAGGTTGCGGACTTTTCTAATTTTTAATAAAAGTTAATCTGCACCGAGTTAATCACCAATTTATCAGTTTCATTTAGATGTACTATCGAATTTTATTTTCATACAATAATTTAACTTATTGAACTCCAGAATGTAGTTCTCCAGTAAAGTAAAGAACATGTTGGTAGTTCTTTGGAGCTACTGCTGTATAAATGAAACAATACTTAGGCGTTATAACGGAATGAAATTAAGAATCCTTTTAAATGTAAAGTTTGAATGAACCTATATTTATTAACACCTACGCGGTTTCTTGGAATTGGAGTTTTAACTATTTAATACATTGACTTCTTTTTTCGCAATTTTCTTCCTTTTCGGTCATTAAGTGGTTTCCGATTAATTTAGCGCATGACTTGTTTTCTATTCATCTGGTTACTATGCAGAGTGTATATATTCGCTCTAGATTATTCATTTTGAACGATATATTGTGGTGGAAGTTTTCCTCATTTGTTGCTGATAAACTTAATAACTCTTTGTATTAAGCTTCATTAATTTGAAAATCACCCTCATCACTGTAGTTTACAATAATGCTTACGGACTGCGCTCTTCCCTTGAATCCAGCCTCAGCCAGACACATCATGAAGTCGAACGCATTGTGATTGATGGTTGTTCCACTGACGACACTCTTCAAGTACTGCAGGACTATACTCTAAAGATAGATCAAATTGTTAGCGAACCCGATAATGGAATTTATGATGCGCTTAATAAGGGTATTCAGCTGGCCTCTGGAGATATCATCGGAATTCTCCACTCGGATGACTTGTTTGCAGGGCGGAATATTCTTCGGAAAATTGCTAGAAAGTTTGAGTCATCAAGTACGGATCTGCTCTACGGAGACCTTTGCTACGTCCGAAATGAAGCACCTGAGCATATTGTGCGCTACTGGATGTCTGGAGCATTCTCCCAATCCAGGCTGTCAAACGGGTGGATGCCTCCCCACCCCACTGTATATGTGAGGCGTGAGTTGTTTGACAGATATGGATTGTACGACACACACTACCGAATCGCTGCAGACTATGACTGGATGTTGCGACTGCTCACAAAACAAACACTGGTTGTAGCCTACCTGCCTGAAGTACTCGTCCACATGCGCACCGGTGGAGTGAGTAATCGTTCTTTGAAAAATCTTTGGCAAAAAAGTCGAGAAGACATTTTGATCCTTAGAAACCACCAAATTGGTGGGGTGATGACACTTGTTAAAAAGAATATTCGGAAGGTAAGTCAATTTTGGCGCAGACCTGATGAGGATTGATCTGTTCGGTCAGCTTGGCATAAATAATTGATATCTAGTGCTTTTTGATCAGATTTAATCAATAGATTGAATGAGTTGATTAAGATAAAATTTAGAGATCTTGTGGTTGAAGAAACACGTTCATTAAAATCGTCATAATACAAATAGTTTATCATAAACCAAAACAAGGCGGAACTTGATCTATGTTGTTGAATCCGCCCATCACCATCCTTAATAACCTAGCCTTTGCGTTTCTGGCGGCACTCATTCTCACTACTCTCAGCTTGTTGGTGCTCTTACGTCGTACCAAACAGAATGAGGCAAATATGAGTTCCCCAAGATTGCGAGATCAACATCAGACTTCAATTCCTCGTTGGGGTGGTGTTGGAATCTTGATTGGCTTATTGACCACTCTGCTACTTTCGACTGCCCTTCCTTTTGAGCAGGTCTCCTCTCCCCTCTCTGGTTCCCATCTCTGGCTGTTGATTAGCGCTGCGTTTGCTTGTGGGCTTGGTTTCCTTGATGATCAGCAAAACCTAAGAGCCCGCTACAAACTGCTTGGGCAACTCGTCCTTGGTAGCTTCACGGCCACCGTCATTTTCCGACCAGACACTCTTCAGTTACCCTTGATTGGGCTGGTTGACATAGGATGGCTCGGTGGTCCTTTGATGGTGCTTTGGGTGGTTGGGGTGATGAATGCGATCAATTTGGTGGATGGGCTAGATGGACTGGCTGGTGGG
>AGAU01000061.1 GCA_000224765.2 SAR324 cluster bacterium JCVI-SC AAA005 | reverse complement strand
AAAAAAACCAATTACCAATAAAATTTTAACGAAGAAATGAAATTACTATGGAAAAATTCAAATCTGCAATAATTGGTCATACTAGAAAGGGAGATTTCGGGCATAGATTAGATAAAACTTTCGAGAATTTTCCTGACGTAGAAACCGTAGCTGTTGTCGATTTCAATCCCAAAGGAATCGAAGGACAGAAAAAGAATTTTCCTGAAGCTGAATTTTATACTAATGTTGAAGAGATGCTTTACAACCATGATGTTACTCTTCTAACAATTTGTCAACGGAATCCTTCCACAAGACTTGATATTTTTAAATCCTGTAAAGGTAAATCAATTAAAGGAATAATTTGTGAAAAACCACTAGCGGTGACAACAAAAGAAGCCAATGAGATATTAGAAATTTGTGATCAATCAAATATCTCGTTAGTAGTTGCACACAGGAGAGCTAATCCATATGAAAGTTATGCAAGAGAACTTATAAAAACGGGGAAAATCGGTGATTTGATCACAATTAAATCGAGAGGTAAATGCGATCAGAGGTCTGGTGGTGAGGATTTGGCTGTTTTAGGTATTCACATGATGGATAGTATGCGTTACATGGTGGGATGCGAAGTTAAATCTGTAAATGCTAAAATTCTTAAGAAGAGTAAAAAGATTGTTCCATCAGATATTCATTATGGTAACGAAGGAATTGGGCTGGTAGCTGGTGATACTGTCTTTGCAAACTACCTCTTTGAAAATGGAGTAATGGGAATGTTTGAATCGTACCCTATTAAAACGACAGTTGAAAAACACAGTTCTTTCTTCGGGTTTGAAGTTTATGGATCGACTGGTATTTTGTGTGTCAGGAATTCACCTTTGGGTGAAATGTCTTACCTTGATGACTGTGTCTGGATATCAGAACCAACCAAAAATAATTGGAAGAAAATTCAGATACAAAGTTGGGATAAGATTGCTTCAGAGAAAAGAACTTCTGCAAGCAACGAAATATTAGCTGATGCACTTCTCACTAAGTTAAGAACTGGCCATGTGAACGAAAATGTATCTTGGGGTTACGATGCCTTTAAGGCAACAGAAATGATTGGAGCCACACTTAAATCGGCTGTAATAAATTCAGAGGTAGAGCTTCCATTAGGTGATCTAGAAAATCCATACTTAAACTGGTAAAATCATGAGGGCGTTTATACTTCGAAACTTAAACTGGTAAAATCATGAGGGCGTTTATACTTCGAAAACTTTTAAATATTATACCTACAATATTTCTATTAAGCCTTATCATCTTTATTGGAATGGAATTGACTCCTGGTGATGCAGCTACTGCTTTGATTGAGCCAGATACGCCGGTCGAAGAGATTGAGAAAATTCGTGAATCATTAGGCTTAAATAAGCCAGCTTACATTAGATACTTTTTGTGGTTAACTGGTATTTTTGTGGGTGATTTTGGTATTAGTTTAAATGATGGTTCTGATATCGCGACTGTTATCAGTCAAAAATTAGGAGCAACACTTGAACTAATGCTTACTTCATTTTTATTTTCAAGTGTAATCGGCGTCATTCTGGGAATTGTTAGTTCACTTAATAAATATTCATCAACAGATCATATTCTTACACTTTTTGGCATGATTGGCTTGTC
>AGAU01000062.1 GCA_000224765.2 SAR324 cluster bacterium JCVI-SC AAA005 | reverse complement strand
CCCCCCCAACTACCAGCGTATTGCCTTTCGAATATAGTGTATTGACCAAACCGAAACTTAACACCGTCACTAGTACAGCGATCATTGATAATATTCTTTTCATAGAATACTCCCTTTATTTTTTTCCTGCATTATCGATAGTAAAATTTGATGTTTTACCATCTTTGATATTTTGTCATCTCGCCGAGGATTACAAAATATTTTTGAATTTTAATGATCAAACGTTGCTGTTAACTCTAACCATTGCAATCCAAATTATTTAATAATTCTTTAGAAAAACGGATATTATTGAATTGTTTAATTCTGTCAACCAAAATTTTGGGGTGCAACTGCTGGCTTTTTCAATATTTTAATTTTAAGATACTGAAAATTTTAATTAATTTTACATTGAAATAATTCAATTTTTATCCTATCATAATGTTGGTCTCACAAAGTAGCGTGCTTAAATGAGTTGCTTTCAACTCAAGCACACAAGAAAGTATCTTGCTGTCTCAATAGACAGTTCCTTGCGAGATGTGATGGAAATTACGTCCAGCAACGTTGGTAGTGCGGTGATACTGCCCAAGCAGATCACCAAAGAAGTCTTAGAGAAAACACTGCAGAAAGTGAGGGAAGAGAATCAGGTGCGTGACATGCTCGAAAACGGAGTAAGCCTAGCCAAAGCTTTTGAAGAACATGGGATTCTGTGAGCAAAGCACGACAAATTGTAGATTGCCACGTCAATATCTGGGATCAGGCGCACTACTCTCCAGCTTACCTAAAGCAAATCGCCCGAGTCCGCCCTGGAGAGCTATTGGTTCCAACAGATGCAGACTCCATCTTTGCGGCCATGGAGGTTGCGTACAAGGTAATTATTTTCTCTCCCCGCTACGGCGATTCAGTAGGAATTCAAGGAGAAGACAGCACGGTTGTCAAAGCTATTCAGAAATATCCAGACAAGTTTGTAGGCTTCGCCTATTTTGATCCGAGAGAAGACGGAGCCATGGAAAAGCTGAAGACTGTGATCGAAGCTCATGGTTTGCGGGGTGTCAAGTATGGGCCAATTTACAATGGTGTGCCACTGGATGATCCTAGAATGGATTCACTCTATCACTACTGTACCCAAGAAGATCTACCCCTAACACTTCACATGGGAACAACGTTTGCCCACAATTCACCGCTGGAATTGGGACGTGCAATCCACGCGGATCCAATCGCACAGAAGTATCCAGATTTAAAGATCATCCTCGCTCACATGGGGCATCCCTGGTACGAAGAGTGTATCGCTGTGATCCGCAAAAACCCCAACGTTTACGCGGAGGTTTCGGCTCTCTTTTATCGTCCTTGGCAATACTATAACATCTTGATCACTGCTCAGGAATACCTGGTTACAGATAAGATCTTCTTCGGCACTGACTACCCCTTTACCACGCTAGAAGAGTCCATCAGTGGCCTCAACAACGTCAACCAGCTCGTAGAAGGTTCAAATCTTCCCAGAGTGACAGACGAAACCGTCGACCGCATTCTCTTTTCTTCTCCCTTCAAACACTGGTGGCATCAGAATCCACTAGGTTTGTAGTTCAGAAGCTTTCTGCCCCAGCAGTTTACAGAAAATACGTGACACCAGCAGGAATAAACTAGCTATCGTTCCTTACCACTGCTCTCGGCGAATCGCTGGTACTGAAGAAGGATTTACACCGAATTCCTGCAGAAATTCCTCGTACCAAAACTGTGTCTGTCCTGTATTATAGTAGTACGCAATCGAAGTATTCACCCAGTCTCTCCAGCGCTTGTCTGCCTCCATTCGCACACCTGCCGAAGATGCAGATTGGCGAATCGGAGAGGGTAGGACGATTTGCCCCCGGCCAATCTTCTTGCGCATCGCAATCAGCGGAGGATGGAATAGAGAGACTGCATTGACTCTACGAGATTGGAACGCAGCAACAGATTCACCGTTACTTGGGAAGCGAAGGATCTCTGCTTTGTTCAAACGTGCTGAGACATAGGTGTCCATGGTCGTCCCTTGGGTCACGGAGATCTTGACCCCAGATTTGTTAAGATCTTCCCAAGTCTTGATGTTCAGATCATCATCCGCAAGCACAGCCAGCGCATAGTACAACAGTGGCTGTGCTGGAAAATCCACGGCAAGAGCACGCTTGGGAGTTGCGTCTAAAACGAACATCACGTCAATCTTGTTTGCTTGTAGAGCCGCAACAGCCGTACCCCAAGTCACTTCGACAGGCTCAAATTCCACATCCATCTCTTTGGCCATTTGTTTACCGATAGCTGAGCCTAATCCTCCCCACTCTCCAGTTGCTAGATTCTTTGAAAACCAGGGAGGAGCCTCAGTGACTCCAACACGGATCGAACCACGATCCTTGATGGCATCCCACGTTGATTGAGCAGATGCTGTTGCAGCTAACAACATCATTATGACGAGGTTGATGGCAAACCGCTGCCAAGATAGTCGAGTATTCTTCATAGTCTTTCTCTAAAGAAATGCGGTGGAATAATAACTTCAGATCACCTTCAATCTGAAGTGCGTGAGCCTAGCTTTTTGACTAGTACTGTCAAGGGGTGTTCGATAAGAACAGATCTGGAGAGGTATCGGTAGCGAGAAAGCTAGTAGTTCAGGGTATTGAGGATATACTCGCCTAAGCGAGAATACTCGTAATCGTGAGCAACCGGGTTGCTTACCGTGAAATCCAAGTAGATCAAAGCAGGACGGCTGCTCAAATTAGCAGGAGTGGTAAAGTTTAGTTCCCAAACTGAGGACCATGTTTCCTGCTGGAAGGTGTGCCTAGCAATACTAGAAGTCGCATTATCAAAAAGCTTCTCTAAATCTGTAGATACAACTACCGGGACGTCGTCTGCCGGTTCACCGGTCAATGCTATTCTCAGACTGTAGTTTTTATTAGGCCCAAAGACTTTTAATCCACAATTATTATCTAGACATGCCTGGTGTTCAAAACCTGGTTCCGGGCTGTACTCAATAGTTGCTGTCGCTTTGTCACTTACTTGATAATTGTTATCCCTCACCCACACATGCACTTCTTGTAAACCACGAGATGCGTTCCTATCCAAAGTAAAGTGACCTGTCCAGTCCTGTCTGCGAATCTTATTCTCTAATGGTACCCA
>AGAU01000063.1 GCA_000224765.2 SAR324 cluster bacterium JCVI-SC AAA005 | reverse complement strand
AATGTTCAAATAATTTCAATGCGTTTTCAAAATCTGAATCAAAATATGAAGTAAGAGCGTTTGTATAGATATCTATAAGCTCACCAGAATTCTCACCTGCACTCGATTTATCCAAAAGTTGATAGCACTTTACAGGCTTATCTTTTCCCTTAACAAGTATTTGATCAATCATTCTAGAAACAAAAGTCTGATTTGATCTATTAATTGTTTCCTCACTAACAAGATGATCAACACCATAGTTTTTGGCACAACTCTCCAGTCTTGATGCAACGTTAACAGTATCACCAATAATTGTAAGATCAATCCTCACTTGCTTAGCACCAATGTCACATAATATCACTTCACCTGTATTAATCCCAATTCGAATTTCGAGAGGATCTTCTTTGAATATTTTTTCAGAAAGATTCATGTGCTTGATTGCTTCTCTAATTTGGAGAAGAGAATTAAGCGCCTTGGAAGCAGATTCAGTAGTGTCATTATCAATCCAAAAAGCCATACATGCATCACCAATAAATTTATCAATATCCCCATCTGTAGCGATGATTACATTTGCAATAGCTTCGAAAAGCGAGTTAAGTTGAAAAACTATTTCAGAAGGAGGATATCTTTCACAACGATTAGTAAAATTGACAATATCACTGAAGAAAACTGAAGCAGTTTTCTTTTGTGCAAATGCTTCAGTGTAATTACCTGGTAGGATTGACTTTTCTATAGCAACTCTTGAAGATGTTCTCGAAATGTACTTTTGCATTTCTGTCTTCTCAAAGAGAAGTCGCCGCTCAGCAAGAGTTTTTTCAACACATGCCATGAGGCTATCAGGAGTAAAAGGATCACTAATAACAGCTGAAGCGCCGGCATTTAATGCCATTCTAGAATTGGAATCCCCTTCACGTGATAAAATTATAATTGACTCTATTTTATTCCCATTAATTTCCCTATCTAAAACTTTAAAGAAGTCCAAAATGGTTCCATCAATAGGATGATTTTCAGCGACAACAAGCTCAGCTTTAAATTTACTAAGGCAACTAACCATTTCTCGAATTGAAGAGCAGATTTTAACGGAGAAACCTTGTTTTGAAAGAGATTTACTCATGCTTTGAGCAAGTCTTTGGTTTTGGGACAGTAAAATAATATTTTCTCGACCAGCGATTGAAGTAAATAAAATTTTTTTCAGACGGTCTAAAAGTTCACCAACTATAACTGGTTTTGTAATGTACTCATCAACACCAGATTCAAAGCCCATGTTCTGATCAGCAGCAGAGGTCAAGGTACTTGACATGATTATATATGTATCTCTTGTCTCATTCATGCTTCTAAGTATTTTACATGTTTCAAAACCATTCATGACAGGCATCTCAACATCTAAAATAATTAAATCTGGAAGATTTTCCATCGCAATTTCAACTCCTTGCTTACCATCAAAAGCTTGTAATACTCTGTAACCCTCACTTTCAAGGGGGATTTTCAAATGATTATGTACAAGCTTGGAATCGTCAATAATTAGGATAGACTTTGAGGAATCAAGGATTTTATTTATATGAAATGTTACTTGGGAAAATTCAGCAGGGAAATGAATAAAAGCATTGAACTTGTGCTCAACTTCATCTGCAATTTTATAATCTGTAGAAAGGAGAATTGCTTTGATATCATTACCAAAGATAGATTTAAGTTTTGCAGTCAAATTAATAGCTAATTGCTCTTCAGACTCAGACTGAATAATTAAGATAGATTTCGGGTTAGACGAAATAGCATTTGCAATTTCATTTATTTCTAAAATCGAAAATTTAAGGTTAATTTTCTTAAAATGATGAATTAGGTATTTTTCATAATATTTATTTTCAATACATATGAAAATTTCAGGAGCAGAAATAACATCATCCAATGAAGGAAATTTATTAATTGCCATATTAAATTTTAAGAAATTGGGTACTTATTTTCGGTGATTTACTAATTCCCAGGTATTAAGAATGAGAACTAGCCGGTTTTCACTTAAAATGGTACAACCCATAATGTATGGGATCTGATATATATAGTCCCCTAGATTTTTGATCATGACATCTTGCTTACCTAGCACAGAATCAACCATGATACACTTTTTTTTATCATCATCAGATAGAATAACAATTTGTACAAATTCAGAAATAGGTTCTGAAGGTTGAAATTCTAAAATCTGAGAAAGTGAACTGACAGCAAGTGACTCTCCTCGATGTGTAAATATGAAATTTTCTGAAAATTGATTAATATTTTTCTTTTCAATAGTTAATATTTCTTCAATGTGAAGGATTGGAAAAGCAAAGATGTGGGTATTTTCCTCAACAAGTAATACTCCAGCAACAGCAAGAGAGAGAGGCAATTTTATCTTAAATTTGGAACCTACATTTGGAGTCGTCTCTACAGATACAGAACCCTGCACTTGATTGATAGCATTTCGGACAGCGTCCATACCAACACCTCTTCCAGATATCGTACTCAATTTTTCACTTGTAGAAAAACCTGGCTCAAAAATAAGATTCAATATTTCGTCTTTAGAAAATTCATTTCTATCATACTTAGTCAAATATCCATTATCGAATGCTTTCGCTAAGATTTTATCTGTGTCGATACCTTGGCCATCATCGGTAATTTCGATAATAGCTTCTGAACCCTGATAATATGCAGATAAAAATATAGTGCCTGTTTCATTTTTTCCTAAAGATGATCGTACTTCACTTTCTTCAATGCCGTGGTCTATAGCATTGCGTAGGATATGTAAAATTGGTTCAATCATTTGGTTAATTAATACTTTATCTAATTCGGTATCTGCTCCAGTAATTATTAATTTAACTTTTTTGTTTAATTTTCTTGCGATTGCACGCGCCTCAGTTGGAAATCTATCAAACGCATAGGAGACAGGAACCATTCTGATATTCATAGCGCTTGATTGTAATCGCCCACTCAATTCTTCAAGGTCATCAATACTCTTCGTAAGTTTTTTCTTTTGATCCTCTACAACTGTACAGATAGAGTTGAGTTCAATTATGTTATTTAAGGTGTTTTCTCTTTTAAATTTAATTTGAGTATTATAATCATTCACTGAAGAGAGATTAACGGGGAAAAATTCATTTTTTCTGATATTAGAATCAATTTCTATAATTTTCTTAAGTTCGAACAGTGATGTATTCAGTGAGTAAAGATCGTTTTGTAATCTAATCCTTGTAATAAATACTTCTGATGCCGTATTTAAAACTTCGTCTAATTTTTCAGTAGTAATTCGAATTGTATCACTTTTCTGTATTTGCTTTATGTCATTGTTATTTTGCTCTAATTCTATTTTTTGAACTTCACTATCATTACCTAATGTTCTGTGTTCATTTTGATTTTTTTTATCGAGGATAAAGCCCGAAAATTCATTACCATATGTATCAATTTTGTTTATAGTTGAGGATAGTGGTATCGTGATTGGACCACGGTTTGCTATTTCTGTGATCATTCTTTCGTATAATTTTTTGCAGTCCAGTAGTAGGTCGATTAAGTCAGGTGTTACATTAACCTGTGAGTTCCTCATAGATGACAAAAGATTTTCGTTTACGTGAGCTAGAGTTTCAACCTTTTTTATATTAAGCAACTTTGCACTGCCTTTTAAAGTATGAATGTATCGAAAGATCTCATCTATTATGTAAGCTGGGTATTCTGACGTCTCTAATTCGACTAACTTCAGTCCAAACTGTATGAGAATTTCACGTGATTCTTCGCAGTAATCACTAATAACACCAATTTTTTCATCTGGTATTTGAAGAAATTCAATTTTATCTAATTCCTTTTTATCTAATATACCCAACTCTTCGTTAAATATATCTTGATTTTCGATTTGATCTTCAATTTTCTTATGAGTTATTCTTAAATTATCTGCTTCTTCACCTTCAATCAATATACGTATATAATTTTGACATTCATTCATCACCTCTTTGACGGCTCCTATATCTATTTCATCTTTTGTTGAAATTTTGAGAAGTTGCTTCACTTCATTTATGACTAAATTTATTGTGTAGTTAATGTCGTGGGGTATTTTTTTTGGTAGACCAAATTTATGCTTATGCCTTAGATAGTCAAAGCAAAACACATTTATTTCAAGTAAACACGAAATAAACTTGAAATTGTAGACTTCCAATAGCCCTGATATCATTTTATTCATCCGGTACAGACTTTCTATAGCTTCCCTATCTTGTTTTTCAATCTTTTCGATTTTTTCTTCAATCTTTTTAATTTCTTTGCTGCAATACTGAAAGAATTGAAGGTCTTCGACGGATAAACTTTCAATTTTCATTAGTTCATTATCTAAATCTAACTCGAACAAATTATACTTTTTCAACTTTTGCTCGCTTCACATTCTGTTGGTTAACTTTTTTAACTCTGTTGTATTCAGAATTTCCTCTATTGACAACGTCAGAAGTGGATCGTTTTGATCCTCATAAATTCCATTGATATATGTTTGCTTTTGCTCATCCAAAAGAAGATCAACCTTTTGTACTTTCTCAATGTCTAATACCTTTATACCGTAGATCTTATCTACACATATTGCGATTGTATTATTCTGGTAGCGAATGATTATAAATTTAGTATTCATGTCTAGAATTCTTAAATCTAATCCTAATTTCTCTGAAATATCTAAACAAGCAATGACAGTCCCTCTTAGATTGATTAATCCTCTTAGAATTTTTGGGACTGCGAAAAATTCTGTTATTTTATAACCTTCTATAACTTCGAGAATTTGATCTAATTTTATAATTAATTTAATGTTTTGTATGGAAAATATTAGAAATTGACATTCTTTATTTTGATATTCATTTAATTTTTTTTCATCTGGATTTTCGCTTTCCGATCTCTTTATAACTTTCTGATCGTCTATCCTCCTTTTCACTTTCCTTGCGATTTTTTCTGTATCCAATATTGCCAGTGATGATTCCTCAAATCCCAATATCCTTTTTATATATTTATCCCCTGTTTCCCTCTCCCCAAGGACTGCATGGTCAAAACAAATACTTAGGACGCTATGAAACTTGTCCATTATCAATCCGTATACTGTTTTCTCGTAATTGATTATTATTACTGTGTATTCTTTCTCATCTATATGTTCTCTATCCCATTTATGTAATTCACTAGAATCAAACACTGGTACCAAGAGATTTCGATTGCTAATTAGTCCTATCCATGATTTTTCTTCTATTGATTCTTTTTTTGTAATTTTGGTTTCAATAATCTCACTTACTTCATCTATTGGCACTGCGAAATATTCGTTTTTGCGTTCGAATAAAAAATGGTCTTTTTTCATTTCTTCGCTTCTTTTGGCCAGAGTCAAAAAATTAACTGATCATCGATGGTTATAGCAACTCTCCTGCTAACTTTATATCTCATCCCAATTCGACCAAACGGTTGCTGTCCAACATATTAAAAAAATATGGCATACTTTAGCTTGCCGAACAGGCCACCGTGATTCTTTTCATTACCATGTCCAAGAATCGAAATAGGGTGCATCACAGCTATTATGCTGAGTCGGTAACCAAAATATGGTTTATTTATGCGATTCTGACAGATTGAACATCATTTCCTAGACATTCTGACCTGCCGAAAATCTTTTTACATCAAGGAAATAAATTATACTTATATGACAAGATTTTCTATTCCAGTCCCACGGTTGTGAAAGAGGCGGTTAATAAAA
>AGAU01000064.1 GCA_000224765.2 SAR324 cluster bacterium JCVI-SC AAA005 | reverse complement strand
GGTGATTCTGCAGCTAGTTGGCTCAAGCAGATTGAACAGCACCAGTGGTTTGCAAGAATGCCCTGAAGAGACAGCATTTCTAGCTATTAGGTTACAGCCCTGAGTTGCTGTTCAATCAGACTTTCTGTTTTATCAGCAGCTGCCAGCAAATCAGCATCTGCTATATCAATGTAGCGCTGAGTTGTTGCCAAGTCTTTGTGAGTAGCTAATCTCATTAGGATTGGTGCAGGATCTTTAGAGGATGAAGGAGTTCCCAGCCTGATCAGTCCCAAAGGCTTTGGATGACCTCCATCTGATTAAAAGTTGGAGTCACAACCCTAAGCACAACACAATCACTACATCCTACCAGAGTTAAAACCTACCTCTGAAAGCCTTTATTAATTGTGGTTTATTATCGAAATAGGGTCATTTGTTGAGTCTATATACGCCCAAATTGCACCCAAAATTAGTTCTAAAGTGCCCCTTAATTGCTCGGACATTCTTAGCAGTTTCCTTAATCCATCCCTCTGACAAGTGATCAGCTTCCATTCCCGAAAAAAACAAAGTATACGTTGGTTCTCGTAATTTAATCCAGTGGCCATCAAATGCTTGCCTTTTAGCTGCCTTTTAGTTGATATATCCAAGGATTACAGATTACTTTGAAGTTTGATTTACAACACAATCACTGAATTGCACAAGGAAACTGGTGATCCCCAGCAAAGCCTCGAACTATTACGAACCTGCTGGATGAAGCGATTGAAAGACTGTGATAGCAACTTGGGGTTCTCATTAAGGGTGCTTTCAGTGGCACTCTTAATCCTATCAGTTGTGGAGGTTTCCGCAATAGAGCGCCGGAGACCTCAGGTCACAGAGGATCTCTCCTATTTCTTCTATCCATTAGCTTATCAGGTTCCTGGATTGGGAGCTGGACAAGGTTTGGGAGGTACTGTCATCAACGGACTTGGTAACGGATCCACAATTAGTTTGTTGGGTGTTCGAGGTGATATTGAAGTCGATAGTATTGTGCTGACAGATGTACCCCTTTTCACTTCTCATTTTACCCTTTCAACGCTTTATGCAGATGGAAACAAAGGAGGATTTGCCTACTATGGTAGAGGTCAGGACTCTTCCCCAGAGCCAGAATTCACACTGGAGTTTGGTCGAAGTTACGGGCGAGCATTGGAATTGGGTCTGAATTTTTTTGATAGACAGTTAGAATTTTATGTTGGTGGTGCATTAGCTTTTCCAGAAATAGATTATGAGACTAGCGATTTAGCTAATTTTGATGAACTTGAAAATAGACCTCCTAGTGAACAAGAAAATGAGATTTCCAAATTTGTCAAAAACCTACTTAAATACTACAATCTGAATAAAATTTTTGTTTCTCGAAGAGGGCTGTTAATTGATTACACAGATGATCGAACAGATCCGCGGTCAGGTATTCGTTTTAACTATGAAAATTACTTTTTCGAAGGAGAGGGCTTAACAAATTTTCATACTTACGACTATAGCCTGACTAGTTATTTTCCAAATGCAGACAGTAGCGGTGTACTGGTTGGAAACATATTTTTCTCTTCATCGGAAGTAACCAAGGCTTTGGGGTTTGGTAAGTTTGATTACGATGATTGTTTGAAGGAAGGCACGGGATCTCAGCAAATTTCCATTGAAACCCTATGTAAGGGCGTTGAGAGAGGTTTCAATGACTTCAACCAAAATGAAGCAGGAAACTCAAATTCAACTGCTTTAGGGGGGCCAAACCGTCTAAGAAGCTATCCCGTAGCTCGATTTTATGACAAATACTCCTTCTTTGCTGGCATTGAGTATCGGTTTTATTTCTTGGAGCAATTAACCCCTTTTGACTTTCTATTGGAGAAAGGAACCTTTGAAGCGCTGCAACTGGCTCCGTTTTATGAAATCGGACAGGTTTCCGATTCAAATGACTATACTTTATTTCATAATTTCAAATACTCTGCAGGAATTGGTCTACGTATTGTGCTCTCTTCGGTAATCTTTAGGACAGATTTTGCGAATGGAGGAGAAGGTTCGGAGACAACGATACTTATTGGCTATGGGTTTTGATAGGCAAGTTTTTTTAGGCAGGGGTAATGCACATTTTTTACTTCTTAACTATTCTTAATTCCAATCAGTCTTCAACTACGCAAAGTATGCATTGGAGCCACAAATCGCCCATGCGAGAAAGTTTCAAAGTAAAGCCTATCGCAGGGTTAGCCAGCGTTTTTCATCAATTCAAGACCAATGATAGAAATTTTAATGTGCTGTCCAAGCACCATCTATAGGTACTGCCATTCCGGTGACACTGGCAGCGGCTTCACTCATCAAATAAAGACATAAACTGCCAATTTGTTCCGGAGTCACAAAGGTTCGATTCGGTTGACGTTCCTGAATTAGGATACTTGCCTCTTCCTCAAAACTTCTACTGCTAACTTCTGATCGGTCGTGTATCTGGGCTTCTACCAATGGCGTTCTCACCCATCCTGGGCAGATGGCGTTGACGGTAATTCCATCTGTTGCGCATTCAAGAGCAATTGTTTTAGTTAGACCTACAACACCATGCTTTGCAGAAACGTAGGCGGATTTGTTTGCAGAAGCAACCAAGCCATGCACCGAAGAAATATTGATTATGCGTCCAAAGCCACGGGCGCGCATACCATCAATCACTGAAGCGATGGTATGGAAGTTTGCTGTCAAGTTAACAGCTATCAAATCATCCCATCTGGAAATTGGGAATTTTTCAATGGGTGCTACGTGTTGAATACCTGCATTATTAATCAGCACATCAATTGGCCCCATTGTGAATTCGGCAGCTGTAATCATTTCTCTTACAGCATCTCCATTACGCATATCAGCATCAAAATAGTGAACACTGGCAGCGCCTAAATCCTTCAATTTATCGCTAATTGCTATTATGTCTTCAAAATCAGCTAGGCCATTATAAGCTATATGATGCCCTTTTGAGGCAAGAATTTGCGCAATTCCATAGCCAATACCACTTGTAGCACCAGTGATAAAAACATAGCGTGTAACCATTGAGCTACCTTGTTTATAAGATGCATTGAAACTTAACAAATGTTAGTAATCTCTATGCACACTGGCTTTTCAGACAATAAATTAGGCAAAAAATGGCATGCCTATTATTAGCCCTTCGCAGATTTCTCCTAAACACCAGCCAGGTTTGCCAGCACGTTCACTTCTCACCTGAATGCAGAAATCTCTGATCGGATTCTTGACAGTTCATACATGATTCACCTTGTTTCAGTAATTGGCATTAAATCACGTTAACTCAGTGATTCATAGAGATTGATGTGATGTTTTGCGTCGACCATTTTACAGTTTAAATTCCACAAGATCCAGAATTTGAAAAGGCTGGAAGCGATTTGTACAGTACATTGCAGGATTATCTACAATTTTTGAGGATGATTCCAAACTATGGTCAATTAGGAGGCAATAGTGTGCCCATGTCTGAAGGTGATATGCTTCAGCCTCAATCATATGGGTGATAGCCACGTGAAAAGACTTAATAGTTTTAAAAAGTTTGTGAATGAATGATTTTGAGTTTTTCCTGAGTATGAAAAAGTCATGGAGTTTTAATGCGAAAATTGAGGGGTGTGTACAATAGCACCTTGACTTCAACTTCCTGTAGTGAGATACGTCAGCAACTCTGTCGTATGGTAGAAAGTAATAACAATTTAAATGCGAGACTATATGATCAAGCACCAAGGTGGTTGTCCCTGTAGTAAAGTTAGATTCATCACTGAGTATGATCCGATGCTGGTTAACCAGTGCAACTGTAATCGCTGCTGAAAACTATTTGGGACTGCTAACGTCTTCACAGTATTTGCGACTGATGATATTGAAATTGAAGGGTCAACAAACTGTATGATTTCATGGGGGTTAGCGGAATGCCTATGCATCTCCATTTTTGTTCAAACTGCGCCACTAGAACTCATGGATTTGTAGATGCTATTGAGGGCTTTATCCTTCTCCCAATTGGCGTATTTGAGGATTCTCGTAAGTTTAAACCAAAAAAGGAAATTTTTGGAGATCATGGATTAGATTGGCTTACAAATGATGGCTTTATTCGGGAATCTTTTGGAGAGGCTACAGTTATGGAAAGATTGATGGCACTTATGTAAAATTTAGATCAAAGAAAGTGAATATCGCTATCAATCATGTCCAAAAATCCAGTTGACTGCATCAAAAAAAAATCCAAGACTCTGCGTTGTAGATTATTAATCCTCACGCAAAAAATTCAAATTTCAAACAGTTCGCTAGAAATAGAAGATATTAAATCACACCATTTAGATTACTCATGGTCTTTACTGTTACAGTCTGGGCCTACGCTTGGGACAAAGTCCAAGAGTTGCCCATTAGTTTTCTGCTCAAAAACTTTCTTATTTTTGTAGTGAATAAGTCATAAAAAAGTTAAATAATAAGGATCAAAATTAATTGATTCACTATACTGCCAATTGACAAATCATTCGATGCGAGCGAACTTTTAATTCTCAAAATTATAACGAATTGCTTTCTTCAATAAAAAAAGAATTTACACAATGTTCAATCAGGAAAATTTTATACTAATGATTTTTAACTTTAAAAAAAATTATAGTATTTTTTCTAAAAATTTATATCTTAATATTGAGTCGTAACCTGATTTTATTTTCTAAAAATTTAGGATCATAATGCAAGAATTTAAAGTTTCCACTGAACAAGTTGACGATTTTCTTGAAGATGGTTTCTTGATAATTCCAAATCTGCTAGATTCTGAAGAAACCAAACTCCTACTAGCTGCAGCAAATGCTGATCCAATGATGAAGGAGAATGTTTTTGATGTAAGCGATCGAAAAGGACAAAATAGTCAAATGACACTTTGGAATCATCCCGGAAATGATCTTTGGGGGATGGTAAGTCGCTCAAACCGTATCGTAGGATCAATGGAAAAACTACTTGACGGTGAGGTTTATCACTACCATTCAAAGCTAATCCTAAAAAAACCAACTGAAGGAGGTGCATGGGAATGGCACCAAGATTACGGATATTGGTATAAAAATGGGTGCTTGTATCCTCACATGGCAAGTTGCTGGATTGCCTTGAACCATGCCGATAGAGAAAATGGATGTCTACAGGTTATACGTGGTTCTCACAAAGCTGGCCGTATTGAACATGGTGTTTATTCGACCCAAAACTGTGCTGACCCTGAACGTGTTCAACAGTTGCTAGCTAGGTTAGAACTTGTTTACTGCGAACTAGACCCAGGCTCCGCAATTTTTTTCCATTGCAACACTCTTCACAGATCGGATGCTAACATCAGCGAAAGGAATCGCTGGAACTTAATCTGTTGTTATAACGCAGCCAGGAATGATCCATATTTTTCATCACATCATCCCCAATATACCCCGCTGAAAAAAGTCTCCGACACAGCGATTAAACAAATGGGGCTCCGACTCAGTACTAGTTCTGAGTCATTCTACAAACCCGATGAATCAGATATTACACGGGCTCATACAGCAAAGTGAATAATTGATCATTTTTTTATTTTAATGGAGCTTAGTATTATTTCGCTACTCCCAAAATATTGAGGTAAACAAAGAGAGAATCTCCAAAATGAATCCAAAACCAAATATCATCTTCATTATGGCTGATGATCATGCCGCCAGAGCCATTAGCTGCTATGGGGCTGGAATCAATGAGACCCCAAATATCGATCGACTTGCCGAAGAAGGTATTCGCTTGAACCACTGTTACGTTACCAACTCGATTTGTACGCCAAGTCGGGCTGCTATACTTACGGGTACGTATAACCACGTAAATTGTGTCTTCACACTGCAAACACCTATCAATAATAGAATGCCAAATGTTGCAAAACATTTGAGAACTGGCAACTATCAGACTGCAGTCATTGGGAAGTGGCATTTGGGTGAGGGAAAAGAACACGAACCTACTGGATTTGACTTTTGGTCTGTGTTACCTGGGCAGGGAGAATATTTTGATCCTTACATGATTGAGATGGGCAAGACCATTGAAATTCCAGGTTATGCAACAGATATCATTTCGGAAAAAAGTTTAAAATGGCTCCAGAAAAGAGATACTGAAAAACCGTTCTTTTTGATGTGCCTTCACAAAGCTCCCCATCGTGAATGGGAACCCCATCCAAAAAACAGGGGGCTTTATCAAGCTGACATAGCGGTTCCCGAGACTTTTGATGACAACTATAAAAATCGTGCTCGGGCTGCTAAAGAAGCCAAAATGAGAATCAAAGATGATATGAAGTATTCGGACTTGGGACTCGTTCAACCTGAGGGTGGCTCTGAGGTTGGGGAACGGACAAGAATTGGCAGTATTAATCGAAAAATCCCAAACCCTTCAGATGTCAGTAATCTCCGACTAATTGATAAAGATACTGCAGAGGTCTTTACTTTTCAGAGCCGCGAAGAACTAAGTCATTTCAAATATCAGCGTTATCTGAAGCGCTACTTACGTACTATCCATTCAATCGATGAAAGCGTTGGTAAAATTCTGGATTACCTTGATGATAATGGACTAGCTGAGAACACCCTTGTCATTTATACATCTGACCAAGGATTTTTTCTTGGTGAACATGGTTGGTATGACAAACGGTTCATGTATGAAGAATCTTTTCAAATGCCTTTTCTTGCGCGTTTCCCTGCTGAAATTCCGATGGGGTCAGTATCTGAAAATGTTTGCTGTAATGTAGATTTTGCACCCACATTTCTTGATTTCGCGGGTCTTTCTATTCCAAATTACATGCAGGGAAGTAGTCTTCGGCCATTGTTCCGTGGAGAAGTTCCGGATGATTGGTCCAATATAGCATATCATCGCTATTGGATGCACCGAGACCCTGATCATAACGCATATTCTCATTACGGAATTCGTAATCAACGCTACAAGCTGATTTATTGGTATAATGAGGGCTATGATTTACCAGGAACGAATCACGGTGGAGAAGACCGTGAATGGGAACTGTTTGATTGTGAGAAAGATCCATTGGAGCTGTTTAACTGTTATTCACAACCTGAGTATCAAGAAGTTGTCAAAAAAATGAAAATTGAACTTCATGAGAAGATGATGGAAATAGGGGATGAACCAGAGCATCTCTGATATTCCTGTTTCAAGAAAGCCAAATTGCAAGTCGCCATTTGTTAATTTTTTCTAGTTTCAAAACCGTTCCAATTTTGGAATCTGTTTTCCCTGAGATTTCAGTCTTTCACACAGTTCCCAAAGAGCAATTCTGTTGGAATCATATTTAAGAAGTTTTTGTGCTTCGGTTGCATTGCACCAACAATAATCAATATGCTCTGATGATAATGTAGGTTCCCCTTTGACTTGCACGGAGAAAGCATATTCTGGAACTACCAAAAGGTGGTTATTCCAATGCTTGTGATCATTAAATAATATTCTTGGTAGGGTACACATTGAATCCAGTTGCATCCAATTTTTGCCCACTAGGTCTGTTTCCTCACTCAATTCTCTTTTAGCAGTTTCTAAATAAGTTTCAGTATCTTCCCCACCACCTGATACGGGCTGCCAGAAGCCAAGATCTCTTCTTAAACACAAGAGAAAAAGAACAGTTTCATCCTTATGTTTGTATGGAAAAACCAAAACTTGATATGGTGCTCTCATTTGTTTTCTCAATCACATTGAAGTGATTATTTCTTGAGTTGTGGTACCTGTCTGTATAAGTGCAAAAAGCTATAAAAATTATTTCATAAAAATAACTGATGCTTAAAGCAACATAAAAAATATGATACTTTTGGCGCCCTTGGTATTGTGGGGGCAGGATACAGTCAAACAAATATTGTATGATCTTCTTCATGCTCTCTACCAACCCATGAGCGAAAGCAGATTTGGAGGGCACCACCAAAAATGGTTTGAAACCTCAGATTTGCCATCAAAGTCGAAGTGAGAAATCAAGACTCTGGCTACGCAATTCAGTGAATGAATGCAAGTTCGCGAGTAGTTCCTAATAAATTCCATTCAGGGAAGTTTTCTCAAAAAAGTAGCGATCTTGAGATGTTCCAACTTTGGATCAGCCTCTCTGCAAAATTTAAGATGACCAGACTTCGGTATCGGTCTTTTGAGAAAGGTATTTTCCAAAACTCGATTAGGGCAATCATTAGTGTAACGTAGGAGAACTTAATGCTTCACAAGTGATGAACTGAAATTTGGTAAATTCTTTCAAGAAAGTAATCGAAAATTTTGACTATTTTCTGATTTTCAAATCACTGGTTTTTTTATTTACTATGAGATTGGTGCTCCCTCTCAAACCAATCAGCTAAATTTAACCGACTGTTTAACAGCTTCCCGACTGACTTTATTGGTCTGTAGATCAAATCCGTGAAACAAAGCTTTCTGAAGATTATGAGGTCATAACTCAGGTTACAATTTCAAAAATAAGAACATCTGTATAAAACGTCTCATGGGAACACCCATTACATTCTCTTATTAGCCCTTTTCCCATACCTACTTGTTGAGTTGATCCATTTCTCTTCACACTTGCAGTCACTGTGACGGCTGACAATATTTCAGATTGATCGTTTAAAATTAGATCTAATCATATTTTTGTCGAACATTTTTATCCACACACTCGACAATTGAAGAAATCTACCCCATATCCTCTCTTAAAAAATCCTTTTAACTGCCTGAAAATTCAAAGCAGCAAAGCATTTAGTGAACGGCGAGCTTTCTCTGAAAATTACTCATTGGCAAGATTGGCTTTTAAGGAGTACCACCGCATCTCTAAAAGTGAAGGAATGAGAATAAGGAATGCTATTATTAAGCTGATTCAAAAACATAAAATTATTTTCTTTGTGCCAATGATCGAACTCATGTTACCTCGCAGCTTGTTTCAAGCTGTTTACCATTATTGCCTTACGAAATCACCCGGCCAAGACTATTCTGGATATCTTAGCGCCGTCTTATGACCCTTAAACCAGTCTCAATAAATAAATCTGATTTGCAGGAGATGCTTTGGATTCTTTGACACAAGCTGTCTTAGGTGGCGCTGTCACCTATGCCGTTTTAGGTCGACACCTTGGAAAACGTGCCACACTCTGTGGAATGGTCTTAGGGACTTTGCCTGATCTTGATGTACTTATTGATTTTGGTGGTCCAATTGAGAACATGACCCACCACCGGGGATTCTCCCACTCATTTTTGGTGCAAGCTTTAGTAACCCCACTTTTCTCCCGGCTTTTATCCCGATTACCTTTTGGTCGTGATGCGTCTTTGATTCGATGGCATATCGCAGTGTACCTTTGTTTCACCACCCATTCACTAGCTGATTTATTCACAGTTTATGGAACGCAGATCCTCTGGCCACTGACAGATTACCCCTTTGCACACTCAATTTTATTTATAGTGGATCCAGTCTACACTATCCCACTACTTGTAGCTGTAATCTGTTCATTTCTTATACATGAACGAGATCGAGCTTTGACACTCAATGTCATCATGTTAGGACTTTCAACGCTATACCTCGTATGGAGTACTGGAGCCAAGTGGGTAATTGATCATCGGATTCAAAAAGCATTGGCCAAACGTGGTATTTCAGTTCAAATTTTTGAGTCCACTCCTGCACCCCTAAATACCCTACTATGGCGAGGAGTCGCAGTGAAAGATGACCAATACTTCGAAATCTGGGCATCTATTTTTGATAATTTGGATCAGATTCAGGTCCGTGGGTTTCCTCAGAACAAAGAATTACTTACTACCATTATAGACCACCCAAAAATTGAGCGCCTCACCTGGTTTACCAAAGGTCAATATAAGGTAAGGCAATCAGATGACAAGATCATCATTTCTGATCTTCGGATGGGCGTTGAGGGGGCTTATGTATTCAATTTCGAAGTCGGTCGTCAAATCAACAACCAAATAAATATTGGAAGTTTTCAACAAATTCAACAGAGGTTTGATGTCGGTGGATTGTACTCAGTCTGGGATCGGATTTTCGATCCAACAGTTAGAGTGTCCAAACCTGATTAGTCTAGACATAATCACTGTCAGGTAGATGGCAAGCAAGCAAAACAAATATCAGGAGGGCATATTTTTTTGAAAATTAAGATCTAGTGTTAGATTGAGACAACTTTTCAAAACCATTTCCAATTAGTTGGTGAAAATTTGACGTCCTGTAACCTTCTGATCTGTCCTTAAACCCATTATTTGTCTGGGATGATATTTTCAATCATTTTGGGTACGTAATCCGATAATTTAAGATTTCAGCATAAACCTGTCTTGTTTCTCCCCCAGACTTCCTCCCCAAATGCCCGATCTGAGAATATAGTCTAACTGAAGTGGAGAATCATTGATCTAGTACATAGTTCTTAAGCTCATAGAAAACCCTCAAGGAAATAAGTCATGCTTAAATCATCCAACATAAAGTTAGAATATATCATTGGATTTTTAATCATCGGTGTGCATTGTTTGGCTAGCCTATAACTTCTGGCCAGCCTCAATTCAAATTTAAAATTTATTTTAACAGTAATTTGCCAATGCCAAAATCACAAAGCCATTTTCTTGATTTTGGGGATATATAAAGTTAATAATATCATTCGAATCCAAAAAAATTAGCCTGAGCTCTGCTTTTTAGGCATAGACTTGTTGAAATTTCTTAATTTGGGACCATTGGTTCAAAGAGATTCACAATAGCTGCAGTTTCTGCGGAATATCAGATCTTTGTTTACCTAATACTTTGCATATGGCATCAAATCTTGTATTACTTGGATCTATTTCAAGAGTTGACCGGCCACACCTTTTTCATATTTTAAATATGAAAGGGAAATCGTGAGTGATGATTTAGTTTATTCAAGTGAATTTGGTGATCTAAGAAAGCATAAAACTAAAATTTCAAAAAATGTTTATGAGGTTGATGAGTCTTCGCTAAAGCTTTTAGTTCGGCGATTGACTTCGGGCAAAGGAAGAACTGTAATTGAAATTAAAGGACTTCCAAGTAATAAAAGCTGGTGCAAGGAACTTGCTAGAGATTTGAAGAGAAAAACTGGTGTTGGCGGTACTTACAAAAATGACTTTATTGAAATTCATGGTGAGAAATATGAACAAGTAGCAAATTTTCTAGGATCTAAAAAGATTGCATTCAAAAAAATCGGTGGATAAAATTTAATTTTTTTGGTAGTTAATTACTTGATTTCTATACTTTTTCAAAATAGATTCAAAATGATTAAATTAATTGGAACAGAGATAATTCAATAGAACTCTAAATTTTATTTTGATTAAATTATTAATAACTCTTTTATCATAGCAAATTTTATAGATAATGATTTTTTTAGAATTCACATTTTTGGTAGTTTTACCGAACAGGTAACAATTTAGAATTGGATATTGTTTTTATGAAAAAAATAAATTTTATGTTACTCTTGTTCTTGTGCTTAACCGGTCAGATTTTTGGTTATAACCCAGAAGATTTGGGGAAACTTCAGAATTCAAAAAATTGTCCCAAGTGTGATCTTAGTGGCGCTAATTTTTATGAGACTGATCTTCAAGAAACTGATCTTAGTGGCGCTATTTTACACCTTGCCAATTTGAGAAGAGCAAACTTGAGCGGAGCTGACCTAAGTGGTGCCATGCTATTTCGGGCTGATTTATTTGGGGCAGATCTGACAAATACCAATCTCATGGGAGCTAAATTCTGTAATACTATTCTTCCCTTTGGGTCTATCGCCGTCAAAGATTGTTGATTGCTACTAGTGATTATAATGTCCATTTCGAATCATGAAACGTATGGCTTGTCGTTCGTCAAGGCCAAAATTTTTTAAATTCAAACTATGAAGAAATCAGTTTGTGTGTATATTTAATTGCTTCATTCTGAACCTTAAATAAGTGCTACTTTTCAAATCATTTAGAAAACCTGTCTGACTTCATTATTTTCAATTTTTTGCTTGAAAATCTAAATAGAAACATAGGAGAAGAAAAATATGACCTCCAGCCCAATTATGACAACCATCGATTTTGAAAAAGAAGGTAAACAAACCGGTTATCTCAGACTTCCTCATTCCGTGCATCGATCTGCCTACGGCTGGATTCCGTTTCCAGTAGCATGTATCAGAAATGGAGAAGGGCCAACCGCACTACTTCTCGCTGGCACACATGGCGATGAATACGAAGGGCAAGTAACTCTTTCAAAATTGATTTACGAATTGGAACCCAAAGATATCATCGGCAGAATAATCATCTTGCCGATGCTTAATTTTCCAGCAGGCAAAGCGGGACTACGAACCTCACCAATTGATGATCTAAACCTGAATCGCGTTTATCCAGGAGACCCTGAAGGGTCTCCAACTCTTGTGATTGCACATTATGTGGAATCAGTCCTGATGCCAATGGCAGACTATGGACTGGATCTTCACAGTGGAGGATCCTCATTGCATTATATTCCCAGTGCGGTTGCAGCCTTGGAGACTGATGCAGAACGGTTAAAGGAAATTCAAAGACTAATGGAAGCATTTGGGGCACCTTATTCCTTTTTCTTTCCTGGCGGCCATGCAGCTGGTTCCTCAGGCAATCATGCTGCCCGGCGCCAAAACGTATTGATGTTTGGCACTGAAATGGGAGGAAGTGGGACCATAACAGCTGAATGTTTGAAAATTTGTGAGGAGGGAACTCGTCGATTTCTTGCGGAGATTGGGGTTCTGCATAACAGCAGGGTGGCTCCAGTTGAAAAAAAATCACGGATGCTTCATGCGCCAGACTTCTCTTTCTTTAGTTATGCAGATGGTGAGGGTCTATTCGAACCAGTAGCTGAACTTGGAAGTGAAGTCAAAAAAGGAGACATTGCTGGATATGTTCATCTCCCAGAGACTCCGGGTTCCCGGCCTGAGAAAGTTTATTTTGATGCAGGGGGTGTTGTGGTTTGCCAAAGAATCCCTGGGCGAGTTTTGAGGGGAGATTGCCTTTATCATCTGGGTTGTGATTTTTGAATTTTTTAAAATTAATATAGCGAATTTAGAAATCTATAATATTTTTGGCATAAACAGTAACAGTGGATAAAAATGTAAATAAAAACAACAACGATTACAGCAATTTTCTTTTTCCCTAAAATTCAAATTAACATTTGGATTGAATACACATTGATGGAATCTACATTTTCCACAGTAATGATCTGAATAACTACTTATTAAATCTCACCAATAGACTTTTTTATAAGCCGTACATTTCTCCCGCTGTTCATCGATTTCAAATCTAACAACCTCTTCTTTTCCAGTTTTCTTCTTCGAGTGTGATTTTACCTCAATACTGACAGCTGGCTTTTGTTAATGGCATCGATTATCTACAAGCTCTACAATCATTCAAACTCTTTTTCCGATTTTTCTTTAGAAGTGCGTCATATCCTTCCAACTTTCGTCAACTGATAAAGAAAGTGACCGATATTTGAAAAAAGAAACCAAACTATGAAATTCTCTCTGCTACTAGCCCTAGTACTTCTACCCCTTCCAACTTTTGGGCAAATCCACTCAATTCAGGTCAACGATTATCAGGCTAATGGTTGGGAACACAGTGTGCGACTAGACCCATTTACTGATGAAAAAATCTCAACAGTGAGTAAGGCCGCTAAAGATGGTCCAGACACCTCCGTTAAAAAACCCGTTTTAATTATCAGGAATAATGGAGATATTTATGTGGATTGGAAGCGTTTCATTAGCAAGAATGGATTCGAACAACTATTAAGATATCGTTTTGATAAGGGAAAAATCGAAAATACAAAAGGCACCGCCTTTACCAAAGCCAATTTGACCTTCCTTGTCATCGGGGAAAACCTGGAATCCAATCTTAATTTCATCAAACAAGTTAGAGACTCTATGACCTTAGCGGTAGGGATACAATATTCTGATGGAATTGAATATGTGGCTGTCTTTGATCTAGCAGGTTCCTCAAAGGCGTTTTCTCTGATTAAGAATGAGGGGGAGAGCCCCGAGGTGCAGTTTGAGTCCATACAAATTACCAAAACTCAACTTAGAGATTTGGAAACAGCCCTAAGTTTATATGAAGCACACAACAGCCGGTTCCCAACAACGGAGCAAACTTTGAGTGCACTCCTGCAGCAACCAATTTTTGGTAGCAACGTTGAGAACTGGAAAGGGCCTTATTTTCGAAGTCAACAAATTCCCGCGGATGGCTGGGGGAATCCTTACAATTACTCAAGTGATGGAAGTCGCTACGTTATCCTATCTTTCGGGGCAGATGGAAAGCACGGCGGCGTTGGAGTCAATGCTGATGTTTCAGCAATTGGGAAGCTCTACTGGGGAAAAAATGTGGAAAACTGATCAATTTTATACAAGCTGTCACTATCTTTTGCTTAAAAATGAACGTCCCGAAACTGTAAATTATTACCTCCAAAATACTGGTAGGAATCTTCTAATCATCATTCAAACATCAACATTTTGGTTCACTTCAGCCACACTCTGTTTGATTTCTCCTACCCCTAAGACAATGCCCAGTCAGAACCGACCAAAGACCGGTAAGCATTCCATTCGAAATAAATGGCATCAAATGCTTCTCTCGCAAATACTCTCTTGTGGAGTTTCACTGAACCACTGAATTCATTTGGCTAAAACTAATCTAAAAATATATCATCCATCGATTTAAGATTATAAACTAGCTGTCTTGTTCCTTAGATAAATCATCACTGGCAGTGTCCCAATACGAAGTATGAAAAAGATCAATTTTTCATGATCGATTATCTTCTCTACACTCAACCATTCACTAGTTACCTGTAAGGCTTTCAATTAAAAGAGCAGGACCCTTCACCAACCTAGCAAAACTCATATATCAAAACTCCTGGCTAAAGCTTTAATCTCTGGATATCGAGAGTCCCAATTGTTGGATTGACCCCCCAACACCACAATATTTTGCTGGCCTGATAATAGATACAGCCTGTTGCTTACTAAGTGCCATAGGGACTATTCCCATTGCAACATAAGCTGCGGATCCACTAGACAATCAATCATGAGTTCTGCTTCAGGCATTTGTTTTTTTGTGTCCACCGCTTGAAAGTAAGCAAGCCCAGTTGTGGCCAATTTACCTACCAAATTTCCAACACCTGGGCTTAAAGGTGAAACAACAGAAGCATCGATCGCTTTTTTTGATCTAGGTGGGACCTGGAGGTCCTGATAAACCTATGAACCACTGCATGTTTCAATCTTAGCAATATCATGGATTTCCTTAACCACGACTAGTAACTCAAACAATTTTGTAAAAAAAACAATTCTTATAGAATCAGCCAAACCTGATGAAAAGCAAAGGAATCAGCTCGATTTTGTTGAAATCAGAAACACGTTCCAGAATTATTGTGAATTGTATATACCTGAATATTCAGGTTGAGGACTTAGAGATTGCTTCAATAAGAGCATCAGCACCAGAGGTAGTAATCTTAGATTGTGTCTTTTCTATCAAAAAATGTTTTACAATTCCATCTTCAGTTAGCATTGCATAGCGCATGGATCGTTCATAAAAACCAATTGCTGGTACAGTGAAATTCAAGCACATACTTTTGGTAAATTCAGATGCTGAATCTCCAATTATTGCCACTTCTTCTTTAAAAATTCCTTTTGATCTACCCCAAGCCCCCAGAACAAATGCATCATTAACTGTCAGAATACAAATTTCCTCAACCCCCATTGTCAACAAATCATTTTTATTTACTAAGATATTTGGGAGATGTAACTCTGAGCAGGTATCAGTGAAAGCACCTGGCATCCCAAAGATGGCCACTTTTCGACCTGCGAGTTTTTGACTGAGATTTATTGTATCTACTTTTGATTCTGTAACCCATAAGACTTCAACATCTGGTATAAATTGCCCTATCTTTACCATTGCCATTTGCCCTTAATAAGCAATTAATTTTTAAAAAAAATTATTATCAGCACCTAAAGCTTATAATAATATATCCAAGTAAACTTACAGATCCCTGAAGACATTTCCATATAGAAGAATTAGGATTTTCATCAGTCAAACGATTCATCACATAAAACATTTTCAAGGTCTCACCATATCTCTAAAAATAATGCTGTAGACAAGGTAAACAATACATTATTTTATACAGCATAATAATTTATTTAATAAATTAAAGACTGCTCATTTTCTTCAAATCATTTGATCCGATTTTTTGCTCTGAAAAATAACTGGAAGGCAAAATCTGAAAGAAGCATTATTAATCTTGATTGCGTTTGCCATGCAAGAACTCAATTGTCTTCCAAATCAGAAAAAATACTCAACTTTTGAGTTAGATGAAATGAATGAAATTTTTGAAAATATACTTGATTGCTTAGAAGATCGTAATCAGCAAATTTCACTTTTGGAAGAATGGAATTACGAAATAGAAGACGATACTTTTGACGAAAAATATCTTCTCCAAAAAGGGTTTTTGTATTTGTTGGAGGACAATATTACCTCCAAACTTAATGAAATGAGGGAGATTGCGCTCGAATCAGAATTACTGAAAAGATATAGCTGTCCACATACTGTAACAAAGCGACTGAGCTTCCGAGAAGAGCATAACCTATTGTTTTTCCAAATTTATTAAAAATTTCTGTAGCATGCTGTGGAACGAGAAAAATTGCTACTCAGGATAAATATTTTGAGAATCAATCCGTTTGAGATCTGAAAATGCGAAATGAAACCTATCTTTCCGCAAGACCAGACAACTTTCAACCACTTACACCATTGGATTTTTTTAAATTGAGCAATAAGGGATCAGCCGGATTCACAAGCTGTGATTTGGTGAGAGCAATTCTGGAATTATTGCCAATTCGGTAGCATTGTCGGTCGACTTCAAAATTATCCCGGTGAAATGCATATCGAATCTGATGACGTGGTTTCCGTCATGGTAGTTAATCGCCCAGAGATGCTTGCGGCCCATTATGCAGTCCCCTCAATTGGAGCTATACTAAACTCAATCAATACCCGCTTGGATTCATCAAAAGTGGGTTGGATTCTGAAACATACGGAGAGCAAACTCCTCCTATGTGATCCCACATCTGCGGCAACTGCAAAGCAAGCTGCAAAGAGTGTCGGCATTCCAGTTGAGGTATTTTCAGAAAATGAATCTGATAATTTGAATATTCTAATTGTCAGATAAATCAGTCTTGGAGATCTCTGTTTAGAAACAAGAGATGAATGGGCTCCAATCGCTTTGAATTATACATCTGGAACAACTGACACTCTCAAGGGAGTGGTTCTTCATCATCGTGAAGCTTACCTCAATACGCTTGGAAATGTTTTGGGACTAGGTTTTGGACGATTGACGAAATATCTTTGGACTCTACCAATGTTTCACTGCAATGAGTGGTGCCATACTTGGGCAATCACTGCGGCAGGGGGTACTCATGTTTGTCTGAGTCTTGTTGATCCAGCTTTAATTGTAAAAGCATGACAAGAACTGGAAATCACCCATTTCTCATGTGCTCCTGTGGTAGTCTACATGTTGCTTGGTCATGCTGCCATCGAGAATTTTCAACCTGCTCGGCGTATCACTTTAGCAACTGGGGGGCATCACCAACTAATCGTTTGATTGAAAACATGGAGAGGTTTGGCTTTGACTTTATCCACCTCTACGGCCTCACAGAAAGCTTTGGTCCAACTTCGTTACGACTGTTAAATGAACTGGAGGAAAAGCTAAACACTGAAGAGAAAGCTAAATTGCTTGCTCGGCAGGGGGTGAGGCACTCCACGGCGAATCGTATCAAAGTGCTTGATGAAAAAGGGAAAGAAGTGCCTTGGGATGGGATCACGAACGGTGAGATTCTTTTATCAGGTAACACACTCTTCGCTCGATATTATCACAACCCAGAAGCGACTGAAACGGCATTTCGGGGTGGTGGTTTTCATACTGGTAATATTGCTGTGGTCCATCCAAATGGGGATTTTGAAATACCCGACCGCTCAAAAGATATTATCATTTCTGGAGGTGAAAATATTTCCAGCTTAAAAGTCGAAGCCGTGCTTCACAATCACCCAGATGTGAGTATTGCCGCAGTAGTCGCCCGACCTGATGAATTTTGGGGAGAAGTGCCTTATGCATTTATTGAGTTTAAACAAGGAATGACCTCAACTGCGAAAGAACTTCGTCTCCACTGTCGAACAGTTCTGGCTGGTTTTAAAGTCCCAAAGTTTTACATTTTTTGTGACCTACTGGAGACGGCTACAGGCAAAATCCGTAAAATAGAACTACGGGAGCAGGCAAAAAAATTATAGAATTATTGTAAGTCCAATTGCTATACAGACTGCAAAAAAACCTAAATTTGATTTTTCAACTTTTACTAAACTGACTTTCATCAACTAGTTTGGCCTCCGAAGTGCGTGGCGTGCACCTCAATACAATTGTTAATCACATGATTTCTCCTAATGCCGAAGAGCAGGAGTCAGAATGTTCGTTTGTTTTCTGGTTCGATACAGGTCAGATTTAGCTTATTGCATTTCCTGACATACACTTTTAAACCACAACTCTTAAAGTACTCATGAAACGACATATTATTCTTCCCGTAGTCGCTTCTCTTATGGGTTTTCAGGTTTTTGCTCTCGAACAAAAGGATTTAGAGTGGCTTTTGATGCTCAACAATTGTGAAAAATGTGATCTCAGTCAGGCTGAACTAAATGGTATCGACCTTGATATGGCTAATCTCAGTGGAGCAACTTTACGGAAAGTAAATTTAAATAAATCCAGTTTGCGTCAAGCAACTTTAAAGGAGGCCTCATTAGTGGGTGCTGACTTACGTAGAGTTGACCTAAGCGGGGCAAACTTGAGCAATGCAAATCTAGTGGGTGCAAATCTTAGAAAAGCCAATTTGACAGGTGCTGATTTAAGCGGGGCCAAATTAAGCAATGCAAATTTAACCGGTGCAGTTCTGAGTTCGGCAAATCTAACAGGTACCAATCTACTCGGAGTAGAATTAATTGGGGCCAAGTTGGAAAGGGCCAACGCCCGGGGAGCGATTCTAAAAAATGCAAACTTGAGCATGACCAATCTGGTTCTTTCTAACTTCACGGAAGCTGACCTAAGTAATGCTAACTTAAGTGGAGCTAAGTTGATTGATACAGACCTAACACGAGCAACTTTAAGAAACGCAAATCTTTCCCGTAAACAACTTTGCAGGGTCAAGACGACCCTGGGAATCATTAACCCAGAATGTACAGACAAATAGGTCAGTAGATTTTATGTTGCAATCTGATTTACAAATATGCTTAATAATTCGTTTATAATTCTTGATGGTGGCATGGGCCAGGAGTTAGTAAAAAGGGCTAAACATAAACTAACACCACTTTGGTCTGCCGATGTATTGCGAGACCATCCTGACTTGGTGGCAGAAGTTCACCAAGATTTCATCCAAGCCGGTGCTGACGTAATTACACTCAGTTCCTACGCCGCCACACCAACTCGACTTGCTAAATACAACAGACAAGATGAGTTTGAAGCCCTGCAAAAGGCTGCCATTAACGCAGCAAAACAAGCTTGTGATGATATGGGGTTGTCCACGTTAATCGCAGGTAGCCTTCCCCCTCTTCCAGGCAGTTACCGACCATCCGAACGTTTAGGTTCTCAATTATCTCAACAAGAATATCAGCAGATCTTAGAGCAACAGTATAAACACGTTGACCTGTTTTTGTGTGAGACAATGGCTTCTATCGAAGAGGCCTGTATTAGTACATCTGTTGCTATGAAATCAGGCTTGCCCGTCTGGACTGCCTTTACCGTCAATGAAAAAGATGGTTCATTTTTACGGTCTGGTGAACTCATTGTTAAAGCCGCGCAGGCAGTCCTTGCAGAGGGGGCAAGTGCTTTGTTGGTCAACTGTTCTACACCTGAAACAACCACGCAGGCCCTGAGTGAACTAGCTCCCCATGTAAAAACTATGGGAGCGTATGCAAACGGTTTTTTAACAGTAGAACCTTATCAAGGTCACGCCACTGTAGACGTACTGAAGTCTAGACAGGAGATAAACCCTCATACTTATGCTGAATTTGCGCAGGAGTGGCTTTCAAAGGGAGCAAAAATACTTGGAGGATGCTGTGAAATAGGGCCAGAACATATTGAAAAGATCCGCAACCTAAGACAAAACGATCATTATGAAGAGATCATAAAGAATTACTAAAAATATTGGAATGAAAGAATCATACTTGTAACATCTATTTGAAGAAACTTTAAACTCGTTATCCCCGCTAAATAGACCAACCGCTTTCAAATTTCACGAATACTGACAACCTATAAAGAAGTCCTCAGTATCTTTGAGGGATTCTACCTGTTGGGAATTGAGAAAATTTTTTAAGATGGAGATTAATTATTCATGATCAGATGAAATTTCAAAGATAATGTTCTTCAATCACAATTGATTTTAAAAAAATATTTTTAATTGCATCCTAATGATTGATCGATTGCGAAATCCTCTGAACCTAGTTATCTGTCTAAAGATGTTGAACGTCATCTCATTGTCAGATCATGAGTCGGAAAAAAGAATTGACAAGATTGTCTCCAAGCACCTTGGCGAACGCTACGAAGAGTATTCAAAGCAGGCAAATCAACAACTTATCAATCTTACCGATGGTCAAAAAGTCAAATTGACTCGCGAAAGCTTAGTTAGCTTGAAGGGGGAGGAAGATTCCGCAAAAAAAGAAATTCTTCTCATGTTTGAGGAGATCATTTTTGCGGATGATGAAGTCCTCTCCTCCGAGAGGAAATTCTATGATCTCGCCAAAAGTCTGCTCCAAATTAATACCTATGAAATTGAACCAAGTGTCGAATTATTTGAGTACCTCAATGTTCTAAATTATGTTTCTTGCTCGGATTTCGCCAGCATCGACGAATTTGCCGAGATCTGGATCAAGTACATGGGTCCAGATATTCGAGTTTATTATAATGAGGCTTACCAGAACCTCAAAGACCTTGATCTGGAGAGCCAAATTCAGAAAGTTGGTGGTGATCTCAGAAAACTCAACAAGATTGATGATCATCAAAAAATCAGTATTCGAACAATGGTCGAAGAAATCATCTTCTCAGATGATGAATTCACAGATGAGGAGAAAATCGTTTACAAGTTGTTGCTTGAGAATCTAGGTGTCGAGCCGGGTATAGAGTATAATCAACCAGCACCTAGCCCCCTTTGTTGGCTGAGCAATATTGAGCAAAGCCCATGGTTTCAAAACTCCATCAACCTTTTAATTATTTTGACAGGTGTGGTTGTAGGTTTAGAAACCAGTGAAACTTTGGTAAAAGACTATTCCATCTTGTTCTATTCAATCAACACGGTCATCAAGTATATTTTTCTTGTCGAAATTCTTATTCGCTTTCTACCAAAATGGAATAAGCCCTTGGCTTTCTTTTCTGATGGATGGAATGTTTTTGATAGCCTTCTTGTGGTTGGGTCATTTCTTCCTTTTGGATCTTATCCATTTATCCTCAGGGTTATCAGACTCCTCAGATTTACAAGAATTTTCCGCCAAGTTCCCCAATTAAGAATCATCGTCATTTCACTGCTTCAGAGTACCAAACCCATTGGCTTTGTAGGAATTCTCCTGTTACTTTTGATTTATATTTACGGGGTGATTGGCACCACAATTTTTTCAGAAAATGACCCAATCCATTTTGGAAATCTCCCAATCAGTATGGTGTCCTTATTCCGAGCTGCCACATTTGAGGATTGGACTGATCTAATGTACATTCAGATGTACAGTTGTGCCGAATATGGCTATGGGGACAATCCAAGTTTGTGTACAAATCCTGTAAAAATGCCATTGACCGCTGTATTCTATTTTATCAGCTTCATCATCGTCAGCGGTCTGGTAATTTTGAATCTAGTCATAGGAGTGATTATCCAAAGCATGACTCAGGCAAAAGGAAGCCTTGAAAAAGACGAGGAACTTCGGAAGACCATCAAGAATATTGATTTTATTGTGAAGAAGGTCCGGGCTCGGAAGTTTGAGGAAATGCTCGATACAAATGATTCTAAGATTTAATTACATTCCCTTCACTAAAAAATTGATTTCATTGCTAATCAATTTAATTTATTCTCAAAAAAATATTTGCTTAATTCGTTTTAAGTCTACTTTTTTTAAAAGGCTCTTTTTCGGTAAAATTGATAGTATTAGTTCCTAACTCTTCGTGAACTTTCTTCTCATTACGTAATGGACCGATTTTCCTGTAGCTAATTGTCTAACCCACCTTGCCATTAGCTGACTTGTAATTGATATTTTTTTTCTTGTTACCTTTATGCCCATGGCATTCCAGATAACGTGGGCTCCAAAATCTGCTTTGTAGCTTTATTGGCACCTTTCCAAAATTCGTTCATCAGGAGTAAAGCAAATGAATCCCACGTCCTATTCGTTATTTTTGGTCCTCATTCTTTATATCGTTGTTTTCACTTGGCTGGTCAACTCATATGGGGTGATTTAGTTGAGTGTAAATTTTTTTGCTTAACTTGACTTTCAATTGAATTGCTGACTTTGATCTACTGCAAGTTGATCATCTGAATACACACTATTTTCAGATCTTCAGTCCAAAACAATACTTTTTTTGGAGGAGTCATGGCATTTATTGAAGTAAAAACTTCCGCAAACAATGCTGACGAGGATAGCACACCGAGTAAACGCTAGGGTTCATACAGTTAATGTTGGTGGTTAAAGAATTATCAAACCAACTGTTCACCCTTGTTGGCAGAAGTCAAAAGATATCAAGCTGATTGTTAGTACATAGAGTTTTCAAGCAAAGCAAACTGGTGAAATTGCCCCAAGTACTATGACTTGTTTCAAAACGATGGTACGGAGGTGACTTATTCAGGCGGAGACGCCTATGTATTTGAGCTTTGACAAGATGCATGGGAAGAGCAAGCATCCATCAACCCATAAAAAATCTAAGGCTCTTCGGACCCCATTCTCACTAAAGCCGTGATTCTTCCTCATTTCAACCTGTTTCAGATTGTTACCAAATGGTCCTTACTACATTTTAGAACTGTTTGGCACCACTGCCAAAATCTTAAGATCTGTATGTTAATTGAACTAAGGACTTATTCTGGATTCAGAATTGCTTGGAAATACAGAGATATGAGTGTCTTTAAAAGGTTTTAGCGGGGGGTTAATCTATGGTAGTTTGGTTATTTCTACTGGGTGGTGCCTTCACCATTTTGATTTTATTCAGACAAAGAAGAGTTGAGAGCGAAGCTTTAGAGATTCCTTCAGCTATGGTCATGCTCTTTCACCCTACGAAGGGGGAAGGAGATTTGACAGTCTGTGGAGCAATCATTTTGTACTCTTTCTCGAGAGTCGTTATGGAATTGTTCGAAATTGTGAGAAACGTATTCTAGTAATAGTATTTTCAAAGAACTCTCCCCACATTTAATGTTTTTGATCTAATAATTTCTTCAGATCCTTTGCAGCATACGAAGTAGATTATTCATTTGATTCCTTCTCAACCCAAAACTATCGTACTAGTGCCCTGAGCGGAGATCGGAGATAGTCTTCCTTGGGGTAATGGCCTCGACGCTGACCATCAATTCCAGCAGAGCCCCATTTTTTGACCTATAAGCTTTTTCGAAGGTCTCTGCAAAATCCTCAGTTTGTCTAACACAAAACCCTTTCGTTCCAAACGCCTCAGCAACTGCTGCAAAATCAGGATTGTATAAATTCGTTCCAGACACTCTACTTGGATACTTTTTCTCCTGATGCATTCGGATAGTCCCATACGCTCCATTATTCAAAACTAAAATAATCAGTCTGGCACCATGCTGAACGGCAGTGCCGAGTTCAGATAATCCCATTTGCAGATCACCATCACCAGCAAAACAGACAACCTGCCGTTTAGGATAGGCAAGTGCTGCAGCAATCGCCGCTGGTAGTCCATAGCCCATGGCACCACTTTGTGGAGCCAGCAGCCTTTGTTTAGGACCAAAGCAAAAATGTTTATTTGGCCAAAATGCAAAATTTCCTGCACCGTTTGTTATGATGGCGTCTTGCTCTAGTCTTTCTCGCAGGAAATTCATGACTGCTGACATGTCAACGGGACTTTGTTGTGGAGGAGCTAACAAAGATGAAAGATAGTCAGAGTGCCCCTTAGTCATCCAAGAAGTTCTCTGGGTAAGATTTTTACCATCAATTTCCAAGCTCTCAAGAAACTGAGCAAACTGATTTGGGTTTGAATGAAAACTAAGACCCGGTTGATATATTTTGCCGATTTCTGAGTCGCAGGCGTGAACATGAATCAATTTTTGACGAGGATAGGGCACTTTCAAGAGTGACCAAGACTTAGTGGCTGCCTCCCCCAAGCGCGCATTGATTACCAAAATGACATCTGAATTTTTGACCATTTTAGCAAGATGGTCAGCCATTCCTACACCGGCGTCTCCAACGTAAATATGGCTATGGTTGTCAATGAGGTCGTGATAGCGAAAAATAGCTGAAACAGGAAAATTATGAAGCTCTGCAAACCTCTGAATAGCAGATTTACCTGTTTCTCTCCAACCTCCTCCTCCAATGAGGATCAGCGGCCGCTCCGACTCGTTGAGAATCCTTGTCAGTGCATCAGTTTGGGAAAGATCAACCCCAGCCTCAGCTACTTCAATTGGTTGACAAGGCTCTACAGAAGTACGATTGGTTAACATGTCCTCAGGTAATCCAATCACGACTGGCCCAGGTCGGCCTGACAACGCACAGCGCCAAGCGCGGCTAACAATCTCTGGAATGCGCTTAACATTATCAATCTCAGTAGCCCATTTTGCCAAAGGGCCAAAAAAAGCCCTATAGTCCACTTCCTGAAAAGCCTCTCTATCTTTATGGTCAACATTAACCTGCCCTACGAAAAGAATCATCGGAGAGCTATCTTGACGAGCAGAATGGACTCCAATTGATCCATTAGTGGCTCCAGGTCCTCGAGTCACAAAACATATTCCTGGCATGCCAGTCAGCTTACCCCAAGCACATGCGGCAAAACTAGCAGATCCTTCCTGTCTACAGAGGGTAAATTTAATGTCAGCATCATGAAGAGCATCTAATACCGCCAAGTAGGATTCCCCTGGGACACCAAAGCTATTTTTTACACCCAAATTTTGTAGACACTGGACGAGAAGTTGAGCTCCGGTCTGCTCTTCAATTTCCACCATCATTCACTCCAAATAAGCACTGATTTTATGAAAAAAATTTATCTTTTAATTTTGGTCTCAAACAAATTTTCTCATTCAGCAGAATCCTTTACTGACAAAGTCTACCTTTGAACTAAGCTAAATATGCCTAAAGTTCCTCAATCACGCTCTTGACGAATGGAAGGCGAAGAGTAATATCCATCCGGCGATTCATCAAGTTTCGTCTCCCAATCACTTTAAATAATGAGAAAGTCACCTAATATGCAGTTAAAATTTATTTACACAAACATGCCTTTTTGGAGAGCTGAAGTTGCCAGAATCACTCTCTTTATTGGGGACGTAGAATTCGAGGATTTACGAATTGACCGTGAAGAGTTTCTGAGGGCAAAGGAATCTGGAAAATTAGATGATGGCACTGTTATGCCTTTCCATCAAATGCCAGTTCTGGAAGTGGACGGAACATCGATTGCCCAAACAGGTAGTATTGCGAGGTTTTGTGGAAAATTATCAGGGCTTTACCCAGTTAACGATCACCTCAAAGCTGCAAAAATTGACCAGTTTATCGATTTTGCTACAGACCTTAACACCATGGTTTCCAGTACTAACCAGATTAATGATAAAGATCAAAAAATAACTGCGAGGATAGAATTGGCAAAAGGCCCTATCAAAAGAAAACTAGGCATGTTAGAGCGTTGTATTACAGAGAGATCTGATTGGATTGTTCCTGCTTCGATCAGCATTGCCGATATCGCAATTTGGAGGGTTTTGGGTTGGTTTACCTCTGGATTATTGGATGGGATGCCCAAAAGTCTTCTCGAAGACTTTCCAAAAACCAGAAGAGTCTGTTTAGCTGTCGACCAACATCCAAAAGTTCAGGAATGGATTGGCCGAACTTACCCTGAAAATTATGTAAGAGGCAACTACTGACTATAAAGTTATTAGCTACAGTACGGGTCACTCTAATGCTTATATTTTGTGCCCTATAATTCTTTAAGAATTCTTTCAATTACCATAATTTTTTGCTTCACGCTCTAACTAAGATCTCCAGACAGCATGTTCACTTTGTTGACAAATTTACAGCAATCTTTCATTTGGCAAAGTTCCATTCAAAAGAATGTTCAAAACCTTTGAATTGGAACAGCTGTGGAGTCGGCCGGTATTTGCCAAACCTACGAAGTCAGCCCGCGCAAACGCATGAAATCCCATTTGACTGGAACAAAAAGAATCTCTTGGCAGCTGTAACTCGGGTAATGAAGATCACACAAGTACAGGAAGATTGGGAACCAAGTCACCTGAATGTTGCCGTTGTGGACAAGTCTTACGTTGCTTTCTGCAGCTTCAGCGATACCGAAATTGAAAATTCATTCTCCATGCACCTGCTACCTAGTTGAACTCTCTGATTTCAATGAATCCCCGAAATCAACAGAACCAAACAGATCAAGTGATGATTGCTTCTTCAAAAACACTGAACAAGGATTCATACGGGCAGGATGTACTTCCAAACAAAATGGTTATGCTAGATCCTAGGAAGGTATCCATGCAGACTCCCATGAAGATGTATGAAAGCTTGGAATAAATAGAATAGTTCAAAGGAGTTGGCTATGAGTGCAAAGACGATTCGAGTAGCAATGATTGGGTTGGGTGGAGTGTGTGCCCAAGTTCACTATCCTGGTTTTTCTAGAATTCCAGGAGTAGATATTGTAGGAATCTGTGATCCGGATGCTTCCCTGCGGGAGATACGGAGCAGGGAATGGAGAGTAGAAGCTTCTTTTGGCGATGTTGATGAACTGCTATTGGAAATAAAACCTAATGCTGTAGTGATTGCCACCCCAAACTGCACTCACAAATCCCTGATTCTGAAAGCCTTTGCTTCCGGCTCCCATGTGCTTTGTGAAAAACCACTGGGTATGAATCTTCAGGAGACCAAAGAAATTCTTGAGGTTGTTCAGAAAACACAACTAAGGCACATGACAGCTTTCACCTATCGATTTGTTCCTGCGATGAACTACATACGTCATTTGGTGCGCACTGGTGCACTAGGCGAGATTCGTCATGAGAGATTCCACCGTCTGCAGGACTGGGGCGAAAGAGCGATTGGCTGGCTCCAGTATTATCTGCAGGCTGGCTCAGGGGAACTGAGACATGGGCATTCACCGAATTGATTTTGCTGAAGATCTGCTAGGGCCTATCTCTTCGTTGTGCGCCCACACAAAACAATGGGCAACTCGGGGACTTACGAAGAGTGGAAAACCTTGTCCACCTCAGGACGTAGAGGATTGGGTTGCCTGGATCGCCCAATTTGAGAATGGTGCCACAGGGGTATTTGAAATTGGAAAGCTCAATAAAGGCTTTGGACCAAGAGGGGACCACGATCAAGCAGAGTTGAACGGTACAGAAGCGTCTGTAGTTTATCAGCTACATAATCCCCACCAAATCCTTTTAAGTAATCGCGGAAAACCCTATCAACCTCAACCTGTCCCCGACGAATTCTTGAAAAAATTGGATTCACCACGAAATCCAATGGAGGGTGATAAGGTTGTTTACTTTAGATACGATCAAGCTTGGGAGTTTATTAGAGCCATTCGAGAGGATAGAGAGTGCATTCCATCTTCTTTTCATGGGATGCGTGCACAGGCCGTGGCAGATGCAATCTTAGAAGCTGCAGACTCTAGAAAATGGGTTTATGTTAAAAATTAAATAGTTGATAACAAATATGCTTATTTTAATTCTTATCGTTTTTTGTATCGAAATTAATTATTTTCTCCTATCAACAACTTTTCATTCCGATCTTCTATCCCCGACTTTTAAGAGGGCATATCCTTGAGAGAGGAGATATTACCCGCAATTGTTGTGCGCCTCATATCGCGAACTTGTTTGTTATCAAAGCCCATCGCACGGTGCATTGTAGCTTGATTGTCCCAGATCACTAAGTCATTTACTCTCCACCTATGTCTATAAACAAATTCTCGCTGGGTGGCTTGTTCGGACAATCGCTTCAGAAAGATCCTTGCTTCTGGAATTGTCCAACCTTCAATCATGCCTGCATGTGCAGAAAGATACAGTGAAATTTTCTTTGTCCTGGGGTGACTCCGAACAAGAGCCTGCCTGACTGGAACCATTGCTTTCTGCTGGTCTTCCCGAAAATCCGTAAATCCAAGTTCTCCCCTGGAGTAGAGTTGACTGTGACAAGTCACTTGGCCAAGACATTTCTGTTGAGTTTTTTCATCTAATGCCTTCCAAGCAGCTCTCATGTCTGCAAACTCTGTATCCCCTTCAGTAGCAGGGATGATCTTGGCAGAAAGGATTGAATATTGTGCCGGAATAGCCTTGAACGAACTGTCTGAATGCCAAAGCATATTTCCAAGGGAAAATAGCCTCTTGACATCAGCAGCTTCTATTTTTCCGCCTGTACGATCAAGATTGGAAATGTCATTTAATTCCATCTGCAATCGTCGGTCATCTTGCTTCATGTAATCGCCAGTAGCCAACTCCAAGTCACCGAAGTAACGACTGAAACGAATGTGCTGTTCATCTGTCAATACTTGATTTGGAAAAACTAGTACTGCGAATCGATCCAAAGCGTTGAAGATGGCTTCTACACTTTTGACTGCCAATGGTTCTCCAAGTGAGATACCTTCTACCTTTGCAACAAAATCTATTAATTTGGGATTAAGGGGAATGACTTTTAGGGGCACTTCGTGATCTTAGTCTAAATTTTTTATGCAATATTCGTAATTGCAACTTAACTACCTTGGACACAATCCTTAAATTGAATGGCTATATTTTTAAAGTTTTTTGAAATCTTTTGAAATTGGATTCAACATGATCATCCGCAACGTCACCCCTTTGAACAACTCAAATACAGAATCACAATTAATCGATCTTGAAATCGAAAAAGGCAAAATCACTAGACTTGGACTTCAATTGGACAACCCAAAAGGTCATAAAGAGTATTCATTTGAAAATGCAATGATTTCAAGAGGTTGGGTGGATCTTCACGTTCACGTCTATTTTGGGGCGACCGACATTTCCATCCGGCCTGAACAGGCGGGACTTGAGACTGGAGTGACAACTTTAGTTGATTGTGGATCTGCTGGGGAAGCCAACTTTATTGGGTTTTCAGAATTTATTGCGAAACAGGCCAAAGAGAGGCTTTTTGCTTTCTTGAATATTGGTAGCATCGGACTTGTAGCCTGCAATCGAATAAGTGAACTTTCCCTTGGATTCCGTTCAGTTAATGTGGAAAGAACTTTAAAGACAATTGAAAATTATCCGGACCTAATTCGCGGGGTCAAGTGCAGAGCTAGTCATGTCATCACTGGAGACTTGGGTGCTGAAGCGGTTCGAGTAGCGAGGAAGGTAGCCCGTGTGGCAGGGTTGCCATTGATCGTTCATGTGGGCGAACCACCACCCTTGCTTGAAGACGTTCTTGATCTTCTCGAGGAAGGAGATGTGGTCACCCATGCCTTTCATGGGAAACCTGGTGGCAATCTCATGGAAGACCAGAGGTCACTTGCTGCCGTCCACGAAGCCCGAGCACGAGGGGTTTTGCTTGACGTTGGGCATGGTGCAGCCTCTTTTTCTTTCAAGGTCATGCGCTTCGCGAGAGATAATGGAATCGAAACAGATTTGATCAGCACCGACCTGCACCGAAACAGCATCAAGGGACCAGCCTACGACCTGCCAACCACCTTTTCAAAGCTTTTGAATCTGGGGATGCCACTCGAGAAGGTAATTGCCGCGGGCTCAACCAGACCCTCTGCATTTTTAGACCCAACAGAAGGTGATGATTGGCTGACCGTCGGGCAGAAAGCTGACCTAACCGTGTTCCGTGTAGATCAAACAAACACTTCTGTCAAAGATAGCCTTGGAGATAGTCTAAATCTAACTAAATTGATTCATCCACTACTTGCCGTACAGGGAATTCATCACGCAGAGTGTGGTTTACGATTGCAGTGAAATTTTGTTTGGCCTCAAAATTTAGCACCAATGTGCTGGTAAGATTGGCAGGCCACTATCAAGTTTGTCTGCAATCCATTTTGCTTGTCGAACACCATCTCGATAACTCGAATGTTGAAAAGGTACTCTAAGAACAGGCCCAGCAAAAGCATTCACTAGATCCTCACAGGATCCCACAGAATCCTCAACTAACATGGTCGGTATTTGAACTTTGGGAGCATGATAGACTGGCTCGAAATAAGATAGAGTTGTCTCCACAGAAACGCGAGAGGCCGTTGAGCCTCGCAAGTGATCATTAAACTCTTCCAGTGGATAATCACTGGTCTGGGATGCCCTCTTTAAGGAGTTGTAATGAAGTGCAGGAGTATAATGGAGTGCGGCTGCTTCAGACCTACGAGCCGCTGTCCAAAGCGCTAATTCACCACCTAATAAACATATTTTTCCCGTATCCACTTCTTCACGACCTTTCAAAAAGTCCATGACAGATAAGCAATCTCCGGCTATATCTCTGTAAATATAAGAATCCGCAGCTTCAATCCCCATAGTCAACAAACCAGGATATGAAGCTGCAAATGGCAAATCAGAGAGTCGTTGGCCTCGGTGGCACAAAGCCACACAGATATATTTGCAACGTTCTTCAAAAGGTGGAATATGGACTACACTCCCATAATTTGGGAGATGGTAAATGACTGGGAACGGTCCTTCACCCCTTGGTACACTGTAGTAAGCAAATATTCGATAACCTTTTAAACTGGACAGCCACAAGCCGTACACGTTGAATTCGGGTTTGCTGCGAATGAAAAGTTCTCTCAATTCTGGCTCCAGAACCACTGCACTCAAGTCGTTTTCAATACAAGCCCAGAATTGGTCAAAGTCTTTGGGTTTCATAATTCCTTATATTCTCAGAGCTTGGTGACTCAAGAACGAGCTGTTTTCAACTGTGTGTCAAAAAAAGCATCTACCACATGATCATGCTCATGATGATTAGCGTCATGGCCATGCCCTTCGTATTCATAGAGCTTCTTGGCAGACGAACTGATCTTTTCCATCAGTGGATAGGCGGTCTCTGGAGGGCAGACATCGTCTTGAAGACCAATGTAGACGATGATGGGACATCGAATCCGCTCCGCAAAATTGATACAATCATAATAATTCCAAGTACTAACTATATCTGCCCACTGGTCAGGATAAATTCCAAGATAATCGTTGATCTCCTCATATGGATACGTTCGGGTCAGTTTAAAAGCATCCACAACTCCAGCAAGATAAGGTGCTCCAGCAGAAGCAGCTAGAATTTGTTGGCGGAGTGCAGCTACCACAAGGGTCAAGGCTCCCCCCTGGCTACTTCCTTGAATTCCAATGCGGTCAGAGTCAACCTCAGGTTGCTCGATTAGAAAATCAATGGCTCTCACCGCATCAATGTAAAATCCTTTGTAACCATATCTGTTTCGATCTTTGATATTGTGGGTCAATAATCCAGGATATCCGGGGTTGAATTTGCCATTGCTCCGTAACTTGCCCCGTGGAGCAGCACCAAAGGTCGCATAACCTTGGGCAGCATGTGATTTTGGCAAGGTTGGCTCACTGATATAGCCAGGATAGAACACTCGAGCTGGAAGAGGCTTAGTTCTGTCTTTGGGTAGACAATACCAGCCAGCGATCCGCAGACCATCGAGGCTGTCGTACTCGACCTCAAACACTTCCACTTCTTTGCTTGAGCGTAAAGGATCCAATTCAATCGAAGCGTTCAATGGAATTGAGTCTGCTTCATCCATAATTTCCTGCCAAAACTGATCAAAGTCATCTGGTTTGACTACTTGCGTACCATGAGCCGACAAATTTGGTTTAGGCACAGAACTCCTTTTATCTTATAAACATCAATTCTTGAAACTAGCGGCAAAATGAGCAAGAAATCTAATAGATTAGACTAAGAATCTGATCCAAGACAATCTGCGTCTCTTCATCGCTTACCGTCATTGGATTGAGAAGGATGGCGTTCAGGGTCTCAGAGGGAGCAACAGAAACAGCAGGTTCGCTATCCATTAACTGGGCAACTAGTTGATCTTTTGGTAACTTGTCTGGAAGCTGAACTAGGGCTCTTGGGACCGGTTGTCCTGCTTCATTGGGATAATCTCTTTTGGCCGAGAGTCCACCTTTTCCATTCAATCCTTGAATCCAGATCTGGACACGGTGCTCATAGACTTCCAGCAAATGATCGTGGTCAAGGCTTACATAGCGCTCCACTGCCGCTAAGAGGCCCATCATTTCTTCCTTGCCAACCTTCATAGGTCTCCCAACACCGTGATTGGGGGCACCCAAGACCCTGAGCAGCTCGATCCATTCCCACTTTCCAACTACTAGTCCGGATGCCTGTGGACCTGACAAGTCCTTGCCACCGCTAAAAATTGCTAGGTCTGCCCCTTGTTGAGTGAAATTCCACAGATTGCTGACGGGGGGCAACTGCGCAGCTCCATCTACAATGACTGGCACACCATGCTTTTGAGCGGATTGAATTACATCTTTTAAAGAGAGTTCATATGGCTGATTCATGTCACCCTGGAACCAGAAAATAGCAACCGTCGAAGAACTGTAGGCGTTTTCCAGGTCATCTGGGGAAGTGCCGTTCATTGTCCCAATTTCAACCAATGAAGCTCCAGCCTGTCTTACCGCATAATCGTATGGATTCCGATGCATTCTTTGAACGATGACTTCATTCTGAGTTTCTGGTGGATTAGGAAAGTTTTCATAGGTTGCTCCCGAGGCTTTTTGGATGCATGCAGCTGTTGCCAGCAGCAACCCTGTCGCAGCTCCACAACTAACAAAGGCAGCTTCATTCCGCGTTATTTCTGCCAAGCGACCCCCAACTTTCTGTTGAAGATCATGCATGTCAACGAAGGATTGAGCAGCATCCTGCATCACTTGACGAACCTCTGCAGGCATCAGTGAACCACCAAGTTTAGTTAGTGTGGCATTCGCGTTAACAATAGGCCGAATCCCAAGCGATTTGTAATTTGAACTCATGGATTCCTTTCTGGGAACAAATATTTTTAGCTTTGATAAATGTTCATCATATCAAGGCTGTTTCTCTCAAAATTTTCTCAACCATGATCCTGCTGCAAAAGACCTACTCCATAAAATTCATAGGAAGCTGCTTCATCTGGGAAGTCGACAACATGTACTGTAAAACGAGCAGGAACTCCGTTTTGTGGACAATTCTCCTTGAAGAAATTGCGGTAAGCCTTCGCATATTCAGCACGAACTCGTTCTTGCTCTTTGCGATACCCTGTAGGATCAGACAGAGGACTGGGAGACTTCGGTTGAGCTCCAAATGCATGAATCTCTATAAAGTCAATTTCAGCAATGGACTGACAAATACCAGCTTCCCGCAACCAATGCTCCCAGCAACGAAAGACTAGAGGAACTTCAATCGCAGGTTCCATGGTGGTGACTGAATCTAACTGAAGAACCTTCGTAGCAGAGTGCCCTCCAGTAAGTCCGGAGAAGTGAATCCGCAGGTCTCCATCAGGCTGTTCTTCTACTACCATTGCTGATAAGACAGGATCTTCACCCTCATAGTAGTAGGATAACTTTCCACGTTTCTTTACCAAAAAAGCCATTTTTATCTCTCTTCAAGAAGTTAGTTTTCATCAGCAGATTGAAGATTTTATTGAAGCAAATCTGCATGAATTTCATTTGCCAATTGGACATTATCTGATGGGTCGGGCTTTAGGAGTCCAACCCAACATACGTTCAGCTTTGGCCATGCACATAATCTTCTGCTCAAAGTCTCCACTGATCATAAATGCCTGAAAACCCGCCTTCAGTTCAAGTGCTCCCAACATTGCAGAGGCAACATCTTCGTCAGTTGTAGCTATTGTAGTAACTCCTTCCCGGGTCTCCAGATTCCACTTTTCTTTCAGGGTGGGATGACAAAGACGCAGGGCATTAGTATGCATTCCCCATCTTCGCCAAGCATTGCGGCAAATCTCTTCACCTATCCACTTCGTGAAACCATAAAGCTCCGTTTCATCTGGTGGAATATCCTCATCTTGAAAGTAGCGCTTCCGAAGGTCCGCATATACCGACATACTGCTACAATAAACCGCTTGTTGAATCCCTGCGGCCTGAGCGCTTCTCAATAGGAAATGCAGACCCTTGACATTCACATCGTAAGCAGAGTCAACTCCTTGCCAGGTATCCCAGTCTTCCCTGCCCATTGCCAGATAAATGAAAGCTTCCATTCCCTCGACAGCTTTATCTAAAGCAACTGGATCGGTTAATTCTCCTTGAAGAAATTCCACCGACTGATCAGCTGGTGGATTACGATCGTAAATACGCAGTTGATGATGATTGGCTAGAAAGGGAGTGACAAGTGTTGCTACCCGACCACTGCCCCCTGCGAGAAGAACTTTCATTCAATTTCCATAAAGTAAGTAAAATTAGTATCATCAACCTTTTAGGGCACCTGTCGTGATACCATCTTGAATCTGTTTTTGAAAAGTTATATATACAATTAAAGTAGGGACCATAATGATCGTTAACGCTGCAAACAAAGCACTCCAGTCATTCTCGTAGAATTGCTTGAACAGCATAAAAGCCAAACCTTGTGAGAGCATATATTTACTCTCATCACTGATTAATACCAAGGGCAAAACATACTGGTTCCACATCCCCAAAAAGTTAAAAATACCCATGCTGATTAATCCTGGAGAAGCCATTGGCAACATCACCTTGAAGAACACTTGGTAAGGATTAGCACCGTCCATAATCGCTGATTCTTCGATCTCAGTAGGAAGGGTCTTGAAGAAGCCTGTCAGAAAAAAAATGGTGAAGGGTAGAGAGTAGGCGATGTAAACTAAAATCAACCCGTGGAAGGTGTTAAGCATCTTCAATTGATTTACCAAGTTAAAGAGCGGTATCAGGGCAAGGAATACTGGAAAAAGCATTCCAGAAAGAAACATGTAAAATAGGAAACGCCGACCAACAAATTCAAACCGCGCCAAGACATAAGCTGCCATTGCAGAAATAATTAACGTCAATAGCAGAGCAGGAATAACAACAATCAGGGTATTTAGAAGATAATCTCCCACATGAGCTTTTGTCCACGCTCTAGCGAAGTTATCCCACTGTAATTCCATTGGAGGGGCCCATGGACTGAAGAACAATTCCTGATCAGTCTTGAAGGAACTATAGATCATCCAGATCATCGGAAAAATCACTATCACTGCCCATCCAACCAACACCGTTTGCGTAGAAACAGCTGACCAGCGGCTCACTTTGTACATGCTAATTCCTAAAATTCAATCGTCTCTCGCCGCGTTACGCGGAAAATTAGTAATGTCAGCACGATTACTATGATGAAGTAAACCATCGCTATACTTGTGGCATACCCAAAACGACTATGTAAGAAAGCGTGCTCGTACAAAAGAGTGGCCAGCACATCAGTGGAACGGTCCGGCCCCCCCTGAGTCATCGTGAAGGTAATGCCAAACATATCCATCGCTATTACAGTGATAAAAACGAGCGAGGAACGAGTGTTTTCCCAAAGCAAAGGGAAAGTAATTCGAAAAAAAGTTGCCCCTCTACCTGCCCCATCAAGTGCTGCAGCTTCATAAAGTGATTTTGGTATTGAGAGCATACCCGCCATGAAAATCACCATAAAAAAGCCTGCCGACTGCCATACCGTTACCGCCACGATTGACCAGAGAGCTGTATCAGGATCGCCAAGCCAAACAGGAGGATTCTTAATTCCTACCGCTTTTAGTAGTGAACTAAAGATGCCGATGGTTGGATGATAAACAAAACTCCAGAGAATTCCGATAGCTACCACTGACATCACTTGAGGGAAAAAATAGGTAACCCGATAAAAATTATTGAAGCGCACCTTTTGTGAAATCATGAAGGCCATGAACAGTGCAAAACCAAGCGTAACAATTGGTAAAACAAAGAGATAAATCAGATTGTTGGAGAGTGCGTTCCAAAATTTATCATCACCAAGCATTTTTTCAAAGTTATCTAGACCTACAAATCTCGGAGACTTTCTAAGGCCTTTCCATTTTGTAAAGGCCACATACATTGCCTGTGAGTATGGATAGATTACGAATAGGCTATAGAGAATAAGTGCAGGAGCTAGAAAAGGGAGGATGATCCCGTACTTGTTACGACGCATAACGGAGTCTGTTCAATCATGAGGATCAGGTATTTCCTCGACAGAGGAAGGGAGGTTGGCAGCTGGAATCAGCGGATCGTTCCAACTGCCATGTGAACTATCTTAGCAATTCATACAAAGTTAGAGGATTTTAGAGAAACTTTTTTGAGACAATGTTCTCAATCGTTAGGTTCTCTTAAACTTAACAATGTCTTCATCTTCACGAACATCGTCAGAAGCACCTTGAACTCGCTCGATAAATTCTTCTGCACTTGCACGTCCAGTCAGTAGTGCCCCCATGCTGTCCTTGACTTCGCTGTAGATATCAGAGTACCAGCCTGGGAAGGATGGTCTGTCTAAGATGTTAGGTCCTGCATTATCCACTGCAGCAAGTGCAGAGGTCATTGCAGAACTCAGATCCACACCCTCTGCTCCACCTACCACAGGCATGATTGAACCAACATTCTGTGCGAACCACTTCGCTGACTCCTTGCTCAGCAAGCAGCGTAAAAACTCCATACCCGCAACTGGATTTTTCCCATTGGAAAAGACCATGAATGGCTCACCAGAACTCGCATCAATCCAGCTTAATCTGGAAGCATCATCAGAAGGTACAGGCTTGATGACCATATTAAATCCACCTGGGGTAATACTTCGCATTTCATTTTCCAGCCAGGTCCCACACGGAATGAAGGCCGCCTTATTCTGTAACCACTCCGCCTGAGATTCTGTGTGGGTCAATCCAGGAGTACCTTCCATGATATAACCGTTATCATGCAAGGCCTTCATCATGTTCAGCGCTTGCAACATAGCAGGGTGTTCCCAAGCACTAGGAACTAAGTTATCAACATCTTTCCAAATTTGTGGTCCACCAATCTTGGAAACAATTGGCTCTAAGAGACCAAACAGCATGTATTGAGGATACTTTCCTTGGTAAGTCCATGGTGCAATACCAGAAGTTTTGATAGTGTCGCAAAGTGAGAGCATTCCATCCCAGGTTGTTGGGTAATTCCAGCCCTTCTCATCGAATAGAGACTTGCTGTGCCATACTCCAAAAACTGTGAAGGCAATATTCACATATCGCTGTACGCCGTCGAAAAGACCAGAATTTTGTGACCCTGGAAACAAGGTCTCCCCAAATGTTTTGCCAGGAGTATCAAGAGCTGTCGCTGACATCAGTGGTCCAAGATCCATCAATTCCCCTTCTCCAACCAGTGCTCCCGTATCGAGGTTTCCAGCACCACTGTTGTCAATTACATCAGGTGGATTCCCCGCAATGATTCTTGGCCGTAAGCGTTCTCCAACTCGCTGTATTCCCTCCACCGACATGCTACTGCCAGGATGAACTTCTCCAAATATTTCAGCAGCATATTCAATGTACGCGTGTCCGAATCCACCACTGAAGAAAACGCCCTCAGCCTGGGTGTTTGATGCCAATCCCAAAGGATTTGCTGCACCTGAAGCTACCTTGATGCCCGTTTTGGCAAGTGAAATCTGAGGCAAGACCGAACTGAGGCCAATACCCATACCTGCTGCACCCGTGTATTCAATAAAGCGTCTTCGTGAAATTTCCGATTTTTTCATGTGAGCTCCAATGAACAGATGAGGCGAGAAAAAATTCCTCACCAAAGTCGTATTTGCTCAAAGACCACAGTTGTGTCTTTGAGCACCTCTTAATCGCAGGCGGGAAGGTACAACAACTCGATTCATCAGACAACTTTTTTTTGAAGGGCCAGAAGTTGCTAAATTTATTCTATGTTTTATTGTTTTAAGATATCTGTGGCCTCCGCTCAATGAATGGGATGCCTCTGTAATGTTTCCCAAAGTGCCCCAACCTGCTCTTTTCATTCATTTTAGAGTTTCCAATTCATGGATCAAAAACCAGTACTTCCCATTATTTTTGGTATTCCAGGTTTGGAAGTTGAGAAAGAATGGGCTGATTTTTTTCGAAGAGTCTCTCCCTTTGGCTTCATTCTCTTTGCAAGAAACCTGAAGGAGCCAAAGCAAATAAAGCGGTTGGTTTATCAATTTCACGAAGTCTGTGATCGTGATGATCTTGCCATCTTGATTGATGAGGAAGGGGGGCGGGTTCAAAGATTGCCACAACCTAAATGGAAGCGTTACCCTTCTGCAAGATCACTTGTTGAAGAAGGTGGGAGCGAGGTTATTATCCAAAAAAGGATTCACCAAAATTATTGGCGCCTTGGCAAAGGATTAAAGGAGTTGGGTATTACCGTTAATGCAGCTCCTGTCGCGGATTTACTGATACCCGATGCTCATGAAGTGATTGGAGATCGTGCTTTTGCTTCAGATCCGAAGCATGTCGCCAAGTTTGCACGCGCTTGTGCTAACGGGCTAAGTGAGGCAGGGGTCATTCCAACGGTCAAGCACCTACCCGGCTACGGACGAGCTTCAGTAGATCCTCATGAAGAGCTTCCGATTGTGCGAGAGACTGAAGATTTCTTGAAAAAATCGGATTTTCGACCTTTTCAGATACTGTCTGATCTTCCATGGGGAATGACCAGTCACCTTCTATTTCCCGAACTGGATGAAAAATGGCCAGCGACCCTTTCAAACAAAATTATCAGTGAGATCATTCGTGATTGGATTGGGTTTAAGGGGGTTCTTGTCACCGACTGTCTTTTCATGAAGTCTCTTTCAGGAACAATGCCCGAGAGAATTAAGCGATGTTTGGAGGTGGGTTGTGATCTTGCGCTCCACAGCCACGGAGAACTTGCGGATCTGGAACAAGCTGTTTTAGAAATGCAGCCCATCTCAGATCTTTCATGGGATCGTTGGGAAAGATCCCGAGAGTGGGTCAATGAAAGAACAGTATGCTGAGTCAATTTTGAATGTGATCAGTGCAGCTAACTCTTCTTGTGCTGGTAGGCCTGATTAAGCCGATTTTGCAGGTCTGTGATAAAACCATCGCTGATGTTTACATCGTGAGCGATGGAGTGCCAGAGACCAACTTCGTTCACATAGCTTCGCAAAAGCTTTAGCCCCTCCACCAGTTGATCCCAGGTAAGTCCCATTGCTTCTGGCCGAATGTCTAGCCCGATGCTTGAGATGGTATCCAACATTTCCTCAGTTCCATCCTCATGAAGCATTGATCCAACAATCACCCCCAGTCCAACAGGCTGTCCATGCAAGAACTTCTTTCCGGTTAGTTTTTCAAGAGTGTAAAAAAGGAAATGATCAGTGCCCTCAATATGTCTAGGACACCAGCCAGCACCATGATAGCTTGTTCCCCACTTCAAACCATCAACTAAAGCCTCAATCCCCTGGTCATTCATCACCCGTATGTTGTCAATATTCTCAACAATCCCCCTCACTTTTCTTAATGATTGTTGCGCGAGCGCTTCATCATATCGCCATTTTTCTTCGATCTTGCCTTCACGCTCTGCATAACGCCAATCCAAAACTCCAGTATGAAAGCAAAGAATGTCTCCGATTCCAGACCAGTTCAAAGCAGGAGGGCAGGATGCCAGGACATCATAATCAATGTAAATTGATTGAGGGATTGCCCAGCCTCTATAGACCACCTTACCATCAATGCGAATTCCAGATCGCTGCCCGTAGACCGCATTGACGGAGAGTGCTGTGGGTGCCTGAAAGAGCGGGAGGTTTTTTCGCCAACTAAAATACTTAGCGACATCGAGTGCTTGGCCTCCTCCAAGACCTACAATTGCTCGAATTTCGCCAAGATTTTCGGCTTCACGATTAAGATTCTCCTGCTCGATTGAGCTACAGAAATAAGTTTGGCAATCTGCTCCATCAAAGTGGTGTCCAAAAAGTGGCCATAAGTCCTCCATGGTAACAACCAGGAAGGGAGGGTTAATAAAATTCTTGAACTCATCGATTAGCCCACGACCAAAAATTGTTGGGAAGCCATAAGGGATTTCCTTACTTCGTAAATGCTGCATTTTTTTATTTTTTGGGAGAAGAATTTTATAATTTTTAAAGCTTTTGGAAGATCATCTGGAGAAGCTGTTGAACTCAGGAACACTAAAGCCAGTTCCAGATGAAAATGCATGAAGTCGTTGAAACGGAATACTAATTCGAACTTGATCACCCAAACTAGTTTGATGACGGATTTCTCCATTAATCCTTGCTGTTAGCACTAATCCACTGGAAGTAATTAGCTTCACCAATGCTTCGTGTCCAAGATCCTCTACCCGCTCAACTCGACCCAACCCCAGAGAGAGATCCTTCTGCTTAGCAGCTTGTAAAAAAACATGTTCGGGACGAACCCCTAGAACAGTATCTTTTGCAAGCTTTTCATCCAACACTGCCAAATTTTGATCACTAGCTTCAAGAAGCCTTTCTTTGGAATGAAGATTCATACGGGGACTGCCGATGAAGCCTGCGACAAACAGATTAGCCGGTTTTTCATAAAGTTCGACCGGCGGCCCAACTTGTTGTACCTGCCCCTTATTCATCACTGCTATCCGGTCCCCCATCGTCATCGCTTCAACTTGGTCATGAGTTACATAGACCGTTGTGGTCTCTAATTCATGTTGCATTTGGGAAATCTCACTTCGCATCTGTACGCGAAGTTCTGCATCAAGATTTGAGAGCGGTTCATCAAATAGAAAGGCTGAGGGCCGACGGATCATTGCTCTGCCCAAGGCAACTCTCTGGGCTTGCCCACCAGAAAGCTGCTTAGGTTTTCGATCAAGCAATTCTTCCAACCCTAGCATTCCAGCGATGCGCCCGACTTCACTCAGTACCTTTTTTCCTGAAGTTTTGCGGATCTGTAAGCCAAAAGAGAGATTTTCCCGAACAGTCATGTTTGGAAAAAGCGCGTAGGATTGAAACACCATCGAGATATTCCTTTGACCAGGAGTTAAATCATTTGCACGTAGACCTCCGATCAGAAGATCACCCGAAGTCACATCCTCCAGTCCGGCGATCATCCTTAGAGTAGTTGATTTAGCACAACCAGAGGGTCCCACGAGGACCATGAACTCTCCCTCCTTCACCTTAAGGTTCAAACAATTGATCACCTCCACCGAATCTAAATAACGTTTGGACACATTGACAAATCGTATTTCACTCATCAATCATCTTTCTTGTGCAAGCCATCAATTTTGTTATTTGAAAAAGTCTTGACTGGGATTCATTCATTTTAAGATTTAGTTGCAATTACTCGAAGGCACTTTCAACCTTTTCTCTGGCGTGGCTCAGAAACGAATCCGTGACCTCAAAATCATTGGCTATCCCATATGGTAGATTTTCACGGTGGACAAATTCCCGAAGGTTCTTCATGGTTAAATTGACATCTTTCCAGCTAACCCCCATTGAGTAGGGACGAATGTCTAGGCACAATTGCACCAGAGCTTCCAAAAACTCCTCAGTTCTTTGTTGGTGCATCATGGATCCCAGAATCAAGCCCAAACAAACAGCCTGACCATGAAGGAATTTCTTTCCAGTCTGGGCTTCGAGTGCATAAAAAATGAAATGCTCAACACCCTCGATATGCCGTGGATTCCACCCAGCAGCGTGATAGGAAGCGCCTCCCCACTTCAGAGCATCAACCATGATTTCAATTCCTCGAGGCGTGAGATTCTTGATTTCTGATAAGGAATTTAGTGCAGTTTCAGCTTTTTTGAACGAAATTTGGGCAAGGCTTTCATCATAAGGCCAACGTTTTTCGCATTTCCCCAAAGTTGCTGCATATTTCCAGTCCATCACACCCGTATAAAAACAGAAGATGTCCCCGATTCCACCAATATTCAGTAATCTTGGAGCAGCATCAATAATCCCATAATCGATATAAATTGATTGCGGAATTGCCCAGCCAACATAACGCACAATGCTTTTTTTACGAACTCCAGCCCGATGACCAAACACAGCATCGACTGAGAGGGAGGTGGGAAATTGAAACAGTGGTTTGGTGAGCCGCCAAGAGAAATACTTAGCCACATCAATCGCTTGGCCCCCACCAAGCCCGACAAATGACGAAATATGGCCAAACTTGAGAAGTTCTGTTTCCAATTCACTACGTTCTAGGGTTTTCACAAAATAAACTTCAGCACTTCGGGGTAGCATTTTTTCAAAAATTGGCCATAAATCTTCCATCGTTACCACCAGCATCTTTGGTAACACAAAACCATCTAATTCTGCTAAAAGATTACGTCCAAAGATGATGGGAAAGTGGGTGATGTTATTTTCTTGAAAAGGCATTTTGAAATTATCCTTTGACTGCGCCGAGGGTTAGCCCCTTGACAATATGTTTCTGGGCAACTGCAGCGAACAAAAGCATTGGGATGATGGCAATAATCGAGGCTGCTGTCATTGCTCCCCAATCGAGTGCTGCATATCCTCTAAAGCTTGTAACCCCCAACGTTACAGTTTGGGCATTCGAAAAGGTCAACCCTAGTGCTATTGCTAACTCGTTCCAGATCCATATCGCATTGAGGATTGCTGTCGCCACCAAGCCGGGCAGGGTGCAAGGGATATAGATGCGAGTGAGAATTTGCCAATTGGAGCAACCTTCAATTCGTGCCGCTTCATCAATGGCAGGATTGATTTCCCGGAAAAAGGAACTGAGCAACCAAATTGACAAAGGCAAAACGTGAACCTGGTACATCAGAGCCAGACCAAGATGGGTATCGTAAAGACCTGTCCATTGATAAAGGGAAAACATTGGCAGGACAAACAAAAATTCAGGCAGCATATAAGCTAAGATTAACCAAATACCCACAAGATTTTTTCCCCTTAACCTGAGCCGTACCAGGGCATAAGCTGTGGGAAGCGCAATCGCCAAAGAAAGGGCAATTCCAATCAAGGTGATGATTATTGAGTTGAAAAATGTGTCCTTGAAAGTGTCGTGATTCCAGATTTTGGTATAACTTGATGTTACAGGTTCAAAGAGCCAAAGAGGTGGGTTGGATAGGCTGTCCCGTTTTGATTTTAGTGATACCGTCAACACCCAATACACCGGGAACAGGCTGAACAAAATCATGCTGCCCGTGAATAGGTAGGCCCAAAGTTTGGAGAAGCGAGCCTGGATGGTCTGACGCCACATCAACTAGACTCCACTTTTCTTTGCAGAGACTGAAGTGCAATAGAAATCGAGAGAATTAGTAACGAAAACAAGATCATTGTCGCCATCGCTTTCCCAATTTGCTGATAGCTATAGGCAGTGCGATAGACAAAGGTTTGTACAACTTCTGTGGCAAGACCTGGCCCTCCACCGGTGGTACCAAAAACGATATCAAAAACTTTCAAGGTATCGATGATGCGAATAATCACTACCGTCAAAAGCAGCGACCGCAGTATTGGAAAACGAATTTTCCAAAAAATAGTGAATTCACTTGCTCCTTCAACCCGCGCAGCCTCAATCGGATCATTCGGCAAGCCCCGCAATCCTGCAAGCATGATGACGAATACAAATGCCGTTTGCCACCAAACATCAACTGCAACAATTGATGACATGGCTGTTTTGGCGGCACCATAAAATGCAGAGGGACCAATTCCAAAAATACGAATGAGATGATTGATGATGCCCAGAAAGGGATCAAACATAACTTTTGACATCAGAGCAACTACAATCCCTGAAACCATAAGCGGCAGCATTAGCATTGCTCGAATCAACTCAGTTGGAATCCTTAATTTTTCTACCTGAACCGCCAAATAGAATCCGAGTGCGATCTCAATTGCAGTCGCTGAAATTGCAAAAGTGATTGTATTACCAACAACTACCCAAAACTCAGGATCTGATAACAAATTTAGATAGTTTTCAAATCCTACGTAGTCGAGTTGATTGCCCCAGTTCCAATTGGTCAGGGAAACAATAATTCCGAAACTTACTGGGTAGACGGAAGTAAAAATCAACGTTAGCAGGCAAGGGAAAATGAACCAAAAGGCAGAAAGGCTGCCAAGGGTCTGGAGAGCCTTAGCCATCTTGAGCTTTACAGGGGGATTTTTTTAGCCTGGCAGCAGACAACTACCAGGCAAAAATAAATTATTTTGAAGCCATTTTTACGAAGTCCGCCTGCGCAGCAGCTCCAGCTGAAGCAGGACTTTCACCACCGTAAATAGCTTGAATTACATCAACAATTCGCAAAGCGAATTCACTCCAACCAGCTCTTTGAACCACTGAAGTTTGTGAATTCGGCATTGCAGCAAATACCGCTTCTACGTAACTTTTTGGGAAGCTTGCTGCATAATTAGAATCTTTCCAAGTTGACAAACGAGGTGCTCCACCATGAAGCTTGCCGATCGCTGAGGCGTTTTGACTATTGGTCATATATTGAATGAAATACCATCCAGCATCTGCATTGCTGGCATTTTTGGGAATTCCAAAACCCCACTGCCAATGAGCCGTGTAAGGTTTCCCCTCTTCATTATCAATAGGTATCACTGAGTAACCAATTTTTCCTGCAATCGGGCTATCCTCTGGATTCTCAAATCCAGGCGCAAATAAGCTTGCATCAATGAAGAACGCAGCTCCTCCTGCCATGAAATGTTGGGACGCATCTGGCCAATCCATGGATTGAATGTTGATTGGCCCTGCTTTCATCAATTCAGCATAATTCGTTAAGCCTCGTACGATGTCTGGATCATTCATCATTGGCTTTGACCAGTCTCCAGTAAACCAAACGTTATAAGGTGCAGAACGATCAGCTGATCCAACAGAATTGTTGACTATTCCTGTAATTGTATCAATCAAAGTGTCAGAGCGAATCCCTCGCATCACAGCTCCAGAAACAGTTCCCCCACTGGCTTCCTTGACTTTACGGGATGCAGCCAGCAATTCAGGCATGGATTCCGGCATCTTCCCATCAAGATACTGATTCACATAATCCAAATTGGCGAACAGGATATATGTCTCAAAGGAGGCTGGAATCCCATGGTACTGCCATTTGCCATCGACCATGTACTTTGTAGCATCCAAAAACCCCTCTGGTATATCTTCCAAAGCATAATCAGGTGCCGTGTGATCTTTGCTATCAAGGTAACCCTGAAGCGAGTGAACAAGTCCATTTGTGTGCTGGGTGTAAGCTGTTGAATCCATTGGTAAGAAGTAGACATCCATCTGGGAATTATCTCCTGAACCGCGTAAGGCTACCTCCATCCGGTCAAAATAGAGATCCTCCGCCATCGTCTGCAATTTAACGTCAATGCCCGTGTCAGATTCAAAATTGTCTAATACAGCTCGTACCCCATCGGTTACAGGATGTTCAGGCATCATTACTGTGATAGATTGCCCAGAAAATCTTTTCCAATCAAAATCAGCCAATGCTAGTGACGCACTAGCAATCACAGCAAAGCTCCCAATGGCCCCAACTCTGAAAAATTTGAAAAGGGTCTTGTTAAGAAAAGAACTCATTTTCACTCCAAATTAGAATTAAGAAAACCGTCAATGATTTAACCAATTTCGACTTATGTCGAGGTGCGTATTAATTGATTTAAAAGAGTTAGTCAACACTCATCTTAGGATAGATTTTTAAAACACACTCAAAACTTGGTCTTTGGTTTAAATTTTTGATAAACATTTTTTGCTAGACAAAATTTGGAATACCAAATACCTTTCGCCGCTCTTAGCCATTCTCAAAGGAGGAACCATGAAGAAACTATTCACGTCAGCGTTGGCAGCAATGATGCTGCTCGGGGGCACACTAGTGAGTGCTGTTGACTATCCAAACAAAACCGTGGAGGTAATCACCCATGCGGGAGCGGGTGGGGGGACTGACGTTACAGCTCGGATGATGATGCTTCGCGCACGAAGAGTGTTGGGCCAAGACATGGTAGTTGTTAACAAGCGGGGCGGTGGCGGCTCTGTGGCCATGGATTACTATTTAAAACAGCCAGCTGATGGCTATTCCATTTTAACCTTCACTATTGGACACGCAGCTGAACTGGCAAAAAACAAAACCAAGATGACACTGGATGATGTCCGCCCAATCGCCAGAGGAACAGATGACCCCCAAATATTGATGGTGCGCTGTGGGGTCTATAACGATGCTCAGAGTTTCGTAAATGCCCAAAAGGATTCACCGTTGACCTATGGCACTACACACCTTGGCAATATTGATGACGTTTCCGCATTCATGTTTACAAAGCGTGGGAACTTAGCTACCCCAAAAATCGTACCCTTTGATGGTGGTGGTGAATTGGCTACCCAATTGGTGGCAGGTGCAGTCGATGTTGGTGTTTTAAATCTTGCAGAAGCTGGAGCCCAAATCGAAGCAGGAGATATCTGCCCGATCGTTGTTCTTGCCGACGAGAGAATGTCTGCTATCTCAGATGTCTCGACTGCAAAAGAGTTGGGCATCCCTGTTAGCTTTTCAACTGTCAGGGGGTTTGTCGTCCACAATGATGTCCCAGATGATGTTGCTAAGAAGATTGAAGATTCCCTTGTCAAAGCCATGAAGCACGGTGTATATCAAGGCTTCTTAGCCTCTGTGGGCTTGGACGCCACATCAGTAGCCGGATCTGGTGTATGGGGTAACCAATTACAGACGATGGTTACCGATATGAAAGATGCCCTTACCGAATTGGGTTTTATTCAATAATTTCTTTCTTTGTACCCCATTTCTTTGGGGTACATCCTCCCTCGTTGGCTCTCTACGATGACTGTTCAATCCAACGGTTCAGACACTGGCTCACTCAATACCAGTCGATGGTTGATCCCCGGATTGATCATCTTGTTTTGTCTAGTTGCTTTTTATTTCACTACTCAATTTGATCAAGTCCCGGAGATCCTCAAGCGAGGGATTCAACCATCTGATTTTCCACAGTTAATTCTTCTTTTGCTGACAGGACTTGCATGCCTGCTTCCCTTTGAGAATATTCAACAGAACCGGGCAGCTATTCCTCCTTCAGTTTTCATTTCCTTAACCTTAATGATCATTTTTGTTCTTTTGACCCATCTAGATTTCTTTATTGCTCTTGGATGCTTTGGTGGGTTGCTCTCCTTCAGTTGGGGTGAGCGCAGATTGGGGGCTTTATGCTTGGTTACCCTGCTTCTTCCAACATTTGTTTTCTTTCTCTTCGATCTGGTCTTTGAGGTCCGCTTCCCACGCGGTTTGTTGACAAATCTTTGGTACGGATAATATTGGAAGCCATCTTCTCTGGTCTATGGGCCTTAGCTGACCCGATGTTGCTGTTTTTGATTTTGCTGGCAACTCTGGGTGGCATTCTTGTCGGAGCACTCCCAGGTCTGAATGCCACTAATGGGGTTGCTTTGTTGCTCCCTTTTACCATTACGATGGAACCAATTGCAGCGATTGCGGTGCTTACAAGCATTTATTGTGCTGCAACCTTTGCTGGAGCGGTGACCGCAATTTTGATAAACACCCCAGGGACATCAGCGAGTGCTACCACGTGCCTTGATGGCTATCCCCTTGCTCAACGCGGTGAAGCGGGAAGAGCACTCGGGATGGCAGCAGTTTCCTCGACAATTGGTGGAATCATTAGCGTCCTTTGTTTGATGGCAGCAGCTCCTTTGCTGGCTGGTGCAGCTTATAAGTTTGCCCCTCCCGAATATTTTGCTCTGACTGTCTTTGGTCTTTCTATGCTTGCTTCTATTGGTGAAGCGTCTTCTATAAAGAGCATAATGTCAGGAGCCTTCGGAGTTTTGTTGGCAACAGTAGGAATTGATCTGCTTACCACAGTTGAGCGTTTTACATTTGGAATGAACGAATTAACAGAGGGAATTGGCTTTGTACCAGTCATGATTGGGGTGTTTGGAATTGCAGAACTGTTGGCTCAGGCTGGTCAACTGGGAATCGTCCGCGAGAGAATAACCCTTCGTGCGATTCAACTACCAAGCAAGGCGGACTACAAGAAAACTTGGAAGACGATTTTACGTTCCTCGGGAATTGGCACTTTTATCGGAATTTTACCCGCCGAAGGAGCGACCATCGCTTCGATGATAGGTTACAATGAAGCAAAGCGATGGTCGGAAACCCCAGAGGAATTTGGAAAGGGTTCCATTGAGGGTATTGCTGGTAGCGAGGCCGCCAATAATTCAGCTACTGGGGGCGCAATGGTTCCCACATTGGCGCTTGGGATCCCCGGAAGTCCTACTGCAGCGGTAATTCTGGCAGGACTGATGGTCCACGGGCTTCGTCCTGGACCAACTATGTTTACAGAGCAGTCAACATTCGTCTTTGCTATTTTCTGGTCCATGCTGCTTGTCAATGTATTATTTTTCTTCATCGGCTTGTACGGAGCACGAATCTTCGCTCGTGCCACTTTAATTCCATTGACCATTCTTTGGCCCATGGTTTTCCTTTTTTCCATCGTTGGAGCCTATGCCCTGGACCAGTCCATGATTGATGTCTGGATTGCTCTGATTTTTGGTGTGATCGGATACCTGATGCGAAGGTATGGATTTTCAGTGGTTTCTCTAGCAATCGGACTGATTCTGGGGGGGATGCTCGAAAAGAGGCTTGGGCAGAGCATGGTGATGTTGGACGAACAATGGTGGTTGATTGCTACAAGACCACTTTCTTTGTTTTTCCTCGTTTTGACGGTTCTGGCTCTGGCTGGACCGGCTTTACTAAAAAAAATAAAAAAATTTAAATCATGAGAGTCTGCATTTTGCCAATATGTTTATTATATTGAATGCTTAGCATTTAAGTATCTGAAAAAATTGCTTATCAAGTGTATTCCTTTAATTTTTAGATTTAAGATAGTCTAATTCAAAAGTTATAAGAGTAGATGGAATCACTCGACGAATTGAAGAAAGCTGGGCGGCCTTTGCTCAGTCCTAGAAAGTCACTCGCAGAAGAAGCAGCTGAAACTCTTAGAGAGTTGATTCTGCTCGAAAAGCTTAAACCTGGTACTCCCTTGCCAGAACGAGATCTCGCATCTATCCTTGGGATAAGTAGAACCCCACTTCGTGAGGCATTGAAGATTTTGGAGTATGAAGGCTTAGTAGAATACAGCTTGACTCGCAGACCCTTCATAGCAAATCCATCTCTTATAGAGTTGGCCGATTCAATTAAAGTAATCGGAGCTTTGGAGTCTCTTGCTGGAGAACTGGCTTGTGACCGAGCCAATCCCGAGGAGATTGATTCCATATCCAGCCTCGCTGAAGCAATGTCAGCGAAATCAGACAAAATTGATCCACGAGATTTTTTCAAGATTGACATGGAATTTCATCGGAAATTAATAGCTTCCAGTAGAAACCAAGCTCTGATTGAAACACATCGGCAATATAATGCTCGGCTTTGGAGAGCTCGTTTTTTGTCCTCTCGTAGGATAAAAAGGCGGACTATGACCCTTGACCAACATAATCAAATTGCTGATTCACTTTGAAAAAGAGACAGTAAAAACATATCTATAGTACTGCGCACTCATGTTGATACAACGATCAAGAATATTTCTGAAGATCAGGAAGAGAATTTTTTCAACTCCTAAAGAGCAGAACTTATGAAACCACGGATTGCTCTGATTCCGGGAGATCCGAGCGGAATCGGACCAGAACTCCTATCGAAATTACTTGCAGAGCCAAAGCTCTCCCAGGAAGCAGATGTTTTGGTGATCGGTGATAACCATGTGCTGGAGATGGGTCAACACCAAGCGGGGATGCACAATAACTTTAAGAAAGTTGACCCTTTAAAAGGTGAATGGTTATCAGCAGAGTCAGGCAGTTTTGCTCTCCATCTCACTCAGACTATATCTAGTGACGAGGTAAAGATCGCAGAAGCAACAAAATGTTCGGGGGCTTCAGTCCTAAACACATTAAATCTCGCTTTGGATTTTGCAAATGATGGGATCGTTGATGCAGTGGTCTTTGCACCTTTCAACAAGCAAGCAATGCATTTTGCTGGATTAGGACACGATGATGAGCTCCATTATATGGCCACTCGTCTCAAAGTTGACAACTATATCAGCGAATTAAATACTTTTGATGGAATGTGGACCAGTCGAGTCACAAGCCACATCGCATTAAGAGACGTTGCTGATCGAATCAACGAACAAAGCATTGGTGATGCTGTCCGGTTGATTCACGGAGTGCTCTATAATTCAGGCATAACCTCCCCGAAAATCTCTGTAGCTGCTTTAAATCCTCATGCAGGTGACGGTGGTAATTTTGGGCTTGAGGAAATCGATGTAATTGCACCAGCAGTCCAATCTCTCCAATCAGAAGGGGTTCCTGTTGATGGTCCGTGGCCATCTGACACAGTATTTTTGAAGGCCATCACCAAGGAAATCGATGCAGTGGTAACGATGTATCATGACCAGGGGCAAATCGCATTAAAACTATTGGGCTTCAGCCGTGGCGTAACAGTACAGGGTGGAATTCCTTTTCCAGTCACCACACCAGCTCATGGTACAGCTTTTGACATCGCAGGTCAGGGAAAAGCCAATCTTGGCGCAACCCGAGCGGCCTTTGACCTAGCTTGCAAAATGGTCAGCCACTGGGGTTGATTTTAATTTTTCCCTGATTAAGTAGCCCAATAAAACGCTTTGCAAAGTATCTTCTAACAATCTATTTTTTTAACTTTCATAGATATGATATTATTTTATCAATTAAAATGGAATGAGAGTGAGGCGCAAATGACACCACAGGAAAAGCTATTTGGATAAGCCATTAGGCTGAAGATTTGGTACTCCTACAGCGTACAATACCATAGCTTGGTAACAACTAGAAGATCATGGAATAATTCTTGAGGAATATTCAGAAAGTTTATTGATTCAACCAGTCCGCCCCAAACCCTAAGATCATAAGAAAGCAGGCAGAGATCAACTCCGAATGACTGACCAAACTTTTTCTAGGTTTTTTTGGCAAGCGATCATCAGTTGAATTTCGATCTATATACACTCGTGGGACACCTCAAAGAAGTTTCAACATTTTTGAATACTTTTGACAAAGTACCCACAAGTCTAAATTCTTTGAGATTACCATCCGACAGAGCACCGATAGGGATAGCAGGATAGGAAAAGGTGGTTACTAAGCTTGCGGAAATTCCTTAAATTTTCGTTAAAATTTTGGAAATAAAAAAACCCTAGGAAGTTAGAGTCTAATCGATTCGTTTCTCAGGAGAATCTCAAATAACTGGTGAGGTGACAAGAAGAAGAAATCTGAAAAAATTCAGATTTTTTGAAAGTTCGAGATTTAAATTATTTAGAGTCTGCAAAATCATATTTCCTAATAAGTTGTTCGGAAACCAAACATCTATTTTTTAGCATTGCACATACGCAGTCGGGACACAGTCGGTAAGGCCCAATTTTGTTCCGATAAACATCATATTGGAATGCATGTGATTCAAATTACCAACTGTATCTCCAAATTCTAAATAGAGTCTATTCTGATAATAAGCTGTTTTCCAACCGATTACCCAATAATTGTTCAAATCCATAAAAATTGACATTTGATAACCAGTCAATATATCAAAACCAAACTTCTCACTAAATTTAAGATTTTGTCCAGATGCAAGAATATAGTCTTTCTTAAAAACGATTAAGCCTAATCCTCCAATCAAATCCACCGTACCTCCGAGGTGCAATTTGTTGGTCATTTCATATGATCTACCGTAGCCATATGAAAAATAGCTGTGGAAAACTCGCGTATTTACATGATGATAATTTCCATCTTTATCCTCAAAACTTTTCTCAAAGCGAGTATCCAATAGGGCTTGACCGAAAGCCGTTCCATCATCAAAAATTTTGTGAGCCATCATAATCTCATTTGCTAAGCCCTTTACAGAATAAGTACCATCTAAGTCCTTCTCACCGTAATCCCCGTAAGAGTTTCCAAAACCAATCCAGCGCCGGGTTTCGGCCAGCTCTTGTGCAAACCCTTGTTGGAATAATATAAGATTGAGAATTATAGGTATCATCCAGGCGGCAAAATACTTAGCAGGCATCTTTAGTCAAAAAAAAAGATGTTTAGGTAAAAATAATGACACAAATAAAATAAGATGCCTTTTACTTTGGCCTGGTAACAAATTCTAAAACAATATTAGCATTGAACATATGCTGTCGGAACACAGTCCACGTATCCTTTTTTAATTCCGACAAATAGCATGTTTGAATGAATGTGATTAACATGTGCATCCACTCCACCAAATTCAACATATAGTCTGTTACGGTAAACAGAGGATTTCATACCTACTGTCCAATAGTTATTGAAATCCAAAAAAATCGCCCACTGATATCCAACTAGAACATCTCCACCAAACTTTGGATCGAAGTTGATCTCCTGGCCAGATGCCGTCTTGTAGTATTTGTCGAATATCGCCAGACCAAGTCCTCCAACTAAATCTGCTGTCGCTCCCACCTGAAACTTGTTGTGCACCTCAAAGGATTTTCCAAATCCAAACGAGTAATAACCGTGAAGGACTCTTGCATTAATATGATGATAATTTCCAAAACTATCCTCAAATCCATGCTCGAATCTGGTGTCCATAAATGCTTTACCAAGCGCCATTGAATCATCAAAGATTCGATGTGAAAGCATGATTTCTAGTGTAATGCCCTCTAAATCTTCTGATTTATCAACATCGCTTTGGCCATAAGAACCAAATGCATCCCCACCTCCGATCCATTTCCGAGTTTCAGCTGGATCTTGTGCGAACACTAAATCGGTATTCCAGATCGGTGCTATTACCCAGATTAGTACTAACCACCAAACTTTGAGAATCTTCCGATGATTCATTTCATATAGAGTGGAAAATTTAGAATTCTACTACGAACAGACAAGGATTTTTTGACCTCGAAGCAAGCTATCAGGACTATCTCTTTGCTGAAAGTCCTAAACAAAGTCTGAAATACACTAATATGAGGTGTTCTTTTCCCAGTAAATGCTCTTTCTGAAAAGTCTATAGCATCACAGCATTTAAGCTTCGTATTAAAAATCAAATGATTGATTTCAAAACTTTTTTTACCTTAAATGGTATTCCATTAACGCTGAGCGTTCTAAAGATTTGAGAAGTTCGCCCGGACTACAGCATGTGAAATAAATTTTTTGACTGAATTGATGCCTACTCTATGCCATAATTTTAAGTATTTTAGCCCTATTCAAGTGGTAGACTCTAATTACAATTCACTTTTTTTGGAACGAAAAATGACTCAGATACGCTCAAATAAATCTTGGGAAATTCCAGAATCCCTTGCTGTAGATGAGGCTGATTTTTGGAATCGAAGAACTTTCCTAAAAGGTGCGGGGTTGATGGGCACAACCCTGCTACTTTGTAACCATCAGTTATCTGCTGCAACAGCAGGGTTCCCATCTCAAAGAAACCCAAAGTACAATTTGATCGAAGCTGAAAAAATCACTGAAGAGAAGTATGTGACTGGATATAACAATTTTTACGAATTCAGCCTTGATAAGGAAGATGTAAAGGACAAAGCCAAACACTGGAAGACCGAACCATGGAGCATTGAAATTTCAGGAATGGTGCAGAAACCATCAACACTTGACGTTAATGAACTGATCAATGAGTTTGGAATTGAACAGCGAGTTTATCGATTTCGTTGTGTTGAAGCTTGGTCTATGATCGTCCCATGGGATGGATTCCCCTTGAGAAAACTAATTGAAAAAGCGCAGCCGCTGTCTTCGGCAAAGTACATCAAATTTATCTCGTTTGATGATCCCGAAGAAGCTCCCGGTATGAAAAATCGCTCATACCCTTGGCCTTACACAGAGGGCCTTAGGATGGATGAGGCCTTGCACGAACTAACCCTGATGGTAACTGGTGTTTTCGGCAAACCTCTTCCCAATCAAAATGGAGCACCCGTTCGGCTAATGGTCCCATGGAAGTATGGATTCAAGAGCATCAAATCAATTCAAAAAATTGAATTTACAGATCAGCAGCCTAAGAGCTTATGGAACGAATTAGCCCCCCAAGAGTATGGTTTTTACGCTAATGTAAATCCTGAGGTTGATCATCCTCGCTGGTCCCAGGCCAAGGAGCGCCCAATTGGGAGCTGGTTTTTTCAAAAGATCCCAACTCAACCCTTTAATGGCTATGCAGAAGAAGTGTCCAGTTTGTACAAAGGGATGGATCTCAAAAAAAATTACTGAGTTGATTGGGTATCAATTTGATAACGTTGACATTTATGTTTTTGTCTAAGTTCATCCGAATTCTGAGGTAAAAGAATAGGCAAGAATACATGGAGATCCTCTAATAATGAAAGTATGTGCCCTGCCACACAGCAATGAAGTGAACAAAGCCTGCCAAAAATTCTTATCTGAATTTTTCAAAGTCCCACAGTCTGATATGGTATTGCCAATTGGAGCAAAATCTCTTGCTAAACACTTTCTTATTAGGCGAGCAAGCAGAGAAATAGTACTGAAATTGATCAAATCATTGGTTTAAGCAGTGGCAGCGCTAGAACTTCATCACGTACAATTTGGAGAAGGACCAGATCTGATTATTCTTCATGGACTGTTTGGATCTGGCAACAATTGGAGAAGCTTTGCTAAAAAGCTTTCGAAGGATTTCCGAATTTCTCTAGTAGATTTAAGGAATCACGGAAGATCCCCTGATTCTGAGGAAATGGATTATGTTAAGATGTTAGAAGATGTCCTACTGTTTCTGGAACAAAAAACTGCAGGTAGTGTTTCTATTCTTGGACACTCTATGGGAGGAAAGACCGCAATGCAGTTGGCACTACGGCATCCCCAAAAAATACAAAATCTTATTGTCGGGGATATCTCACCTGTAGTCTATACGCATGGAGACGGTCACAGAAATTATCTTCAAGCATTAAGTGACATTCCACTTAAACATGGACTCACTCGTACTGAAGTTGATCAACTTCTTAGCAAGTCTATTCAGGAGAGCACAATTAGGTCATTTTTACTGACAAACCTTGAAATCCGAGCAGGCCAATCTAGTTGGAAAATAAATTTGAAGGCACTAGAAGAAAACTTGAATAATTTACTGGATTTTCCGATTGACTCGAAGATGCTACCATTTGATGGAAACACCTTATTCATAGCTGGGAAAAATTCAAATTACATCCAAACCCAACATCAAACTATTTTACATCGTTGGTTTCCAAATCATCGATTAGTTCGGCTTAAAAATTGTGGCCATTGGATTCATATTCAACAGCCTGAAGCGCTCATGAAGACGCTAAAATACTTCCTTTCTGAAACCTGAGCTAAGACCTTTGGTCACGAGTAATAACCCTTTTCGCGAAATTGATATTCGGCTTCCACATTTACGATTTGCAGCTCGCTGCTGGGGTCCAGAGAATGGAATCCCATTTCTTGGGATGCATGGATGGCTGGATAATGCAGCGACATATGATCACATTGCCCCACTTCTACCCGAACTTCGCCTAGTATCATTGGATTTTCATGGACATGGTTTCTCGGATCACCTGCCTCACGGCATCGCATATCATTTTGCAGATTCTATTGATTTGATGTTCCGTGTCGCAGATCAATTTGGCTGGAAGAAATTCAATCTAATGGGACACAGCATGGGTGCTGCAGTGGCAGCTTTGATGGCTGGAGTGCTTCCAGAAAGAGTTCAAAACACAATTTTAATTGAAGGATTAGGACCTTTCTCAAGGCGAGACAGCTTTGGTCCCAGAGCGCTCAGACTCTCTATGGAAGGGATGAAAAGTATAGAACGCAAGAGCATGCCTTTGTACCCAGACTTGGAAGCCGCAGTTCAGGCACGTTATAAGGTTGGAGGGATGAAGTTAAACTCCGTGAGAACGCTGGTCCAACGGGGGGTCCGGATGGTGGAAAACGGGGTGACTTGGGCTTCAGATCCTAGACTTCGTGTAGGATCTAGAACCTATTTTTCAGAGGAACAGATCATTGAGTTTTTGAAGCAAATTCGTTGCCCTACCCTACTGATTCATGGTGACTTTTATTTTCAGGAAAACCCAGATTGGCAACAGAGAATGCGGGCGCGATGCGAGTACGTACCAGACTTGCAGGATGTCCTCCTCCCTGGAGGACATCATCTTCACCTAGACAATCCAAAGCCTGTTGCACAGGCGATTCGCTTTTTCCTGAAAAACAGAATCTGATTATTAAGGGATATCTCCCACTACACCTTCAACATAATACATCATGCTGAGTAGGTCTTGGTCTGATGGAACCACACCTGCAGCAATAGCTGTCGATCCATCTTGCCCTTTAACCGGACCTTTAAAGACTAGAAATTCACCGCTAGCAATCTCGTCCTTTTTGGCCATAACCAGATCTTGGATGTTCTTTGGGACCATCTTACCAAATGGAGATATGTCAACAGCTCCTGTCTCAATTCCCCACCAATCGCTAGAGGACTTCCAAGTGCCATTCTTCACTTGATTGTAAACGTGCTCATAGTATATGCCCCAATTGAAGATGTTTGCTGTTAAATGCGCTTCTGGGCCATAAAGAGACATGTCTGAATCATTGCCAATCGCGTAAAGTCCTCTCTTTGCAGCTGTTTGAGTCGCTGCGGCTGAGTCTGTAGTAATGGTCACAATATCAGCTCCGTTATCCATCAAGCTATTTGCAGCGGCACCTTCTTTGGCGGGGTCAAACCAAGAGTTTACCCAGATAACCTGAGTAGTAGCTTTTGGATTTACTGATCGAACCCCCAAGGTAAATGCATTGATATGACGAATGATTTCTGGGATAGGATGAGAACCGATGATCCCAATATTATCGGTCTTGGTCATCATTCCTGCAACCATTCCCACTAGATATCGAGCTTGGTACATGCGAGCAAAGTAGTTACCCATATTATCATGGGTCCTAAAACCACTAGCGTGCATGAAGATTGTCTCGGGAAATTGCTTTGCAACATTCAGGGTCGGATCCATGTAACCAAAACTTGTGGTGAAGATAATATCATACCCCCGACGAGCTAAATTTCTCAAAACACGTTCCGAATCTGTCTCCGGAACACTTTCGACATAGGTAGTTTCTACTCCCATTTTCTCCAGATGCTGACGACCCAAATCGTGGGCGTAAGTCCAGCCGCCATCTCCTACAGGTCCAACATAGATAAAAGCCACTTTGGGATCAGCCGCAGAGGCGAAGTTCGGGAGCCATAGCATGAGGGCAACCGAGATGGTCAGTAAATGCTTGATCATGAGGCACTTCTCCATTGCACAATGTTGGGTGACGAAAGCTAGTGCTTATCGCCACGATAGAAGGGCAATCCCAGTGCTGCTGGCATAAAGGTCTGCCCCGCCCGGCGATTGCGCACAGTAACCACCGTCAATACAACGATGGTCAACAAATAAGGGAACATTTCCAAAATATAAGATGGAATCTTCAAACCCATGACTTGAGCCTGGAGTTGGAAAGCGATTGCAGCCCCAAAAAGATAAGCTCCCCACAAGGCCTTACCCGGATGCCAGAACGCAAAGATCACCAGTGCCACTGCAATCCAACCACGACCAGCTGTAAGATCATCTACCCAAAACGAAGTAAGCACCAGAGGGAAATAAGCCCCACCAAGACCAATTAGCATTCCACCAAAAATTACACATAGGTAGCGGATCTTTGCTACTGATAAACCGAGTGCATCACATACAATAGGAGCTTCTCCAACTGAGCGAATCTGCAGTCCCCAGTTTGTGTGAAAAAGCATAAACCATAATCCAGCTACCAAAAAATAAGACAGGTAGACCAACCAATCCTGATTAAAGAAGGCACTGCCAAAAATTGGTATCAACTCCAATCCTGGAATCGGAATTCTGTTTAACGAGGTGACTGTGCTTCCAATCAGAGCATCTCCAAAAAGTCCACTGAGACCCGTTCCAAAGAGTGCTAGCGCCAATCCAGAAGCTATTTGATTCCCACGGAGACTGATGCAAACAAAACCATGTAGACCAGATAATGCGCCAGCGGCCATCATCGCTCCTATCAAGGCCAAAACTTTGGAACCTGTCTGTAAGTCCACAACAAATGTCACCAAAGCACTGACGAGCATGATCCCCTCCATGCCTAGGTGAATCACTCCTGCTCTCTCACTGAGCACACCACCCAATGTTGCAAATAACAGAGGTGTTCCCATTGTAACTGCTGTGGTCAGAATGATGGTCAGTAGTTCTGGAGTTGTCAAACGGCAACTCTTCTGCGAAGGCGATAGCTTAAAAAAAGTTCTGATCCAATCACCGTGAAAAGTAGTAATCCCTCAAAAAGATAGATCACAGCAATCGGAAGTTGATACTCAACTTGAAGTAACTCTCCTCCAACAAAAATTACTGCCAGCAGAAATGCGGTTCCAATGACCCCTATTGGATGATTTCTAGCCAGACGGGAAACAATAATGCCTGTGTAGCCATAGTTTATAGAGAAATTCTGCTGCAACCTGTGGTGAACCCCTGCTACCTCAGTCATTCCAGCTAGAGCGGCAACGGCACCACTTAAAACAAGCACAATGAAAAGAAGATTCTTTGTATTGAAGCCTGCGTAATCTGCTGCCGAAAGATTATCTCCAGCCACCCTGATTTGGAAGCCAATTGTGGTGGACTTCAGTAGGACCCAAGTCAAAAATGCTAATATAATCCCAAGTGGCAAACCCCAATGAACCGTTGTGGAACCAATCATTGGTAAGAAGGAAGACTCCCCAAAAGACCGTGTCATTGGGAAATTCAATGTACTGGGATCTCGCCAAGCCCCGTATAATAGGTAATCAGCAAGGCTGATGGCCACATAATTTAATAACAAGGTTGTGATGATTTCATTCACCCCAAACCAAGAGCGCAGCCCAGCTGGAATGGCAGCCCACATACCACCTGCAACGAAGGTCCCAATAAGGAGTATTGGCAACATGAAATGAGCATCAAGTGCCTCGCTGTACTCAAGCGCTAACCAAGTGGTTGCTATAGCTCCCAGATAAAGCTGTCCCTCCGCTCCGATATTCCACAGATTGAGTTGAGCCGCAATGGCGACCCCCAATCCTGTCAAGAGTAAAGGGGTCATTTTGAGAAACAGATCCTGCCAGCCCCATTGATCGAAGAACATTAGGGCACCCACACTTGGATAGGCCTCAATGGGGTCTACCCCTACCACCGCAAGAAGAACGCTACCCAATATCAATGCGAGGACAATCGAGCCAACCGTGACTACAACTTGAACGCTCAGTGGCGTCTCCAACCTACGTTCAAGTTCAAACACGAGCTATTAGGCCCTTTCGCCTGTCATTAGCAGACCAATTTTTTCAATCTCCGCTTCTTCTTTTGGCATTTCGCCAACAATACTCCCGCGGCAAATGACATAAAGGTAATCACTCATTAAAAGTAATTCTTCAAGATCTTCTGAAATAAGCAAAATAGCCAATCCGTCTGCACGCGCTTGAAGCAGTTTATTCTGCAGAAAAGCACTCGCATGAAAATCAAGTCCTCGCACGGGCTGTGCTGCCAGCAAAAATTTTAATGGTCTTGAAGTTTCGCGGGCCAAAATGACTTTTTGCATGTTTCCACCAGATAGCTGGCCAATGGGAATTTTTTCAGACGCTGCCCTGACGTCAAAAGATCTCATACGCTCTTTACCAAAAGCAATAACCTTGTCTCGCTGTAGCCATCCTCTGCTTTGAAATCGGTGGTTGTGCAAATCCCTCAAAAGAAAATTTTCTGCTACTTCAAGATGAGGAGCAATACCATAACGTTTACGATCCTCTGGAATGTAGCCAACACCTTTATGAATGAGTTTTGAAACCGATGCGACTTTTTGCTCCTCGCCAGCAAACTCGTATTCTCCAGTATCCAAACCTCTCAGGCCAACAAGAACTTCTGCAAGAGAGGCCTGTCCACTACCAGCCACTCCAGCCAAGCCAACAATCTGTCCAGCACGGATTTCCAGGTTGATATTTTGCAGCAACCAATGACCAAGTTCATGACGCAATCCGGCGTTTTTCAACCTGACGATAGTTGTATTTTGACATTGATCTGGTGAGACTTTTAAAGCTTTTGTTTTGATCTCAGCCGTTTGAATTGTACTTTCTCCCATCATCAAATTGGCTAATTCTGAAGAATTGGTCTCGCCTCTATTTCGAGTAGCCTTAATCTTCCCGTGACGCAGAACCGTGATTCGATCGGAGAGTTCGATGACCTCTCGCATCTTGTGTGAGATAAAAAGAATGGAGTGTCCATCTTTTTTCATTTGGTAAAGGATTTTGTAAAGCGCCTCAGATTCTTGGGGAGTCAGTACAGCAGTGGGTTCATCTAGGATCAGAATTTTGGCTCCCCTAAACAGAACCTTGAGAATTTCAACTTTTTGTTGTTCCCCCACTGAAAGGTCTTGAACACGCAGATCTGGGTTCAATTCCAGGCCATAACGTATTCCCAATTCCTTGATCTGCTGACGAACTTTTGATTTCTGTAAGCGAAACGATTGAGGAGTCCCTAGAATGATGTTTTCAGAGACACTGTGATTTGGAATCAGCATAAAATGCTGATGTACCATCCCCACACCGTTTGCGATGGCTTGGGCTGGATTCTTAATGTAGAGGGGTTTTCCCTCAAGCAACATTGAACCGGAATCTGGAATGTAAAGACCACTAATAATGTTCATCAGCGTTGATTTTCCGGCCCCATTTTCACCGAGAATCGTATGTATTTCCCCACGATTTAAAGTAAGGTCGATCCGATCGTTTGCAACAATTCCTGGAAACTCTTTGTGGATTTTCTGAAGTTCCAGAACAGGGTTCACTTGACAGTTCTGGTTGCGTTGTAAACTAATCCACCCCTGATCACATATTTTTCAAGCAGGCGTTTACTTTCCTCCACCATAATTCCTTCATTCAAACGAATACCTCGTTGCCGTAAGACACTTTCTATGTTGCTGGGTAAGGGACCTTCATCAAATCCTGTAATTTGTTCAACTTCTTGACTGGATGCTGCATAACAAACTTCTCTGACTCCAGACCAAATTACAGCTCCCAAACACATTGCACACATCTGAGCGTTGACCACGATTTGGAATTCTGGAAGTCCTTCAGCCCCCAAATCATGAGTGCCAACTGCTTTCTGTGCAAGGCTCAGAGCCACCACCTCAGCGTGCGCTGTCGAACAGCCTGTGACAACAACTCGATTGACTCCAACAGAAATCAATCTACCTGATTCTAACTCAAAAACTGCAGCCCCAAATGGTCCTCCAGTCCCCTCCACAATTTGTCGATCAGTTAGACCTAGCACCAATTTCATTCGTTCTTCAGTACTCAGAAAAAAATCCGGTTGATCCTTCAAAAAATCCGGAATCCATTCAGGCAGATACAATTCAATTTTGTGAGGAAGCGGATTCATAAAGGATTCCTACTTTAAATGTTGGAAATCAGGATGCGTGCACCTTCATCCCAATGTACTTCCTCTAAATTTTTTCCCGGGCCTTCGCGATCAACAATCAGAAAATCTTGCTTGGAAACCAAAGTAAGTAACGGATGGTGCCAAACACCTTTTGAGTACTGCACCCCTTGATTACCTTGGGCTAAAAAACATCTCACTGCCTCAGGCTTGGGTTCAGTTGCCACAACAACCAGCCAGGGCTCGGCCTGTAAAGGAACAAACGCCTGGGATCCCAGTGGGTGTCTTTCAACTAGCTTAAGTTCCAGGGGACGGGGCCGAGAACGTCCTCTAAAAATCGACAAAATTGCCGCACCGTCATCTAACTCTACCTTGGATAGAGCATGGTGTCTCTCTGTAGTCCCCTCATTGATCATAAAGGATTTTGCATTGTTCGGTTCGATCACCCGGCCAAAGGGAGCAAAGCTTTCTTCCGTCAATGGTTCTGGTTTAACCTCAATCACAGTTTACTCCCAAAAACCCGGAATCGTGAAATACCTCCATCAGGATAAATGTTTAGTTTGACATGGCTGATAGGTCCTATTTTTTCGAGATCCTTCAATTCAAATTGATGGATTGTATTTGGGGTTAGATCCTTGGCAGTCAGCAATTCTGGCCAAAACATGGACTGGGTAATAAGAGATTGGTCAGTCCCCCATTCAATGTTCTGCCCCTGGACCGAACATTTTGCGGGTGAATTTCCTTTGTAGAAAGAGGTATCCACTTCGATTCTGTTAGCTTTTCCAAGTGCACCCAGAGCAACCAATAACCAATCAAAACCCGGTTCACGACGACGCCTAGTTTCCCAGCCATCACCCATATTAATACCTCTGCCAGAATCCAAGACAGCCTGCACATTTCCATAGTGAGCGTCATTGTATGCTACGATTCTTCCTCCGTTTTTGAGACCAGACAACTCAATCTCCGACCCTGATCTTGACCAGTCAGGAATAACGTTTCCATATGCTCGGAATCGTGCAATGCCTCCATCAGGATAAATGTTCAATCTCAACCAACGCCATGGGCCAAGCTGCTGGCAATCGAAAAAATGTCGTTTCGATGGACCAAGGCTGACAGATTCCAGAATTTCCTCCCAACTTTCGGATGCATCTCCAGGATCATCCTCTTCTTTAGACCCCCAAACTGAAGCTGCTGGAGGAAAATTGCCCGTAAAGTGGGTTGTATCCAATTCTAGGCCTACCAAATCTCCTGGGACTCCCAAACGAATCACACACCAGTCATGTCCGCCATACCGCCGACGTTTACTTTCCCAACCGTCCATCCATTTTCCAAAATCATCGTAAACATCTGGTTTGAAAACAGGATCTGTTTCAGCCAACATCCGTTCCCGAGACGCAAAGCTATCATCGCTACAACGCAAGGCAACCGTTCCAAGTCTTGGTGAACAGAGATTTGTAGTTGGGCCGACATAATGAGGAATTTGAATAGTATGCTGAATTACCGTATCAGTCATGTATTCCTAAAAATGACATTAGTTTCTCTTAACTGCCTCTGTAGGTCGAATAACCGAAGGGGCTTAACAATAAGGGGACATGATAATGCTGCTCTGGATTCAGAATTTCGAACTCAATTCTGACCACAGGGTAGAAGAAGCTTTGGATATTTTGTGATCTGTAGTAATCCTTGACGTCAAAACTTATTCGATAATTGCCTTTAGATAATGTGCCTGGCCCCATCAGGTTCGTTAGTCTTCCATCGGCATTAGTCGATCCTTTTCCGAGCAGTTGCCATTTGGATTTGACCCATGATTCCAACTGAATTGGAACATTCTCAGCCGGACTACCTTTAGCAGTATCAAGTATGTGGGTAGTGATTGGACTCATTTTTTGGATTATTCGAACATTTTATCGATGCGTAGCAACATGATTTTTTGTTGCTCTTGTTGAGCTATCTGAAGTTCTTCTTCAGGAGAATTATTGATTCGTGCTTCAAGCAAATTCAGCATTTCAAGCGCTGACTTACCTGCAGCACATACCAAAAAGACGTATCCAAATCGCTGAGAATATTTTTCATTGCCAGATGCAAGTCTATCAAGAATATCTTCTTCAGCCTTTTCTACCCCGACCTGTTCGTTAGCAGACCAATTTCTAGTACTAGCAAAACGAGCAGCCAGCGCTTGTCGATCTCCAATTCTTGGATGATGCTCAAAAGCTTCCAACCAATCTTGGACTTTCAAATCCTCCCAAATCTGGGTGGCTACGTTGTGCATCGCTTCCAATGATCCAAAAGGTCTTGATTGGGCCATTTTGTTTGCCCAATTCCGGGAGCTACAACAACACAAAAGAGCTTCCTCAGCATCTTCTATTGGCAAAATTTGGAAGTCTGAGAAGTTCATCCAACAGTTCCCAAATCAAGCCACTTCTCAACTGGATGAATTTTGTGCCAATGTTTAGCGATATCTACCCTGCGTGTGACCCAAACTCGTTCATGCTGTTGAATATGCTCTACAAATTTACATAATCCCTCGAAGCGGCCTGGGCGCCCAATCAAACGGCAATGTAGCCCTATTGACATCATCTTGGGAGACGTCTCACCTTCTTTGTAAAGCGTATCAAAAGCGGCTCTCGCATAATTGAAAAAATCTTCTCCGGTGTTAAATCCCTGGGCTGTACCAAACTTCATGTCATTTACATCCAGAGTGTAGGGAACCAGCAGCAGAGGTTTTTCACCGTGTAATTCCCAATAGGGGAGATCATCATTGTAAACATCAGAGTTGTAAAGGAATCCACCTTCCTCCGCAACAATCCTACGAGTGTTTGGACTGATTCGCCCAATGTAGCAACCAAGCGGTCGACTCCCCGTTAGTTGTCGCTGTATTTCAATAGCTTTTTGCAGATGGGCTCTTTCTGTTTCTTCACCGACGTACTGGTAATCAATCCATCGGTAACCATGAGTAGCGATTTCATGACCATCAGCGAGCATTCTTGCTGCGACGTTTGGATTCCTCTCAAGAGCCATCCCAACTGCATAAACAGTTAAGGGTAATCCAATTTCACGAAATAGCCTCAGAATGCGCCAAACCCCGGAGCGGCTGCCGTACTCATAGATCGACTCAATATTCATGTTGCGAACACCGGCCAAACCGGGCGCACCGACTATTTCCCAAAGGTAGCTTTCAGAGTGGGGATCACCATAAAGCACACAGTTTTCGCCACCTTCTTCGTAGTTGAGTACAAATTGAACAGCTACTTTGGCTTGATTTGGCCACTGTGGATCAGGCGGTTCAGGTCCGTAACCCAACAAGTTTCTAGGACATGAATGATGTAATCCCATGAAATACCTAGATAGAGGCAAAAACTAACGAATTCAGCCCCTGGGTTGATCCTTTTGGAAACGACCCAAGTATTTTTTCGCTCGAGGAAATGCATAACCATTTCTTTTGCTGGTTTGTAGGCCCAGAGAAACAAGGCTTTCTACCAGCTTTACAGCAGAAGTGACTCCATCAATCACAGGGACTTGAAATTCTTCAGACATCTCCCTTGCGAAATGAACCATCCCAGCGCAACCCATTACAATCGCATCACTTCGGTCTTCTGATAAAGCTAGGGCTACTTCGTCTCTAATTTTTTTTCTCCCACCAGAATTCGGATCTTCCAAATCCAAAACAGGAACTTCAGACGCTCTTACTCTTTGGCAATGTCGTTCCATACCATACTTTAAAACAAGGCCTTCCAGTGCTGGCACAGATCGATTGAGCGTAGTGACGATGCTGAAGGAGTTTGACAACATCGATGCCAGATGGACTGCAGCTTCACAGATTCCTACAACTGGACCAGCAACCTGACAACGGGCAGCATCAAGACCAGTGTCATCAAAACAGGCTATGATCGTTCCCTGGCAACCAACTTCTGCACCCTTCCGAATTTCTTCCAAGAGTCCTGGAATACTGAACACCTCGTCGTAAAATCCCTCGATGCTTACTGGACCATCAGAGGGATTGGAAGCGAGAATTTCTGTATCTGAGCTAGCCACAGAACGAGCTGCAACTGCAGCTTTCTCTGTCATGGATGCAGTTGTATTTGGATTGACCAACAAGAGTTTCATCAGACCCCTTTTCCTGCATCAGACCCAAGGCTTTCTTGACGTCTTCTTAGGTAAAATAAAACTCCCATCGCAGTCAGAATCATGAAAAGAGAAAAGAAGGTAGTCAAGGTGCCAAGGGCATAGAGGGTTGGGGTGGTCACATTAGTTGTCATTCCAAAGATTTCTAGAGGGAGGGTGTTTTTAACTCCTGATGTCATCAGAGTTCGAGCGAATTCATCGTAAGAGAGAGTGAACCCAAAGAGGGCCACCCCAATCAAACTTGGTCCAATGATAGGCAACACAACATGACGGATCGTCTGCCAGTTGGATGCCCCCAAATCCTTAGCAGCTTCCTCATAAGATTTATCAAATCTATTGAAAACGGCGATCATTATCAAAAAACCAAATGGGAGTGTCCATGTTAGGTGGGCTCCCAAACCAGAAGTTGTCCAAGACACCTCCCATCCAATAATGTTAAATATTAAGCCGATTCCAAGGCTGACCAGAATAGACGGTACTATTAGGCTCGCTACCGTGGTATAAAAGAGCAGGTTGGATCCAAAAAATTTCTTTCGAAATGCTAGACCCGTTAGTATTGAAATTACTACGGTCAATACCATCACAATTAAGCCCAATTGAAGTGACCTCAAGAAGGATGTCTCGAAATCACCGACCAATTGCTTCCCGAACAAGGCAAAAAACCAATGGACTGAGAATCCATTCATAGGAAATGTCAATCCACCACTGGGACCTTGGAAAGATAAAATCACAATAGCTGAAATAGGGCCGTACAGAAACAACACAAAAACTCCATAGATGGCGGCTAGCCAGTAGAAGCTTGTAGGGCGTTTTCTCCTCATCAGAGTTCCCTCTTCAAATCAACAATCCGCATCATCAGGCTTACCATGATCATCACCACTGCCAACAATACCACAGCATGCGCAGCTGCTGCCGGGTATTGCAAAAGTGATATCTCATTCCACATCATCACCCCAACAGAAGCCCGTAGTCCACCGCCCATCAGTCGGACTGTGATATAGTCCCCCATCACCAGAGTGACAACAAAAATAGAACCGATAGCAATACCTGGTTTACAAAGTGGAATGACAATGTTGATAAGCATCTGCCATCCATTTGCCCCACCATCAATCGCGGCTTCAATTAGAGAGCGATCAATGCGCATCATGCTGTTGAAGATCGGTACCACCATGAATAGTGCATACAGGTGAACAAACGCCAAAACGATTGAAAAGTCAGAAAAAAGTAGGAATTCTAAGGGTTTGTCGATCAAACCCATGGACTGCAGTATAGTATTGAAAACTCCGTTTCGCCCCAAAAAAGGAATCCATGAAATCATTCTAATGATGTTTGAGGTCCAAAAAGGAATCGTACAAATCAGGAATAAGACAATTTGCCAACGTGTGGTGTGAATATGAAACGCAAGGAAATAAGCTACTGTGAAACCAATGAGGAATGTACAAAGCCACGTAAGGCCAGCGTACCTTAGGGTATTGAAGTAGGTACTGTAGGTAACATTAGATCCAAGTGCATCGGAATAGTTTGTCCAAACAAAATCAGGAAAAAATGAAAAAGCATTGTAATCCCAGAAACTTACGATCAAGATTGTCCCAATCGGCAATGCAAGGAAAAATCCCAGAATTAAGCTGATTGGTGAAATTTGAAGTAGGGTTGAGAGAGGTGATTTACGATTCACGTTATCCAAAATCTAAGGGGGCTTCAAGCCCCCTCATTCTATTTATTATGCAGCGATGAACTCATTCCACTTTCGAACCATGTAGCGGTTTTCTTCCATCACAGAATTCCAGCACTCTACACGGCCCATTCGGTTAAGGAATGAACCCCCATCTCTAACAGCACCTGCAGGTTCCATTTTGTTTCCGAATGGATCAATGATGTCATTCACAGCAGCCTTACCCTCGTACCAAAAACCCCATTCATCTTCTGACATATGTAGCTTTGAGGTCTCAGGTGCAGCTGAATAATAGCCTTGACGCATCAACAAGCCACCAACCCAACCAGAGAGATACCAATTAATATATTCGTAGGCTGCATCTAACTCCAGGCCAGAGAGGTTGCGGGCCAGACCGAGCCCCCCACCCCAGGAGCGATAACCTTCTTTCAGAGGCTGGTAAATGCACGGAATGCCTTTAGATCTTACGGCAGTTATTGCTGGTGACCACATGGATTGAATGACGACCTCACCGGCAGCCATCAAGTTTACAGATTGATCAAAAGTTTCCCAGAACGCTCGGAATTGCCCAGCTTTCTTAGCCTCGGTGAAGATAGCCATTGTCTTGTCAATCTCTTCCTTGGTCATATTGCCTTTATCACCATACTGAACCTCACCCATCGCTTCACAGACCATCGCAGCGTCCATAATGCCGATAGATGCAATATTCAGAATAGAAGCCTTCCCTTTGAACTCTGGGTTTAATAGTTCGGTCCAGCTATTGATTGGGCGGCCAATCAGGTCTGGTCGAATTCCCAAGGTATCTGCATTGTAAATGGTCGGTACCAACGTGTACCAGTTAGTCATTGACTTTGAAAAACTCTTCGAATTTGGACTATCAGTGAAGCTAACAGTGTGAGGAGCTGTCCCTTGTGCAATTTTTGATGTTGGAGTTAGTTTACCGTCTTTGAACGTGCCGGCAATTTTGTCGAAATATTTCAACTTACTGATGTCCATCGGTTGAAGATTTCCACTTGGCCATACATTTTTAAGGGTAAAATACTCAATATCAGCAATATCAAAGCTTTTGGGCTGTGTAGCAACACGCTGAGCAGTAGAATTAGTATCAAGCGCAGTCATCTCAAGAGTAATCCCCAAATCTTCTTTTACCTTCATGGCAATTTCATTAATATTAGAAACTCCAGTTCCAAACTGTCGTAGAGTGACATTCTTGATGTTTTGGGCCCAGATTGTTGGGAAACCCGTGATTGCCTGAGATCCAACAGTTGCACCAAGAGCGATAGCACTTCCACGCTTGAGAAGATCACGTCGTGAAAGAGAGTTTGGGGAGGTAGGATTCTTCATGGTATCTCCAAAAGAAGGGAACGATTTAATTTAGCAGACACAAATCCTGCGGTTTCCAGCTTGCAGCAAGCTGCTTACCGTAGGAGATATCCAACTGCCCAAGCAGTTGTTCGGGTAGTGTGACTTCTAGTTCCTGCTCCCCGTCGAGCTGAAGAATCACACTCAAACTGGTTCCTTTGTACTCAACTGCCGTAACAGTACCCCGCACCTCATTTGGAGGTGGGGTTTCCTTCAAGGGCTGATCCAGTCGGATACAGTCCTGACGAAGCGAAAATGTTACTGGACCTGACGGGGTGTCCGGTGAAGTCCAAGGAACCAGATAACTAAAGCCCTCCTTGCTTCTCAAGAGGGCCTCTGATTCTGAATATTTTTTTTCAAAATTTGCTTTCAATAGATTGTGTCCTCCCACAAATTTAGCGACAAATTCACTCTTTGGCTGATTGAAAACTGCTCTGGGTGTTCCGACTTGCTCGATGTTCCCTTGGTTCATGACAACGACTTGATCAGCTAGTGCAAGTGCCTCCTCCTGGCTGTGGGTCACGTGAATAAAGGATATCCTCAATTCCACCTGTAAGCGCTTTAATTCTGCTCGCATCTTCACTCTTAAAAAAGGATCCAATGCTGAAAGAGGCTCATCTAACAAAAGTACAGAGGGATGTGTCACCAAGGCTCTCGCCAAAGCTACACGCTGCTGTTGTCCTCCAGAGAGTTGGGCGGGGATTCGCTCTGCGAAAGTAGACATGTGGACCAATTCCAGATATTCTTCAGCAACTTTTTGCCTCTCATGTTTTTTAACTCCTCGCATTTTCAAACTGAATGATACGTTATCCCGGCAATTAAGATGTGGAAAGAGTGCGTAATTCTGGAACATCATTGCTGTCTCTCTCTTTGCTGGAGGTACTTCGTTAATCTCTTTATTTCCGAGTAGGATTGAGCCCTCGCTAACATCTTCATGGCCTGCAATCATTCTCAGAGTCGAAGTTTTACCGCATCCACTTGGTCCTACCAAACAACAATAACTCCCAGCTGGAATTTTCAGGCTGATACCATTGACGGCAGTGGTTTCACCATAGTTTTTATGGAGTTGAACTAGTTCAACATCTCGCGCCTCTATTATGAGTGATTTTTTCTCGGGCAAACGACTCTCCCCAGATTATTAAAGATTAGCTAGGCTACTTTTTCAGCCATATTTGTCATGGATTGCCCTGGCTTAGCAACCAGAGGAATCTCTGTATTAGTTAGACCCCATGCTGCCTCATCATCTTCCAACCAAGTTAGGCATCTCAGGACTTCCTCGGCAGTTGCTGGGATTGCTAATGGAACTGCTTTGCCTGGAGCAACGGAACCCAAGGCCTGTTTGACTCCCGTAAATGCAGCTAGTGATAGCATCAAGGGTGGCTCTCCCACTGCTTTGCTTTTGCGAATACTTCCTTTTGGGGCGGGATCTTCGTACAGTTCAATTCGCAAATCTCTCGGAAGATCACCAACATTTGGGATTTTGTAGGATGTCGGTGAATAAGATAGTAATTTCCCATCTTCCTGGTAGCGAAGTTCTTCCATACTCACCCAACCCAAACCTTGGATAAAGCCACCAACAATCTGTCCTCTGTCTATACCTGGGTTGATTGAATGACCGATATCTAACAACAAATCAGCTCTTTCTAACGTCCATTGGCCTGTGAAGCGATCAATCTCTACTTCAGCAACGCATGCCCCTGTAGTGAAGTAGTGGAATGGGCTACCTTTTCCTGTGGATTGATTGAACCCAACGCCCGGAGTCCTGTAAAATCCTCTTTCACCAAGATTTAAACGGTTTCTGTAGGCTTGCAGAGCCAGTTCACCAAAAGTTACCTGTTTTTCAGGGCACCTGTAATCCCAAACTTTGCCTTCAGAGAATTTAATAGCCTCTGGACATTTAGAAATTCCGACTTGGGTATCTGCAAAGAGTTCAGCGGCAAACTCAGCCAGTCGAGATCTTATAGCTTGGCAAGCATTAGCTGCTGCCATTCCATTAAGATCTGTGCCTGCAGAGGCCGCTGTAGGAGAGGTATTATGATTCTTCTCCGTCGAGGTCGTCATGTACTTGACTTGCTCTGAGGGCACTCCCAATTCCTCTGCTACGATCTGGCGGATTTTAACCGTTAGGCCCTGTCCCATCTCGGTTCCACCAGTTGAAACCTGTACACTGCCATCTTTTAGGATATTGATGAGTGCATTCGCCTGGTTCAAAAAAGTAGCTGTGAAAGATATCCCAAACTTCATTGGCGTTAGCGAAATTCCCCGTAGATGAGTTGTAGAGGTCTTGTTAAGCTGCCTAATCTTTTCAAGTCGTGTCTTATAATCAGAGTTTTCATGGATTTGATTCAGAATTTGAGGCAACCGGCTTTCGACCCTCTGACCGAAAGGGGTGCGATCTCTTGGAGAATTTCCGTAGCAGTTCTGACTACGAATCTCATAAGGATCACGCCTTAATTTTGCTGCGATATCCTCCAACAAGTTTTCAATCACAGCCATTCCTTGCGGGCCTCCAAATCCTCGAAAAGCTGTATTTGGCGGCAGATGAGTTTTACAGACCTGGCCCATGAGCGATATGTGTGGGATGAAATAAGCGTTGTCTGCATGAAGAAGGGCTCGCTCCATGATGGCTAACGAAAGATCCGTGTAAGCTCCTCCGTTCGAATACGAGTCCACTTTTAAGCCCAAAAGATTCCCATCCTTATCAACTGCAGCCTGGTACTGACTTCGGAAAGGATGTCTTTTACCGGTGACGTTCATATCCGTATCTTTATCGTAAGCAATGCGTGCAGATCTTCCTGTTTTCTTAGCAACGAGGGCCACCATCAATGCTGGCAGGGCCGCTTGCGTCTCTTTTCCTCCAAAGGCTCCTCCCATCCGACGACAAGTACAGACGACTTCTTTAAAATCAATGCTTAGCATATGAGCTACGACTTCCTGAAGTTCTGTGGGATTTTGTGTCGATGCCTGAATCAAGATCTCATTGCCTTCACCAGAATGGGCTATGACCGCTTGGGATTCCAGATAGAATTGTTCTTGTCCGTTACTGTAAAAGACCCCCTCAATTTGATGGTCAGCTTTTAGCCAAGCTTCGTCAAAATCCCCACGCTTGATCACTCGAGAAGTGCCTAAGAAAGAATTTTGTTTGAGCGCTTGAGAAATCGTAAACCATGGCGTTTTTTCCTCGACTTCGATCTGAACCTGTAGGCGTGCTTTCTTCAGCGCACCCACATTTTTAGCAGCCAAGACCACAATGGGCTGTCCAAGATATTCACAGATGTCTTTTGCCAGGAAGGGTTCATCAGCGATTACAGGTCCAAACAAGTTGGCTCCTGGAATGTCTCGCCAAGTAAAAGCAGCCACAAAGCCAGGAATCTGATAAAGATTTCCCAAATCTATTCGCTTCAGCAACCCATGAGCAACAGGACTTCCGACAAAGCTTACAACAAGCTCGCCAGCATTTTCGATAATGTCGTCTGTGTAGAGTGCTGCCCCAGTGACTTGCATTTCAGCAGAGTCGTGGGCAAGGCTTTTACCCGTTTCCATGCCTTATTATAAAATCTTTAAATGTTTCATCATGCAGTCATCGAAATTTCTTCATGAAAGAATTTTTTGAGGATAGTCTCTGCCAAACGATTGCGGTAATGATCTGATGATCGGACATCTGAAATGGGACTGATTTCAGCCACAGCTATTTTACCAGCTTTTTCAATCAAGTCTTTTGTACATGGTTTACTTTGGAGGACTTTTTCGGTTTTATTCATTCGAATGACGGTTGGCCCTACACCTCCATAAGCCAATCTAATTTGTTGGAATCGACCTTCAACTATTTGCCATTGGATGGCTGCTGTGAATGTGGAGATATCCAAATCCCTCCTCTTAGAGACCTTAAATAGGCGCTGTGACAAATTCTGATGAGATTTTTGAATTCTAATAGCTCCAATCAATTCACTTTGTCGAAGATCTAGTAATTTGTAGCCTTTATAAAACTTATCGATGGGAATCCAACGCCAATTTTCTCCATCACAAACCCCAACTTCCGCCTCACTCACGTAGAGCCAAGGCAAGCTGTCAGCTACAGGGGATGCATTGGCTAGATTACCCGCAATGGTCCCACGATTGCGGATTTGAGGGGAGGCGAAGAGATCCAACATATCTTTTACATTGGGCCAATTTATCGAAGACCACTCTTCTAATTCTCTCCAACTGACATTTCCGCCAAAAATCAGGTGGTTTCCTTGCTCTCGGATCCCACACAATTCAGGAATTTCGCTTGTTGCAATCAATTCTTTGGGATCGATTCTTTCTTTATTGATCTGGACGCATATGTCAGTTCCACCAGCCAACCATCGAGCTTCTGGGTGCTTGCGTTTGATTTTTAAGGCGTCTCTTAGGGTCCTAGGCCTCCAACACTTTCTGAGAATTTCCTGCTCTAGTGCTGGATCAACTTCTTGTAATGCAAAAGGGACCTTTGTCTCTTCTTTCAGTTGTTTTACGATTGCACCAGAAGGGTATTGGTCAGCAAATTTCCAAGAATTTATTTTTTTAGAGGCCTTCGCAGAATCAATGATCGCTTCATAGCCCGTACACCTACAGAGGTTACCAATCAGTGCTTCTTTCTCAGTTAATTTTTTCCTCGTGGATTCTGAATACACCAAGGCATTTGCGGCTAATGCCATGACGATTCCCGGAGTGCAGTAGCCACATTGTGAACCAAACCCATCTCGCATTGCCTGCTGAACTGGATGCAGCCGATCTCCCCATGCTAAACCTTCGATTGTGATTACGTGAAGTCCATCCAATTGGTGAACGTTCAAGATACAGCTGTTAACAGCTTCGTATTTAATCTTTTCTGAACTCGGGTATCCCAACAAGACCGTACAAGCCCCACAGTCCCCCTCTGCACATACGACCTTTGTTCCGGTCAATTGTCTGTCTTTTCGAAGCCATTTTGACAGAGTCTGCAAGACCGCCAAACCTTTCACCCGAATTGGTTGACCGTTACAAAAGAAAAATACGTATTCGCGTTTCATTTCAAATATTTCGAATTTAAACTCAAAGATGTTGTTCCAGCCATCCACCAAGTTGATTTCGCTCGTCTTGGGTCATCCCTGTTAGATTTGCCAGTGGCATTATGTGCGAGGTAACCACCTGAGCCTGTACCTGAGATGCATATTGTTTAATATGAGCGACAGTCTCTAAGACAACACCCTTTGGCGGAGCAGAGAAACCCGGTTGAGTTGGCATATTTGCGTGACAAGAAGTACATCGACGCTGCACAATGCTGATCGCGCGGTTGTCACTAACCATTTGCGCGGTCACTGTCTTTTCTCGCATCCAAGGGCCAGAGAAAATCACAACGGCAACGGTTGCTAAAGCTGCACTTGGCAAAAGCCATTTTGGAGGTTTTCCCTGGTGGCGTAAATTGAAATAGTGCTTGACGACAATCCCAATCACTGACAGCGAGCCTAAAATCAACCAGTGGTAGGAATGGCCAAAGGTCGTTGGGAAATGATTGCTGATCATGATCAGTAAAACAGGGAGTGTCAGGTAGTTATTGTGTCTGGAGCGCTGAAGACCCTGTTTCCCCATTTTACCATCAGGGAGCTCCCCAGCTAGCATTGCCCCTACCATCTTCTTTTGTACAGGGATGATGACAAAGAACACGTTTCCTACCATCATGGAACCAATCATTCCTCCTACGGTGATGTAGGTGGCCCTCCCACTCAAAAATTGACCCAATCCCCAAGCAACTATTGGTAATGCAATGATGAACAAGTAAAGCATCCAATCGTTACGCTGCCCAAAAGAAGACCGACATAGCTGATCATAAATCAGCCAGCCTAGGAGCATAGCACTCAGATTAATCGCAATCGCTTGCCAGCCTGACAAATCAGCAACCGAAGGATCTACCATGTAAGATTCGGCCTGCCAGAAATAAACGATGATCAGCAGTGCCATCCCACTGACCCAGGTCATGTAAGCTTCCCACTTGAACCAATGAAGCTTCTCTGGAAGCTTTTCTGGTGCTACCTGGTATTTCTGTGAATGGTAGAATCCACCTCCATGAACCGCCCACAAATCCCCTGCAATGCCAGGTTGATTAGGCCCTTTTCGATTCAGTTGTCCCTCAACCCAATTGAAGTAGAATGAAGCTCCTATCCAAGCAATTCCAGTGATCATGTGGATCCAGCGAACCACAAGATTCAACCATTCGTGAATATGTGCTTCAATCACTTATGGCTCCGGTAGGCCCATTTAGCTGTACGCTGCTCAATTGCTGCGAAAATGGCATACATCACGATTCCCTCGAAGGCTAGGACCAGTAAACCTGCAAAAACCAAGGGAACTTCAAAATTTGCTTGGGCTGAGAGCATTAGATGTCCAACTCCATGATTGGAGGCAACAGTTTCAGACACGACTGCCCCAACAAACGCCAAAGTAATAGCAACCTTGAGTGATCCAAAAAAGAATGGCATTGCTCCAGGAATCCCTACTTTTAACATAATATCGAGCTTGCTGGCCCCCAAAGACCGCAAGACATCTTCCAACTCAGGTTCAGTCGTAGCTAGACCGGTTGCAACATTTACTACGATTGGAAAAAAAGAAATCAAAAAAGCCGTAAGAACAGCTGGCACAATCCCAATTCCAAACCAAAGTACTAGAATTGGTACGACAGCCACCTTTGGAACGCTGTTGAAGCCAACCATCACTGGATAAAGCCCCCGATAAATTGTTTTAGACCAGCCAATCATCAATCCGAGGAGTAACCCAAAAACCACAGCAATCCCAAATCCAATAGAGGTAGAAAGCAGAGTGTAGAGAGAGTCTTCGATGAGTGCCTCGTGAAATGTAAGCATCGCATCAAAGATGACGGTAGGAGCTGGCAGGAAATATTCTGGAATACTCCCCAATCGACAAATGATTTCCCAAAGAAGAAACATCACTACTGTGACGAACCATGGTGCTAGTCTTTCTAAAGTACGCTTCTGCATCAACTCATTGGATTAGGCTTCTCTTGCGGTCCGAATTTGGTCACGAAGCTGGTGAACAATGTCCACAAATTCTTTTTCGAAACGAATGTCAAGGTTTCGAGGCCTTTCAAAAGGAATCTTAAGTTCCATAATCACCCTACCAGGCCGATTACTCATCACCAAGACTCTATCTGCTAAAAAGGCCGATTCAATCAAGTCATGAGTAACCAAAAGGACAGTAAATTTTCTCTCCTGCCAGAGGTCGCGAAGCACACACCATAGCTCTTCTCGAGTGAAGGCATCAAGGGCCCCAAAGGGCTCATCAAGCATCAATACTTCAGGTTCGTGGATCAGAGCCCTACAAAGTGAGGCTCTCTGGCGCATGCCTCCCGACAGTTCCCAAGGGTATTTCTCGGCAACACCTTTCAAACCAACGGAGCTTAGTAAATCTATCGCTTTGTTGACGTGAGCCTCCCGTTTCTTGCGGAAAGCTTTACGATGAGGTCTTGCAATCTCTAACGGTAGTAAAAGGTTGTTTAGAGTCGTTCGCCACGGAAGCATCACAGAATTCTGAAATGCCATCCCAACATTCCCCAAGGGGCGGTTTACTTCCTTATCAGCAACTACAACAGAACCCTGATCCGCCTTGAGCAGGCCAGACATAAGCTTCATGAATGTTGACTTGCCACAGCCACTAGGTCCGACAAGAGCGACGAATTCTCCCTCGGACATCTGGAGCGAAGTGTCCTCCAATACTGGCGGATCACCTAAGTCATAAGACACCGAAACCCTGTTGATATCTACGAAATGGGTCACTTCAGTTGATCTTTCTTTGACTCATGGCGGGCAGAAACTTACTTGTAAAGACCGAAGCCGCAGTTGGTTTGTTTGAAAAGTCATAGGTTAGACCAACCTGGTTGATCGATGCATCCAGACGTCCGCCCTCCACATCTCCAAATCCTCGTTCTTTCACTTCAGCTGTAATCACGTTGTCACGAATAGCCATCTCCAAGCGCTCCAACTCAACGTTACGGCGAGCAATTTTGTTCCTCTTCATTAAATGATCAATTGCGGAATTGGGATCTGCAATTGTATCAAGCCAGCCACGGATAATAGCTTTGACAAATCCTTTAACGAGTTGTGGGTTTTCAGTTGCAAACTCAGGATTCACTATCACAGTGTTACCATAAAGTTTTAGTCCATAATCAGACATCAACATCACATTGATATCTTCTTCCTTGACTCCCTTTGATTTCAAATTCAAGAATGATGAGAAGGAGAAACCTGTGATTGCATCCACCTCACCAGCTGCAAGCATAGGCTCCCGAACTGGAAATCCGACGTTCTCAATGATCACCTTATTCGCCTTTATGTTGTTTGCAGCAACAAAGGCTTTCCATTGCGCGTAAGCGCCATCAGGAGCAGGAGCACCGAGGATCTTACCCTCCAGATCTTTAGGCCTTACCACTCCACTTTTATTAAGTGAAATAATAGCAAATGGAGGATTGTTGTAGACCATTAAAATTCCTTTTAGATCAATAGTTGGATTTTTGTCTCGGAATTTGATGAGCGAGTTGATGTCAGCAAAACCAAATTCGTACGCTCCTCCAGTAACTCGTGGAATGGCTTCCAGGGACCCTTTGCCTGTGTCAATTGTTACATCCAGCCCTTCAGCCTCAAAATATCCTTTGTCCAAAGCAACAAAGTATGGCGCTGCGGGGCCCTCAAATTTCCAATCCAGCGAAAATTTGATGGGAGTCAAAGCAAAAGTGGATTTTACACAGATTATTGTTGCTAATAGGATCGTTAAAAATCGCATGGAGCACTCCTTGGTTTATTAAATTTAGTAACACTCACTCATCTTTTGAGATGAAAGAATTTGGTGAAAATAACAAATTCTAGACCATCTTGAGAGTGGCTTGAATCGTCAATGATTCAGGAGGCGAGAAGGTTTTTCGAACGCAAGGGCTGAGAATTTGAGGTTAGAATGTAATCAGTTGCCCAAGAATTTAGCATCGGGGTGCTTTAAAAGAATTGAAACTTACTGGGGCAAAATCTTTCTTTTATTATTCATACAATTATAAGATTTTATCACGTTATAATATCTGTAAG
>AGAU01000065.1 GCA_000224765.2 SAR324 cluster bacterium JCVI-SC AAA005 | reverse complement strand
CTCAGAAATGAGATGAATCAAAGTTTCAAAAGCATTGGATATTGAGTTCTGCTATTGGTCTAATTCCTCATTTAGGTCACCTTGAGAGTTCATGATAACTGGCATCCTGAATCTCCAACTTGTCCATAGGGAGTCATCTTCAATCAGCCGAACTATGAAGTGAGCTACGTTGGAGCGTGCTGTCGGCTGGCCGTTGAACAGGCCTGTTGACGGTGACTCTGTAATTTCATAAGTGGATACACCCTCGTTAATCAGTGAATCAGGTCGTACGCTACACCATTCTACATACTTGTTCTTCTGTCCGATGTTGGAGTGAAAGTGTTGAGCCGCAGTCTCGTTATCCTTGTGTGGAGGAATCAGCCAACGCAAGAGTGAGAGGACAACTCGCTCAAACCATTCCCTCTGTTCACTGAGGTTAGGGTTGGGAACACCTACTGTATTCATCAAAATAAACCTGACTGGCGAGAGTGGACAATTAGACTCAATCGCCTTGCACAAACGCTTTGTAGCTTCTGTACACAACTGCTTTGGTTCTCCAAAAATCCCATTAAAGTTGATGACATGTCCCAAACAGGATACCACGGCGTCACATCCCTTTGCTAAATCAGCCATCTGCTCATCCGAAAGGTCAAGTAAACTGGCTTCAATAAGAGTGATGTTAGGATGTTCTAAAATTTCTGAAGGAAGCCTGTTGCGCGACCGCACAATTACACGAACTTTGTAGTCCTTGGCCAAAGAATGTTCAACCACCAGTCTGCCTGTTTGTCCTGTTGCACCGGCGACCAAGATGGTTTTCATGACCTATACGCGTCAAGGGTTTTACGTACACCTCTCAAAAAGAATCTCCTTCTAAAGGTTTTGGATAATGTCTGCATCTGTCAGAGATTAACATCAAATCCAAACGTCATTGTCGCTGGTCAACTCACCACCAGCATCGCCTGTGTTGACCACCCCCTTTGGTTCAACTAACAACTCCTTGCACTCTTTATCAGCGAAGGGCTTGTGTTCTTCCCCACGGGGAACCACGATCATTTCTCCTTCACTCAATTGGACCGTCCGGTCCTTGAACTCAATTCCCATAGAACCCTCTAGCACAATGAAAGTCTCATCCGTGTTGGCATGCTGGTGCCAAGTAAACTCGCCTTTGATCTTCACCAGCTTGAACTGGTAGTCATTCATTTCCGCGATGACTTTCGGGGACCAGTGTTCTGAGAAGAGCTCCAGCTTATTTTGGAAGTTAATTGGTTGGTTCATACCAGCTTCCTAGAGCTTATGAATGACATGTCGCACGACACCCCAGATCTGG